>JBJKPP010000159.1:0-26908 GCA_046706145.1 Ignavibacteriaceae bacterium | reverse complement strand
CATATGAAATAGTTCCTGATTATAATGAAACAGATGAATATCCCTTTTACTTTAGAGTGGATATGGGATTAACATTTGAGTTTAAAGTCTTTCATCTAAAGGATCTAATTTTTACAGCAGAGGTTTTTAATGTTTTTAATCAGTATAATATTACTTCATATTCATGGTATAATGTCTTACCGCAAACCATAGCACCGGTTCCTGTCCCTAATATTCTTTCAAAAAGGTTTTTCAATGTGGGCCTTAAACTGAATTTCTAAACCTCAAAAGCATCCCGCGTAGCTCTGGACTCCCGTCCTGAAATCTACTTTTTCTATTGTTTGATATATGTCTTGTTTATTCTTGACGGGTTCAAATATTGTGTGTCAAATAACATCAATTTGGACAAGGGTGGAATGGCTTGTCGACATGCATTAATTTTGTGTTGTAGCTTTTCAAATTTATTAAGGAGACAAAGATGAAAAAACAAAAACTTGGAAATTCGGACCTTGAAATAACTAAGATCGGATTTGGTGCATGGGCAATTGGAGGGCCCGGATATGAATTTGGCTGGGGAAAACAGGTTGATGCTGATTCAATTAAAGCTATTCATAAGGCTCTTGAAATGGGAGTAAATTGGATAGATACTGCTGCGGTTTATGGACTTGGACATTCCGAAAGCATTGTTGCAGAAGCGCTCAAACAATGGAATGGTGAAAAGCCGTATATCTTTACTAAGTGTTCGCTAATATGGGATGAAAAAAGAAATGTTATTAAATCACATGACCCTGTTTGGTTAAAAAAAGAATGCGAGAATAGCCTAAAACGTTTAAATGTAGATACTATTGATCTTTACCAGGTGCATTGGCCCCCGGAAAAAGATAATTCACAAATTGATAATGCTTGGAAAGCTTTGACCGAATTGAAGCAAGAAGGTAAAGTGAGATGTATTGGCGTTTCCAATTTCAATGTTGAGCAGATGGAACGGGCGCAGAAAATTTCTCCCATTACTTCTCTTCAGCCTCCATACTCATTATTAAGACGGAAAATAGAACATGAGACTCTCCCTTTTTGTAAACGAAATAATATTGGTGTAATTGTTTATTCCCCAATGGCTTCTGGTATGTTAACCGGTGCAATGACAAAAGAAAGAGCGGAAAACCTTCCTGATGATGATTGGCGAAAGGGAAGTAAAGAATTTGTTGAACCCAGACTTAGCAAGAATCTTTTATTGGTCGAAAAGCTGAAACAAGTTGGCAAAAAATATGAATGTACACCTGGCGAAGTTGCAATTGCATGGACTCTTAAGAACCCTGCGGTTACAGGAGCTATTGTAGGGGCAAGGAATGAAAAGCAAGTTGAAGGGGTTTTTCAAGCTTCGGAATTAGAATTGAAAAATGAAGACATTAAAGAAATTGAAAATATGCTTAAATAAGAATTAATATTTACGAACAATCTTTATTTGAAAGTAAAGATATTTCTAACTTTTCTTGATAGTGAATCAAAAAATAGGTTAGTTTGGTATTAAGAATATGTTCCTGATAGCACTTTCCTGAATTGAACTTTAATAGGGAGAAAATTTATGAACCTGAAGAAAAACACAATATTAATTACCGGTGGGGCTACAGGTATTGGTTTTGCTCTAGCCAAAGCTTTTATAGATGCAGGTAATCATGTTATTATATGCGGAAGAAGAAAGAGCAAATTGACGGAAGTTAAAGATCTTCTGTCTGATGTTTACGTTAAGCCTTGTGATTTGTCTACCGCAAAAGGGAGAATTGAGTTATATAATTGGGTTATCACAAATTTCAAGAAATTTAATGTCTTGGTAAACAATGCCGGAATACAGAGAGAAATCGATTTTAGAAAAGGCACCGACAGTCTTGCCGGGGAAAGTGAAATCGAAATAAATTTGACTGCTCCAATACATCTATCCGCTTTATTTATTCCGCATCTTATGCAAAGACAGGAATCAGCAATCATAAATATTTCTTCAGGACTTGGTTTTATCCCCTTGTCTATGGTTCCTATTTACAGTGCTACCAAAGCTGCCATCCATTCTTTCAGTATTTCTCTTCGCCATCAGTTAAGAGATACAAGTGTGAAAGTATTTGAAATAATTCCACCTACTACTAATACTGAACTTGATAAAGGTGCAAGGGATAGACGTGGGCAAAAAGACAAAGGCATATCTCCTGAAGCGGTTGCATTTGAGACTATGGAAAGCCTAGAGAATGAAGTATATGAAAGGCCGGTAGGTAGTGCTAAGTCATTATGGCATGGTGCCCGGACCGATCCTGAAAAGATTTTTCATTTGATTAATCATTAAGTATGCGGGCAATTATTTGCACGGCTTCGGAGATGAAGGGAATACAACATTGTGGGGAATATAGCTAACAAATCTGGAATTCCAAAAAAAACACGCGTTACATTAGACAGCTTGATTGCGATTCTTTCCTTATTGGGGATTATTGTGTTCATAATCCTTCGATTCCTCATTGAGATTGGGAGTGAAATATTTAGCCTGCCGTTATATAATCTTCCGTTGCTTATCGTTTTGGCTTTTGGAGGAATACCTTTAGTCGGTGTTCTTCTGACTAAATTAGTTCGTCTCGAGTTTAGCTCTGACCTTCTAGCAGGGATTTCAATTA
This sequence comes from Ignavibacteriaceae bacterium, assembly GCA_046706145.1. Lineage (GTDB taxonomy): Bacteria > Bacteroidota > Ignavibacteria > Ignavibacteriales > Ignavibacteriaceae > JBJKPP01. Next base: position 24,278 of record JBJKPP010000159.1, on the reverse strand, counting down.
TTACCTCAGTTCTTTTAGGAGAATATCTTGCAGGTGCATTGGTAGTACTAATGCTTTCAGGTGGACAAACTCTTGAGTCGTTTGCTGTGAGAAGTGCTTCTTCGGTACTTCAAGCGCTTGCCAAGCGTATGCCTTCAATTGCACATCGAAAGGAAAATAAATTAATAAAAGATATACCGATAGAAGAAATTCATGTGGGTGAGCAGCTCATTGTCTATCCTCATGAAATTTGTCCGGTTGACGGGACTGTTGTTGAAGGGCACGGAACTATGGACGAATCTTATTTAACGGGTGAACCTTATATAATGTCTAAAGTATTAGGCTCAGCCGTTTTGTCAGGAGCAATAAACGGCAGTTCAGCACTAACTATAAGAGCTGATAAACGAGCTAAGGATTCACGCTATGCCAAGATAATGCAGGTAATGCATCAATCGGAACAAAACCGGCCAAAGATACGCAGGCTTGCAGACCAATTAGGAGCTTACTACACACCCTTAGCAATTGCAATTGCAATTTTAGCATGGGCATTAAGTGGAAATCCAATCCGGTTTCTTAGTGTATTAGTAATAGCAACCCCTTGCCCTTTGTTGATTGCAATACCTGTAACTATTATTGGTTCCATTTCCCTTGCAGCTAAGCACAGTATAATAATAAAAGATCCTACTGTACTCGAAAAAATTGAAACATGCCGCACCGCAATGTTTGACAAAACTGGAACACTCACTTATGGCGAACCAAAACTAGTGCAAATTCTGACAAACAAGAGATTTCAAGAAGAAGATGTATTGATGCTAGTTGCTGCATTAGAGAATTATTCCAGGCATCCTCTAGCTTTTGCTGTTTTGGAAGCTGCACGTGTTCAAAAGATTACCATTCCCGAAGCCAGCGAAGTTAATGAACACCCCGGAGAAGGTTTAAAAGGAATAGTCAACGAACATCAGGTTTTAATTACAAGTCGTAATAAACTTATTGCACAAAACCCTGAGTTTACCGAAATTATACCACAGTTGTCGGGTGGTATGGAGTGTGTTGTCGTAATTGATGATCAATTCGCAGCCCTTTTTGAGTTTAGAGACGAACCAAGAGCCGATGGAATATCTTTCATAAAACATCTTGAACACCTTCATCGATTTGACAAGGTTTTGCTTATTTCCGGTGACCGGGAATCTGAAGTTAAATATTTAGCAGACAAGGTTGGAATAAAAAAAGTCTATGCAAATCAAACACCTGAGCAGAAACTTCAGCTTGTAAAAGATGAAACTAAAAATGCAGACACAGTGTTTATGGGAGATGGAATAAATGATGCTCCCGCACTTACAGCAGCAACTGTAGGAATTGCTTTTGGACAGGGGAGTGATATTACTTCGGAAGCTGCCGGTGCAGTTATTCTTGAAAGTTCACTTCAAAGAGTAGATGAACTTCTTCATATCAGTAGAAGAATGCGTTCAATTGCTATGCAAAGTGCTATTGGTGGGATGGCATTGAGTGTTCTGGGTATGTTTCTCGCTTCGTTTGGATTATTACTACCTGTGGCTGGTGCTATTACACAGGAAATAATAGATGTTCTTGCTGTTGTAAATGCACTGCGCGTAGCTATCAAACCTAAAGTCCTTTCTGATTATGATACCCTTCCATTTAAGAATGAATAACATCTTAGACTTATAGATATTAGTGGAAGATTTTTGATGATGTTTTCTTCTGAGATGAAAAATTGAGAAATACACAAAGCTTAAACAAACTGTCGTAGGGGCGACTCAAGAGTCGCCAAAAATATAATTACCTATAGTAACCAAATTTAAAACAAATGAGATTCTGATGGTTAAGAGTTTCATTTTTTTATTGCTATGTTGAACGATGTACCGCATCGTCTTTACATTATCCTAAAGACGTACCGTTGTGAGGAATCGAAAATTTGTAATAGTAAAAAAGACTTAATTTGTTAATATCTGCATGTGAATATAAATTTGGCACTTTAGAGAGTTAGCAATTTCTCGGCATGTGCGTTAATTGTTTTATTAATGCTTATATTTGTTAAAATCCTTTGTGTACTAAAAACTAACCATTAATAATTGTATGGGAGATAAGCTATGAATTATAAGCATACCTACGCTAAATTCACTAACTTCTGCAGAAATTGGAATAACAGAACTTGTAGGTTCAATTTTGCAATGTCGTTGGTAATAGCCATAATTTTTATAGTTTCTGCCTTTTATTGTCAGCCTGCCTTTGGACAAACTGGCCAGGAAGCGATAAAGAACGGCCCTCCAATTGCACCAGTGCGCCCGGTTGTTGATACTTTATACGGGATGAAAGTTGTTGACAGATACCGATATATGGAAAACCTTGAAGACACGACTGTTCAGCGCTGGTTTAAAGAGCAAAATAGTTATACACGCTCGGTATTGGCAAACATTCCTGGTCGTGACTCTCTATTAGCTGACATAAAAAAATATGATAAATCCGTACCTGCGAGAGTTTCAGGTGTTATATTACTTCCCGGAGATTTGTATTTCTACGAAAAAACTTTACCTGACCAGCAGGTAGCAAGACTTTATATGCGTCATGGCCTAAGTGGAAAAGAACAAATTCTGCTCGATCCGGCGAAATATGAAAAGAAAGGTGGTCCGCAATGGGCAATTAGTTATTATACGCCTTCTTATGACGGGCACTACGTTGCTGTGGGTGTATCTCCTGGTGGATCCGAAAACGCTACACTTCATGTAATAGACACACGTACTGCAAAAGAAACCGGGGAAGAAATTACACGAGCCCAGTTTAACATGATAGCTTGGCGGCATGATAACCACTCGTTTTTTTATAACAGGTTACAAAAATTATCTCCTAACTCACCACCTACTGAGAAATATCAAAAGAGTCACATTTATCTTCACGAAATAGGAACCGATCCTGAGAAGGATGAAATGGTCTTCGGTTACGGAGTTTCGCCGAAAGTTACGATAAGTCCGGATGATTTTCCAATTATTTTCACTTCTGAGAAATCTTCATACGCATTTGGTTTAATTGCCCACGGCGTACAGAATGAGATTACTTTATATACTGCACCGCTGGATGAGGTTGGTAAGCCGGATACACCTTGGCAGAAGGTTACCGATGTAAACGACGATGTCACAAATTTTGCCGTGCATGGTGATGATCTCTATTTACTAACACACAAAGATGCACCACGGTTCAAGGTAATTGAAGTTGGTTTGAAGAATCCGGATATTTCTAAAGCCAAGACTATAATTCCGCAGAGTGAGAAAGTTATTAAACAGCTTGCATCTGCTGAAGATGCACTTTACGTTGGAGAGCTTGATGGTGTAGTAGGGCAGGTTTACCGCATTCCTTATAGTACTAATTCGCCTGAAAAAATAAACTTGCCGATTCAAGGGACAGTAGAATTCTCTTCGAGCGATAACCGGATTCCGGGAATTATCTTCGACATGACATCCTGGACTCAAGCGGAACAAATATACTCCTATGATCCCAAGAACAATAAAGTAACTAATACCGGACTTAGGCCATTAGGGCCATATGATAAAGCCGAAGATTTAACTTCTGAAGAAGTGAAAGTAGAGAGTTATGATGGTACTATGATACCACTCTCACTAATTTATAAAAAGGGAACAAAATTGGATGGAAGTAATCCAACAATACTATACGGATATGGATCATATGGCATAACAATTTATCCAGGTTATGATCCCGTACTTCTTGGCTGGTATGACAATGGTGGAATATACGCTATTGCCCACGTTAGGGGTAGTGGAGTTTACGGCGAGGATTGGCACAACGCCGGTAAAGAGCTGACTAAGCCGAATACATGGCGCGATTTTATTGCATGCGCAGAATATTTGATAAAACATAACTATACTTCTCCCTCAAAACTTGGTATAATGGGAGGAAGTGCTGGCGGTATTACTGTAGGAAGAGCAATGACTGAAAGACCCGATTTATTTGCAGCAGTTGTTGATCAGGTTGGCTCATCTAATACGCTTCGTAGTGAATTTTCACCAAACGGTCCTCCTAATATTCCGGAATTTGGCAGTGTTAAGACACAGGCAGGATTTGAAGATTTATATGCGATGGATTCATATCAGCATGTACGGGACGGGGTAAAATATCCGGCTGTACTATTAACTACTGGCTGGAATGATCCCCGTGTAAGTCCTTGGCAAGCGGGAAAAATGACAGCAAGGCTTCAGGCGGCTACAGCTAGTGGAAAACCTATACTGCTTAGAGTAGATTATAGCGGTGGTCATGGTTACGGTTCAACCAAAGAACAGCGTGATACAGAAAGAGCAGATGAATATGGTTTTCTATTATGGCAGTTCGGAGTACCTAGTTTTCAAGCTGCTAAGTAAAGTCATAAATTAAATATACTGCTGCACAGGAGATGTTGTAGGGGCGACTCACGAGTCGCCCTTAACTATAAATCTGTAGAATGACAATGAATGACGCTTATTATTGGTTTAATACCTTCTTTATAGCCTTTTCAACCATAACATCCATTACTTCATATCCGGCCAAATTAGGATGAACTCCATCTTTGGTAAGCTTTGCATCTAGACCTTTTCTTTCATCAACCATCTTTGAATAATAATCAACATAAGTAATATGATTTTCTTCGGCATAAGATCTAATCATTTTGTTTAGCCTGACAATTTTTTCTGCAGGCTTTAAGCCATGATGCCATGGAAAATCATAAGCAGGCAAAACGGAACATAGGATTACTTTGATTTTATTTACCTGGGCTAGCTCAGTCATTGAAACAATATTTCCAAAAATATCCTTCAGTGAAATCGGGCCTGTATTCTCAGCTATGTCATTTGTCCCTGCTAAAATAACAACGATCTTGGGATTCAAATTTATTACATCCTGCCGAAAACGAAGAAGCATCTGTGGTGAAGTTTGACCGCTTATACCCCGGTCTATATAATTTTTATTGTTAGCAAAAAATGCAGTATCTATTTTGGCCCAGAATTCTGTAATGGAATTGCCCATAAAAACGACCCTGTTTCCATCTGGGGAAGGTGGTGGTAGTTTTTCATCTGCTTTTGCATATCTTTTTAAATTTGGCCAATCTTCTTTCATATTATTTTGGCTTAGGGCAGAAAACTGAAAGAAAAACAGGAATAAACAAATAGAACATAAAATACTTTTCATGAATAACTTCCCTTTGTTTGAAAATAAAATTAGTCATTTTGAAAGAATTAAATACTTTAAGAATATTTTTCTATTTAAAGTGTGAGATAAAACAAAAAAATTTAATTGGTAAACTTCTATCAGAACATTCCTTTTGTAGGAACGACTCACGAGTCGCCCTAATAACATCTATTTAACATTAATTGTTCCTCTTAGCTTTATATCTTTAGATGATGCTCCAATCATAATTCTAAAATCTCCTGGCTCAACCTTCCATTGCAAATTTTCATCTAGTATTGATAATTGCTTGGGAGTAATTGTAAATTCTACCTCTTTTGTTTCACTTGGATTAAGATAAATTCTCTCAAATCCTTTCAGTTCAATAATTGGTCTTGTGACGGAAGCAAACAACTCTTTAATGTATAATTGCGGCACTTCGTCTCCCCCAACTCTCCCGATATTTTTTATTTTAAAGTGTACAGTAACATCTTCATCCGGGTTTATTTCTTTTTTACTAAAAACTAAATCACTATACTCGAACTTCGTATAGCTTAATCCATATCCGAAGGGGAATAAGGGTTGTCCTGTGAGATTTACATAATCGTCACCCCTGCCTGTGGGTGCATGATTATAATATAAGGGCAATTGTCCTTCCGAAATAGGGAAAGTTATCGGCAATCTGCCTGCGGGGTCATAGACGCCAAACAAAACATTAGCAACTGCATTTCCTCCAGCCTCACCAGGATACCAGACGTCAATTATACCCGGCACATCATGAATCCAGTGAGACATTGTTATTGCACTGCCGCCAACCAATAAAACAATAGTAGGAACTCCGGTTTTTGCTACTGCTTTTATTAATTCTTCTTGATGTCCAGGCAGGCTCAGCAGAGCCCTATCGTGTGATTCTCCTTCATTAATTCCTACGGTTACAATTGCTGCATCACTTTGTTTTGCTATATCAACTGCATCGCTAATTTTTTGCTGCCAGTCATTATTCACACCCTCGTCCCATATTAGTTTAAATCTTGTATTTCCTGCAGTTGTATAAAATTCAACTTTTATATTGTATTCTTTTCCTTTTTGAAATTCATATGGAACTGTATTGGTCGTGTATGATTTTTGAATCCAATCATTAATTATCAATTTGTTATTTATATATAATCTATACCCGTCATTTCCTTCAATTCCTATATTTACCTTGCCCGTTTTTGGCCCGATGATTTTTCCTTCCCACAAAATGGAGTACCAGCTATAATCTAATTTATCAGGGTTAGGGGAGAAAAGCGTCCAGCCAAAGTCTATTCTTTTATCAACCCTCGTGAATACAGGTTCCCCTTCGAATTTTGGATTGGCAAAATACTTACCGAATAATCCCTCTTCTTTTTTACCCTCCTTTAAACAAAATAAATTTTCCGGAGGTATTGGGACGTATTCTACACTATATCTTCCACATCCTGGTGCGTATTTTACTTTAGCGAAATCTTTCACTTTCGACTTTATTCCTTCAAGTATGCTGACTACATCGCCTTCCGGACGGCTGTATCCGCCGAGTCTTCCCTCAACGGCGTCTGTTCCAATTACCGCAATTCTCTTTAAGTCTTTTTTTAACGGCAGAATATTATTTTCATTCTTAAGTAAAACAATAGATTCTTCTGCAGCTTTTTCTGCCAGTTCGCGATGTTCTGCACTATCATTTATTTTTTTTGCTTCCTCAACATCCACATAAGGATGCTCAAACAGACCCAGCTTAAATTTAGCGGTTAACACTCTTCTTACAGCATCATCAATTCTTGATTCTTTAATTAACCCTTTTTTGAAAGCATCGTAAAAAATTGGATATTGTGAATATGAAGTTTGGAGCATTACATCCAGACCGGCATTAATTGCTTTCTGTGTGGCAACTGTATAATTTTTTGCTGTTTTATGCAAATCGGTAGCTCCGCCAATTGCTCCCGCATCGGAGATAACGAATCCATTGAATCCCCAATCTTTTTTTAGTTTTACATTTAACAGCCAATTATTTGCACTGCAGGGAGCTCCGTTGTAAGAGTTGTAAGAGATCATAATTGATCTTGCATGGGCTTTTTGAATAGCCGCTTTGAAAGCGGGAAAATAAATTTCATCCATCAGTCTTTGATCGTAATTAATAGGATAACTATCCCTGCCTCCTGCGCCAACGTTTGCTACAAAATGTTTTGGTGTGGCAATCACCCCTAACTTTTCAAACTCAGAAATGAATGCAACCCCCATTTGTGTAGTTAGATAAGGATCTTCTCCGTATGTTTCTTCAGTTCTGCCCCATCTAACATCTCGGGCAATGTTTATTACCGGTGATAGAACCTGTCGTATTCCTCTTGATCTAACTTCTGTCGCAATGGCATGTGCAACTTCTCTCATAAGAGGAACATCCCATGTTGCTGCTAATCCAATAGCTTCAGGGAAAGCTGTTGCGCCTGGCCGAATTGAACCATGCAGAGCTTCGTCAAAAGGAATAATAGGAATACCAAGTTTGGTATCATTGATAAAATACTTTTGAATTTTATTTATTTCTTTCGCTTCGGATTCTGCCGATCCTGTGTTTTCGTAATGAAGCATTTGATCGGCGGCATTTCCCGATGCTGCTCTGGTATTGAGCTGTAAGCCAAATATTCCATCCTTATACTGTTCTTTGCCGTTATTTAAATCACCCGGAACCATGAAGAGTTGGAAGAATTTTTCTTTCAATGTCATCCGGGAGAGTAAATCTTCGACTCTTTCTTTAATTGGTAATTTGGGATTTTTGTATGGCGGTGTTTGACAATAACTTTGTCTAACAAACGCAACTAGAATAAAGATAATAAACAGTTTTTTCATAATGCTTTTAAATTTTTTTTATAAGTAGGTTGTTTTTACTTTATACAACAAAGATAATAAAAACTATTGTATCCCTTTTGATGAAGAAAGGCAACTGGTTCACGTTGTTCTCAATATTTATTGTAGAGACAACTCATGAGTTGTCTCTACAGTGTAAGTGTAGTTAAGATATTTCTTGGCAAGATTAAATCAGACAAATGGGGGAGACTGCTTTAAAAATCATCAGTAATTATACTAGCAATTTTTGGGGAAAATGTAGTAATATTCTTTTTACATTACCTTTTAAACGACAATTAAAGTGCAATTCAGATGCGATTCAAAGTAATTTAACTTCCGCATACTTTATTACATAGTAATTTATACATGTAAAGTAATTATTACTAAATATAAAACCTTCATATATCGAATTCAATTTGAATTAAAATGGGGAAAGTTAAACCTACTTTTAGGACATGGTACAGCTTTTGATTTTGGGGTTCTTCAAGGTAAGTGTATGAAAATCGTTACCTTTCAAAGGAGATAACTTGATGAGTTCGGCTCAACAATTTCTTGTAATTTGCGGTTTATTTTTATTAGGTGGATTGATCTTAAACTTAAACCAAACTAATACTAATTCATCCTCAGAAATTTATGACAACGAAGCGGTAATTACCGGAACCGGCATAGGTCAATCAATGCTAAATCAAATAATGACAAAAGCGTTTGATGAAAAAACCGTCAAAGGCTCAGTTTCAAACCTTGCCAATTTAACTCCTCCCGGAAGCCTGGGTAAAGATCCCGGAGAGTCCATTCCTACCCAGTTTGATGATATCGATGATTATGATAATTATTCTACAGCTATTACAGTTGGGCGCCTCGGTAATTTCAATGTTAGTGTACACGTGTATTATGTCTCTTATAGTAATCCGGACCTAAAATCTTTAGCTGCTACCTTTCTGAAGAGGATAGATGTTACGGTTACTAATCCTCTGCTTGCAGACAAGCTTGTTTTAAGCCAATTGATATCGTATTAAATAGGGTATAATAAAATGAATACAATGCTTGATATCTTAGGTTCGTTTGTGTTAGGAGGTTTAGTCATTATGCTGTTAGTTCAAGTCGATTCGACAACACGAACTTACAATTACCAAAAACAATTTGATATGTTGAATCAGGAAAGGATTATTGGAACTAACGATGCTGTACAAGACGATTTCTATAAAATTGGCTACCGCATTAAAGGAAGTAAAATCATTCTTGCTGACTCTGTAGGAATTAAATTTTATACTGACTACAATAATGATGGTATTGTTGATACGGTTCGTTATTATCTTGGGAGTAAAGGTGCTTTGGCTAATACGGTAAACCCCCAGGATATGCCGTTATTTAAAACAGTCAATGGAGGTAAACAGATTTTCATAGAGGCTGTAACAAATTTCAAATTGATATATTTCGATTCCAGCGGTACTGCCTTGACTTATGCTTCTCTACTGAATCAATCTTCAAGAAATACTGTTAAATGCATACAGGTAAGAATTGATTGTCAATCACCGGAGCCGATTGATGATGTTTATCAGTCAATTTCATGGCAGCAAAATATTAAACCAAAAAATCTAAATTAGGCAGAAATTTATGGGTAAGATGGTATTAATTTTAGTTATCGGCAGTATAGTTATACTTGGACTGCTGAATTATAATATAAATGAAAAGATTTATAACTCCACACAACAGGCCGTTGATAACTACAACTATACTCAAGTTCGTGACATATGTAATAGTACGGCCCAAGTATTAATTGCGGAATTAGGAGATAATCCAAATTTGCGCATAAGTTCGCCGGCAGCAATAAATTTGTTGAATGGTTCGGCATCTTATACTATATCCGATACGTACATGGATAGTGATAGTTTAATCAAACTAAATATTACCGGTAAGTACGATACGGCGCAAAAAAACACTATAGTTTATTTGTTAAAAATATTGATTAATAATGGGTTTATTCCAGCATCTGTATTGGCAGCTATTTCAACAAATAATGCAGTTCAAACTTTAGGAACTATGGTTGTTGATGGTAGGAATCATGATTTAAACGGGAATCTCGTTAGCGGTTCAGGTACTTTGGCAGTCTGGACAACCAACCATTACAGTCAAAGTGGAAATTCAAAATTAGGTGCCACCATAAAAGGGGTCGATTACACCCCGACTAAGAAAAATACATCTAATCTTTACGCACAAAATACTCCTTACCCGGGAGGATATCCAGGTACTCCAGACCAGGTTCTTGGAGGTACAACTGGTGGTTATAGCGACGGAACTCTAAAAAGCATTGCTGTGTCAGGGGTGCAGGGCAGTCAATATGTAACAGATCCTTCTAAATTAAAGTACCCGTTATCCGGTGTCACTTACGTAGAATTATCTTCCGGAGGTATTTGGAATCCTGCCAATGTGCAGGGATCAGGCTTACTAATAGTACATAATAGTTCTACTAATGCCGCGATAAAAAATATTAATTCCGGAACTTTTACAGGATTAATAATTGCAGACGATATGGTACATATTCAAACGACCATTATTGGGGCAGTTATATGTTTAACTACAAACCCTTCAGAAGGTAATTGTATCGGCAATGGAAATGGTAGCATTCTGTACAGTACAATAGCTGTTAAAAAAGCTGTTTCTGATACGCAGAAAACATGGACTCCCGGCTACGGCTATGCTAGTCACAGGATGGCAATCAAAAACTGGTACGAGTAATTATTTAATTCATAAATTGCCATTTACATTTTGCTGTTTAAAAAATATTTCCGGTTTACAGTTCGTCGTCCTAGGTGTACATGTATAGAATACCATGAACATAGTAAAAATATCCTTTGTAAAATTCAAAGCACTTGAGAATTGATATCAATCACACATGTTGATTCATTTTGAGAATTGCAATTAGTGCGTAGATTCTGTTCCGCATTTCAAATTATTTTTTCTTATATTAATTTAAAAGTGCGAACAATTAGGAGGGGAAGATGAAATCTTTCTACAAAGTTTGTGTTTGGTGTCTTTTAGCTTTTCCGGCTGTCTTAACTGCACAATCCCAAAGTAATTTTAATATGAATGCGTACAAGAGTTTTCTTGCAGCGCATCAAAACATGCAGACTGACCAACTTCTGCAAATGTATGATGCCGGTAGTTTTAAAGCCAGCTTAAATGCCAATTATTCCTCAGCGAATTATTTTGATAGTGTAGCAACAAAGTATAACCTAACTAGCTATGAGAAATCGCTTATTAATTCGAATGGTTTCATGGTTAGTTCAAGACTTTCAGAGCCTTCTTTCGGGGCGGCATTCTTAGATATTTATCATAAGGATTTGCCTGTCTTTATAACAACTGATGCAATTCTTCAGGCTCTTCATGTTTCTTATGATAGAATCTTAAAAGATGTTGAGTTAGGTGATTTGATTAATTCAGTATCAACCTTGTTGGACCAACTAAATGCTCAAATGCCGCAGCTAAACACTAAGTACTCCGGCAACCCTAAAATGGGGCAGGAACTTCACGATGTAGATTTTTATATGACCGTAGCCCGCAAGCTGCTTGATTCTACAGCAGTTCCTTATTATGCAGCAGATGAAAATAAGGTTACAGAGTTATATAATCTTGCCATGGCTGCACAAGGAGATTCACTTGACACGTTGTTTGCCAGTGTTCCTGTAACCATTGATTGGAGCCAGTTTAAACCGCGCGGTCATTATATAGATCCAAACTATCCAATACTCGAAAATTATTTCAGAACTATGATGTGGCTTGGGAGAATAGAAATTTATCTTTATCCTCCACAGAATGTTGATACTACTAACGGAACCAAGCAGAGTTTCTATGATTTGCAGCGGCAAACTATTGATTCATACCTTATTGAAGAATTGTTTGATATGTCTAATTCTTGGCAAACATATCACAACATCGAAAGTGTTCTCCAATGCTTTGTTGGTGACCAGGATAATGTTACAATTGATAACCTTTTGGATTTAAAGAATAAATTACAAATAAATCAGGCAAGCGATTTTTTGGACAGCCTAAAAGTTATTCAGTTTGAAGACACGCTGGAAAATCAATCTTATGCAAATCAGCAAATACTATCTCAAATTCTATATTCTGAATCTCCTACTTCTCCAAATGCTATCCAGCCAGCCTCTTCCTTTATGCTTTTTGGACAAAGGTATGTAATAGATTCATATGTAACCGGCAGTGTTGTTTATAACAAGATAGTTTTCAACGGAGAAGCAGTATGCCGACTATTTCCTTCACCTTTGGATCCCATGTTTGCACTCGGAAATAATGCAGCGGGACAATTATTAAAACCTGAATTAGACGAATACCATTATTCAACCAACATGGCTGCCCTGAGATATTTAATAAATTCATACGGCACGGCCTTCTGGGACAGTACAATGTATAATCTTTGGTTAAGTTCCCTCAGGGCATTAAACCCTCCAAGCAACAGAAGCAGCTTGCCTGCCTTTATGCAGACGGCGGCTTTCTGGCAGGAGAAATTAAACACTCAGCTTTCCTCATGGGCGGAATTACGACATGATAATTTATTGTATGCGAAGCAAAGTTACACAGGAGGTATTCCCACATGCTCATACCCATATGGATATGTCGAACCTTTCCCGGAGTTTTATCAGACATTGGCACGTTATGCCAATCTTTCAAAAGTCAAAATACAAGCCTTACCATTTAGTGGGCAAAACAGTTATCTACAGGGTAATATTACTTCATATCTTACTAATTTTGCTTCTATAATGGATACATTAAGTTCCATTTCTACTGAGATATTAAACGGAACAACTTTTACTGCTGAACAAGATACTTTTCTTCACAGTATAATTTATGAAGCAGGTAATGTCTGTGGTGGTACTATTTATAATGGTTGGTATCCAAAGTTATTTTATGGAGATTTCAGCTCGACTATTTCTACTAATAATAGTGTTGTTGCGGATATTCATACAGTCCCAACAGACTGTATGGGAAATCCACTTGGAGCCGTTGTACATGTTGGTACTGGCCCGGTTAATCTTGGCGTTTTTGTTGCCAAACTTCCCGGAGGGCAGGAAACAGCGTTTGTTGGTCCTTGTTTAAGTTTTTATACTTATAGAACAACAAATTTCCTGCGTTTAACAGATCAGGATTGGCAGAATCAGTACCTGCAGTCTGCAGCGAGGCCATCGTGGGTAAATCTTTATTTGGCAGACAGCAGTGGAAGTTCCAGGGGGCAAGGGTTGGAATTGGTTACTTCAATTCAGGATGATGCTAATAAGAATATTGTTCCGCAAACTCAGTTAATTGCTCAAAATTATCCGAACCCGTTTAATCCTTCAACAATTATTAGCTTTACCATTCCTTCCAACCTGGTAAATTCACTAGCGCAGCTAACTATTTATAATATTAACGGAAAGGTTATAAAAACGTTAATTAAAGAAACCTTGCCTGCTGGAAATTATATGGCTAAATGGGATGGAACCGATAGTCAAGGTTTGCAGGTTGCCAGTGGAATTTACATTTACAATTTGAGAGTCGGTACAGCACAATATTCCGGGAAAATGACTTTGTTGAAATGAGGAGGAAAAAATGAAAGGTCTATTCTTCGATTTAATTTTGACTACATGTTTTTTGGGTAATATAACTATCCTGGATGCGCAATGGATCCAAACGAATGGACCGTATAGTGGAGATATTACGAGTTTTGCTGTTGATGACACAATTATTTTTGCTGGAGCAAACAACGGCGGCGTATACCGCTCAACTAATGATGGAGCAAATTGGACTGCAGTAGAAACAGGATTGATGAATACAAAGATAAATGCCCTTGCTGTAGATGGCGGCAATCTATTTATGGGAACAATAGGGAATTACAATGCTGGTATTTTCCTTTCAACGGATAATGGTGAGAACTGGATTTTAGCAAATTCGGGATTAACAAATCCAGACATTTATGCAATTGTTATTGATAGCACAAATATATTTGTGGGAACTGCGAACGGACTTTTCCTTTCTACTAACAATGGAAACTTATGGTTTCCGGTAATGACGAATGCAACTATTACCGCTCTGGCAATCGATGATACAAGCATCTTCGCAGGGACGGATAATGGTATTTTTAGATCGAGTAATCACGGCAATAGCTGGACAGAAGCAGACTCAGGAGTGAAGCAATATATAGTAAATGCATTTGCCAAATTGGGGACTAATTTATTTGCCGGTATAACAATACCACATGCCATTCCCGTAGGCAGCCCAATAACGTCGGATGGTGGTGTGTATATATCTAAAAATAATGGTACGAGCTGGGTGGAGGCTGATAGCGGCTTGCCAGGTACTCCTGTTAATTCTCTTGTTGTAAAGGATGGAAATATTTTTGCTGGCACCCCTTATGGTGTTTATCGCTCATCAAACAATGGTTCAAGCTGGACTAGTATGAATTCTGGATTGACCAACAACATTGTAAATACTTTTGTTGTTAAAGGAACAAATCTATATACCGGTACTCTTGGCGGAGTCTTTATTTCCAAGGGCAGTGACACTACTTGGACATCAGAAAATAGCGGTATAATAAATATATCGATTTCCGCTCTTGCTGTTTTCGATTCTAATCTGTTTGCCGGTGACAGCGGAATTTTACTATCTACTGATGGTGGTACCAGTTGGACTAAAGTTTTTTCAGGGGTGTCTTATATTTCCGCCTTTGCTAAATCGGGGACAGATCTTTTTGCTTCAATGCAGTTTTCTCCGGGTTTCCTTCGATCAACCGACAACGGCAGAAACTGGAGTTTGTTGGACACAGAATCAACAAATGATTATTATTTCACTTGTCTTGCCGTATCCGGTACGAATATTTTTGCTGGAGACGGGCAAACGGGACAGGGTGTTTTTCTCTCTACGGACAATGGGACAACCTGGACCCCTAAAGATTCTGGATTGACAAATAAATGGGTCTATTCACTTGCTGTTTCACCTTCAGGTAATGGTGTAACTAATATTTATGCAGGTACTCAGAACGGTGGTGTTTTTCTTTCTACTAATAATGGCAAAAGCTGGACTTTGCCAAGTACCGATTTGTCCAATGAAATAGTTTTTTCTCTTGTCACGATGGGTACAGAGTTGTTTGCCGGAACAAATAACGGTGTCTATCTCTCTACAAATAACGGCAGAAATTGGAGCCATGTCGGTCCGCAATATGCTTATGTGACAAGCCTTGTCGTAAGCGGCTCGAATTTATTTGCAGGAGGCACCTATACAGCTTACTCGGATGGTGGTGTCTTTCTTACGACTGATAACGGCTCGAATTGGACAGCAGTAGATAGCGGTTTAACAAATACTGACATCGATGCGCTTGCTATCGGTGGAACGAATCTATTTGCAGGTACTTATGGAAGTGGTACCTGGGTACGACCTCTATCGGAAATGATAACCGGAGTAAAAAATAAAGGTCAGAATAATCCTACGAGCTTTTCACTTTCCCAGAATTATCCAAATCCATTTAATCCAAGTACAGTTATAAGCTATCAGTTACCGTTGAGAAGTTATGTAACATTGAAAATCTATGATATTTTGGGAAGGGAAGTTGCAACGCTTGTTAATGAAGTAAAAAATGCGGGAAGTTACTCGATAACATTTAATGCAAGTAATCTAGCGACTGGAATTTATTTCTATAGATTACAAGCAGGGAGTTTTGTTCAAGTTAGGAAGATGATTTTGCTGAAATAAACCACACCAAATCAACTTGGGAGATTTGCTCCTTCATGAATAATTTTGTGAAAGAATGAAAGGGAAGAGATGAAAATAATTTTACTTCTTTTAGTTATTTCGTTGAGTGTTTTCCCGCAAACCTCTTGGTCGGGGATACAGCAAGTAACAAATGTTAACGGGGATGCAAGAAATGTTTCAATAGAACTTAATACTGGTTTTAATTCGAACCCCAATATATTTTTTGAGATACATAAAGATAGCATTAGTAACATTGCCTCAATTAACTGCGATCTTGAAGCAGATAAATTCACAAATCCAGTTCTAACAACCAACGACTCATGTCTGGACATCAACCCTAAAGCTGTTCAATTTATTAACAATTTAGGTCACACTGAGGATATTTTGTTTTTTCAAACTAATAAACTTGGAAATTGGAGGCTTGCTTACAAGATAAGAACAGACACTGTTTGGTCAGATACAAAGTTTGTCGATAGTTCTTCAGTAGATGAAACAAATCCAACTCTTTTCGATTTCGATCCAATTATTTACTCAGATACTTTGTTACCGAGTGTGTTGTATGAGAAGGACAATTCAATTTATATGGCAGTTTATAAAGATAGCTCGTTTAATATAAGTGAAATTTTTAAGGGTTCTGATTCAATATCATATTCACAACCAACTGGAGTTTTACCCACATCCATTACCGGATATAATTTTTATGTAGTCGCTAAGGAAGCGATTAACAATAAAACTTCAATAGTGTATAAGAGCAAAATAGATACCGCAAGACAGTGGAACCAGGAACAAGTTGCAGCAGAAAATGGCAGCAGTGATAAGCCAAATTTCTATAACATAGATGGTGGCATAGCCCTTACTTATGAAAACACCTTAGGTCATTATTCTAATATTTATTTTTTGACAAACTGGGGTTCAAGTGGACCTCCAACTGTACGTGATAGTTTGTTAGATTCATTAAATGGGAATGTAAGTGATTTAAGGGTAGCACTTTTGCCATCCTATATAGTTGTAATAACTAAACAAGCCAAGAAAAATGTGTTCTCTCTTGATAGACCTTATGCGTATAAATTTTTGATAGATGATAGTACTTTTGTTAATATTAGGTATCCAGAAACTTCAGTCTTTACAAAAGTGAAAAGCACAAGCTTGGCGATTTCAGAATATTCACCTAGTTTAAACGAAAATATAATTTTTACAGTATGGGAAGACAGTGTAAACGGGCACATCCAATTATTTAGCAATGCTTATACAATTTTTAGTGGTATAGAAGACAGGGCTACACCAACGAGTTTCCAGCTCTACCAAAATTACCCCAATCCTTTCAATCCAAGCACAAAGATAAAATTTTATCTTGCGCATAATGGATTTGTGAAACTAACAATTTATAATATTCTTGGTGAAAAGGTTAAAGAGTTAATCAATGGATACATGTATTCAGGAAGTCATGAGGTTAACTTTAATGCTGATGCTTTGGGTCTGGCAAGTGGGATATATCTATATCAATTAAAAGCTGGTGATAACGTAACAGCAAGGAAGATGATTTTGTTGAAATAGTATCAATAATTTTCTCTTTCTATTAAGTAAACAAAGGTGTCGTATCTGAGGGCTTTTTTATTTAAAAATTACTACTTTTATATTAATATTGGATTTCAATTTTATTGCCACAGACCTGGTAAGATATTTCATAAATGGGTTCTCAAAAAAGACAACCTGACATAAACCTTAATTTAAACGTTCGCGGAATTCCCCAGTCTGCAACGCTTGCAATAAATGAAAGGAGTAATCAGCTACGAAAAGAAGGCCGTAAGGTTTATAAACTCGGCCTAGGTCAATCACCATTCCCTGTTCCTCGCCCGATTGTTGAAGAACTAAAAGTTAGTGCATATCAGAAAGACTACTTGCCTGTCAAAGGTTTACCCCAGCTTAGACAAGCTGTTGCAGAATATCACTGCCGTGCAAACGGTGTATGCCGTTCCGAAGATGATGTTTTAATTGGACCTGGTTCAAAAGAATTAATGTTCCTTTTGCAGCTTGTTTATTACGGCGACCTTGTGATTCCAACACCAAGCTGGGTATCTTACGCACCGCAAGCTCACATTATCGGCAGACAGGTGAGATGGGTAAAAACTCAAACAGAAAATTATTGGAAACTTACTGCCGATGAATTAATCGAGCTTTGTAAAGATGATCCTGTCAGGCCGAGAATTGTAATATTAAATTATCCTTCAAATCCAGCCGGAATTACTTACAGTTCCGAAGAATTGAAAAAAATTGCGCAAGTTGCTAAAAAACATAAATTAATTTTGCTTTCAGATGAAATTTACGGCGAACTTCATCATAAAGGAAAACATATTTCAATAGCAAAATATTATCCTGAAGGGACAATAATCAGCGGAGGATTGAGTAAGTGGTGCGGGGCAGGTGGCTGGAGACTTGGTACTTTTACATTCCCTCCGTCATTACGGTGGCTGCTTGACGCGATGGCCGCGGTTGCGAGCGAAACATATACAGCAACAAGTACGCCAATTCAGTATGCTGCGGTTAGAGCATACCGCGGCGGAACAGAAATAGAAAATTACCTTTGGAATTCCAGGTGGATTTTAAAAACGCTTGCTGCACGAATTACAAAACAATTAAATGATGCTGGCATTTGGGTACCACTTCCCGAAGGCGCATTCTATCTGTTTCCGGATTTTGAACCCTTCAGAAAACTATTGCATACAAGAAGAATTGAAACAAGTGTTCAATTGTGTGAATCTTTATTGGAAGATACCGGAGTTGCAGTACTTCCCGGAAGTGTTTTCGGCAGACCTGAAGAAGAATTAACCGTCAGATTATCTTACGTTGACTTTGATGGCGCAAGAGCAATTACGGCTGCCGACCAAATAAAAACAAATAAAAATATTAAGAAGGGTTTTCTGGATACCTATTGCGCGCCCACTTTAGAAGCAGTCGATTTAATCTGCACATGGTTGAGATACTAAAATAATTGAGTGGCCGGAAGGGGAAGAGTTCTTCCCGTACATAAGTTGTGAAAATAAGCACATTTGTTGTTAATCACTTCTTAACAGATTCTTAATATTAACTTAATACCTTTCTAATTTATTTACCTTAAGTTTGTAGAGTATCTTTGTAAATGTTACAGAAGGATCTTATGGAAGACAATAATATTCTAAAACTGAATTTGCCAACTCCAAATTATGACAATATTTTGGTTGGGAATTACACTAGCTCTGATGTTGAGCTAGTCAGTTTTGAATCTCACGAAGATAAGTTTTATGATGAGGATTGGCAGCAAGAGTATTTTATTATCTACAATTCCTATTTTCCACCTGAAGCGGATTTAGATAATAAGATAGCTGCTTAAGATAAGATTATTAGTTATTGGTATTCTGCGGTTCAAGCACATTACTTTCCGGAGGTTTTCTATCTACTCTTTTCTTTTTTGATTTCTTGAAACGTCTAAAAGCATAGAGCAATTGAAGGAAATAATGCGCAGGAAAAGGAGAGATAAGTCCGTACTCGTTAGCTTTCTGTTCATTTGGGAAATAAGCAGTGTCAAACATCCAATCCCAAATAGCTAACTTAGTTGAAAAATTTCTGTTCCTTCCTTTGCCCGTGGTGTGATGCCACCTGTGCATTTCAGGCCCATTGATGTACAACTGTAGTTTACCGGTATTCACGTTTAAGTTTGAGTGAATATACATTCCCCAAACTGCGCTTATTACGCCTTTATAAGCAACAACAGAAGCGGGTGAGCCAAGCAAAACAATTGGTAAAAATTCTACTGTCTGATTAATTAAAATTTCCAATGCATGAGATCTTGAACCGGAAAGCCAATCTACTTTTTTCGGAGAATGATGAGCTTCATGTATTCTCCAGAGCCATTTATTTTTATGCTGCCAGCGATGCATCCAATAGATATAAAAATCATGAGTTATGGTGAAGAATATAAGTTGTATCCAAATTGGTACTTTTGCAAAAAGTTGCAATCTGGAAAGCCCGGTGGTTGAGTCAATGAAATAAATAACGTAGCCGAAAATTATGATCCCGAGGATGTAACTTTGCGCAACAGTGTATAATGCTAAATCATCGAAGAAACCTTCTCTAAGAACTTTTTGTCCTTTATTGTAAGGAAAAATTCTTTCCAATATGATAAACAATATCGCAGTTGCGACAATTATTATCATCGAAATGGATTCGGCAGGGGAGAGGTTCTCAAAATAGTTGACTACTGTTTTGTATAACGCATCAAAAATACTTAGTACATCCATAGGATTAAATTATTACTTGCTAAAATTCTTATGCAAATTTAAAAAATCTTAAAATCTTTATAAAGTAGTATCCCTCTGATTATTAGAAATCGTACAAATTGAGTGCTTTAACTCAACTTTCCCCGATTTTATCGAGGTCAAATTTGATTATTCCAATAGCGGATTCTTTTTCTTACAATTGCTGGATTTGGAGAACCGTAAGTTTTTTTTCTCCCCAGAGATTTTTTAATATCAAATATTTCGAGTACTGATTTATCAAATTTTTTATGAAATTTCTTGAGGAAACTCAAATCTGCTTGTGAGAAATTCTTTCCCTGTTTTTCCAATTCTTTTACAATTTTGCCAACAATTTCATGTGCTTTCCTGAAAGGTATTCCTTTTAGCACGAGCCATTCTGCTAAGTCTGTTGAAAGTAAGAAATCACCATCTAACTCTTTTAGAAATCTGTCTTTATTAAACTTGGCAGTTTTCAACATATTTGCAAAAAGTCTAAGAGCATTAATAAGAGTAAAATATGAATCAAACAATGGTTCTTTATCTTCCTGCAAATCTCTATTGTAACTGAGAGGCAGAGATTTAATAGTTGTGATGAGCGAAGTGTAATCGCCAAACACTCTACCGGTTTTGCCGCGTATTAATTCGGCAATGTCGGGATTTTTCTTTTGCGGCATTAATGAAGAACCTGTTGAAAATTCATCACTTAGCTTAATAAAATTCCATTCTTGAGATGACCAAAGAATTACTTCTTCAGAGAATCTAGAAAAATGTATCATCGTAATAGAAGAAGCATGTAAGAAATCCAAAATAAAATCACGGTTTGAAACCGTATCCAGGGCATTTCCAGTTGGAGTTTCGAAGCCTAGCTGTTTACTTGTAAAATTTCTATCAAGAGGAAGGGTAGAGCCTGCAATTGCACCTGAACCGAGTGGAGATTCTTTTAAAGCTTCTTTGACAGAGATAAACCTGTTTTTATCTCTTTCCAGCATTTCAACATAAGCAAGTAAATGGAAAGCCAAAGAAATTGGTTGCGCTCTTTGGAGGTGTGTGTAGCCAGGAATTATCGTCTCAACGTTTTTTTCTGAGATTTTAATCAAGATAGTTTGAAATTTTTTTATCGACTCGATTATTTCATTGGTTCTTTTTCTTAGCCACAATTTTATATCTGTTGCAATCTGGTCGTTTCTGCTTCTTCCAGTGTGAAGTTTCCCTGCGGTTTCTCCTATTAGTTCGAATAATCTTGATTCTATTGCTGAATGTATATCTTCAAATTTATCGTTCGGTTTCCATTTTTTAGTTTCCCATTCACTCCTTATTCTTTGGAGTCCTTTAGTAATTTTTGAAGATTCATTCTTGGAAATAATTTTTACTTTTGCAAGCATTTCTGCATGGGCTATGCTTTCCTCGATGTCTTCTAAGATTAAATTAATATCGAAATTCAGAGAAGATGAGAACTCCAAAGCCAGCGCATTTAATTTCTTGTTGAACCTTCCGCCCCAAAGCATTAGCTGGAAACCTCTTCTTTAGAATGTTTTTGAACTTGCGATAAGGTTTTATAAGGTAATCCAAATAGTTTTATAAATCCAACTGATGCTTTATGGTCGAATTGATCTTCAACTGTATAAGTAGCTAGTTCCTTACTATATAAACTGTAAGCTGATTTTCTTGAAAGGGTCTTGATAGTTCCTTTGTAGAGTTCAAGTTTTACTTCTCCTGTGACATTTTCCTGCGTGGAATCTACAAATGCACCCAAAGCTTCAAACAGAGGAGAATACCACAAACCATCATAAATTAAATTAGCAACTTTATTTGCTACACCTTGTTTGAATCTGAAAGTTTCTTTATCGAGTATCATTCTTTCAAGTTCAGAATGAGCGTGATGCAAAATTACAGCAGCAGGGGCTTCGTAAATTTCTCTCGACTTTATTCCAATCACTCTATTCTCTATTAAATCTAATCTTCCTATTCCATTTGCTGCCCCTAAATCTCTAATTTGTGAAACCAATTCAACAGGATTTAGCTCAATTCCGTTCAGACTAATTGGTGTTCCATGTTCGAAGCCAATAGTAATAATTTCGAAATTGTTAGGTGCGTCTTTGGGGCTTACAGTAATTTGATAAGCATCCTCCGGAGGAGCAACTTCAGGGTCTTCGAGAACTCCACATTCGATAGAAATTCCCCATAGATTTTCATCTATTGAATATGGGGAATCCTTTGTTGCCTTAACAGGAATTCCGTGCTGCTTTGCATATTCCATCTCTTCTTCACGGCTCTTAAATTCCCATTCTCTCAACGGTGCTATTACATCAAGGTGGGGAGCCAAAGTTTGCACACCAACTTCAAATCTTACCTGGTCGTTTCCTTTCCCGGTACAGCCATGAGCAACTGCATTTGCATTTTCCTTCAGTGCAACGTCAACTAGCATCTTCGCAAGCAGAGGCCTGCCGATTGCAGTTGCCATGGGATAAAGGCCCTCGTATAACGCTCCGGCTTTTAAAGCTTTCCAAACATAATTTGTAATGAATTCTTCGCTAAGATCTAATACCTCAGCCTTTATTGCTCCAGTCTTTATTGCTTTTTCTTTTACTCCTTCTATTTCTTTTACCTGTCCTAAAAAACCGGTTGCAGTAATTATGTCAGCGTCATATTTTTCTTGAAGCCATTTAACCATCACGGAGGTATCTAAACCACCGGAATATGCTACTACTATTTTCTTCTTAGCCAATTTAATTCTCCTTTAAGATTTTCCCTTTGATAATTTGTCGCCTAAAAACCTGCCTACTGACTAGGTAGGTTTGAAACTACTTTTTTAAACGACATTAAAAATTTCATTATTTCCTTTTCAGTAATTATGAACGGTGGAAGTAGACGAATTACAGAATCTTTTGCAGTACCGACTAAAATACCTTCTTCGAGAAGAAGTTTTTTCGCAACTTCTATTGCAGAAATATTTTCATTAAACTCTACGCCAATTATTAACCCTTTACCTCTAATATCTTTGATTTGGTCTAGGTGTAATCCGTGAATTGCATTGAATAATGTTTTACCTAATGAAGAAATATTATTAAGCATGTTATCATCAAGCAAATCAATAACTTTGTTTGCAGCGGCAATTGCTACGGGATTTCCGCCGAAAGTTGAACCATGGCTTCCAGGAGTAATCTTTGCTGCAATTTTGTCTGAACAAATCACAGCGCCGAGAGGGATACCATTGGCTATTCCTTTGGCCACGGTGATCATATCGGGAAGAATATTTTCATGCTGATATGCAAAATATTTCCCGGTTCTGCCCATTCCTGTTTGAATTTCATCTACTATCAAAAGTATATTTTTGTCGTTGCATAACAATCTTAAATCAGTCAAATAGTTTTTGGACGGTACATTTATTCCGCCCTCGCCCTGAATACTTTCGATTAGTACAGCGATTGTTTTGTCTGTAATTGCTTTTTCTACTGCTTCCACATTATTATACGGTACATGATTAAAACCTTGAAGCATAGGGGAATAGCCTTCCTGCAGTTTTTCTTGTGCTGTTGCTGAGAGACTTCCCATTGTTCTGCCGTGAAATCCATTTAATGCAGTAACTATTTCGTATTTACCTTCTCCATATTTGCGCGCAAATTTTATGGCTGCTTCTACTGCTTCTGTTCCAGTATTGCAGAAGAAAACACTATCAAGTCCTGAAATTTTGATTAGTTTATCGGCTAACATTCTTTGTGGAGTGGATTCGAATAAATTAGACACATGCCAGAATTTATTTATTTGTTCAATGGCGGCAGCATTTATTTCCGGATTGTTATGTCCGAATCCCGTAACAGCAATTCCACATAGAAAATCTATATAGGCTTTGCCCGAAGCATCATATAAATATGCTCCATCTCCCTTAACAAATTCAACCGGGTAACGGCTGTATGTATTAACCAGTGATGACAAAATTGTTTTCTCTTTTGTGGGAGTTGATAATCCAGGTGCCTCCATTTTTCTTCCTTTCTGTCTTTTCTGTTTCAACTGTATTTTTTGAATTACTGCTCAAGCTTTTCTTGGATCCAGTAAAGTCTGTTATACTAACGGATAGTTCGGACCCTATCCAAACCTTACTAATTCCTTTATCAATTAAATTAATACAACTCTCAAGTTTTGGAATCATTCCGTCAGTAATTTCTCCCGAGGTAATTCCTTCGTTGATTTCTTTTTTTGTTAAGCTATCCTTAATCGAGCCATTAATTTTCACTCCTTCAACATCAGAAATAAAGAAAACAGAATCTGCACTTA
>JBJKPP010000158.1:0-11476 GCA_046706145.1 Ignavibacteriaceae bacterium | reverse complement strand
TATATCTACTAATTATGAAAATAATGTTTTAAGGATAAGATTTAAATTAGAAGAGCCTAACTAAATTGAATTAATTAGGCTCATTAACGTTGAGTATGTGTACATTAAGCTTTTTTATATTCGGCTTGCGCGACCAATTCTTGGGCCTCCAACCATCTTTCTGCATCCAAAGCTGCCATACAACCTGATCCTGCTGCTGTTACTGCTTGTCTGTAAACTTTATCAGTAACATCACCTGCAGCAAACACACCTTCAATACTTGTCCTCGTACTGCCAGGTTGAACTTTTAAATATCCAGTCTCATCCAAATCTAAAATACCTTCAAATAAATCTGTGTTTGGCTTATGGCCTATTCCAACGAATAATCCATCCGCTCTTACTTCTTTCTCTGTGCCATCAACAGTGTTCTTCAGAATAACGCCTGTCATAATTTTCCTGTTGTTTTGTTCTTTCCCTAAGATTTCTTTAACTACAGAATTAGTAATAAATTTTATCTTTGGATTTCCCTTAGCTCGATCCAACATAATTTTAGATGCTCGGAATTCATCTCTTCTATGTACAATCGTAACCTCTGAAGCAAATTTAGTTAAGAAATTCGCTTCTTCCATTGCAGTATCTCCTCCACCTATAACAAGAACTTTTTGGTTTTTGAAGAAGAATCCATCGCAAGTAGCACATGCAGAAACGCCGTAGCCCATATATTTCTTTTCGCTTTCTAACCCAAGCAATTTTGCAGAAGCACCAGTAGAAATTATTACAGAATCTGCAGTTATCTCTTCTTCCTCAACTTTAATTTTAAAAGGTCTAGTAGAAAAATCAACTTCTGTTACTTCTTTATAAATTGATTTTGCACCAAACCTTTTGGCTTGTTTTCTCATTATGTCCATTAATTCCGGCCCCATAATTCCATTCTCAAATCCCGGATAATTTTCAACTTCTGTTGTTATAGTTAATTGTCCGCCAGGCTGCATTCCTTCATAAATAACCGGATTTAGATTAGCTCTTGCAGTATATAATGCAGCAGTTAATCCGGCCGGGCCAGAACCAATAATTATTAGTTTGTGATGATTATTTTCTGACATGATACTTCCAGATTTTATAAATTTATTTTTCTTATTGGTATTAGATATACAAAAATAGCAAAAGTTTCACGACTATGTAATTTTTCCTAGAAAAGCAGCATTTCGTTTCAATCCGTTTAATTTTGCTCTCTTAATTGGTGAGTTATTAAACCTCTCCCTAAATGTTTCCTCACCCATTTCTTTAACTTCGCTCAAAGAAATTTGTTCATTTCCGTGTTGCGGTTGAAAATCCTCAATTTGTGTAATTTGAGAAAATTTATTATTCCACGGGCATACATCCTGACAAATATCACACCCGAACAACCAATTCTCAAACTTCCCTTTAAATTCTTGCGGAATTTCTCCCTTATTTTCTATAGTTAGATAAGATATGCATCGATTTGAATCTACGATATATTCTTGCACAATGGCGTTTGTCGGGCAGGCATCTATGCATGCGGTGCATGAACCGCAATAATCTTGTACAGGTGTGCTATAAATAAACTCATAGTTATTTATTATGTTAGCGATGAAAAACCAGCTTCCATAATTTCGATTTATCACATTTGTATGTTTGCCCATCCAACCTATTCCAGCTTTTAATGCCCATGCTTTATCCATTACAGGACCTGTATCAACATATGATTTCGCTTCAAAACTTGGGTCAATGTTTTTAAGTTCTCCAATTAGTTTCTCCAATCTGTCCCACACAACCAAATGATAATCTTTTCCCCATGCATATTTTGAAACTTTACCATAATTTGATTTTTCCCGATACTCGAAGCCAGTATGATAGTTCATACCCAAGGATATAACAGATTTTGCATCGCTTAAGATTTCTTTAACATTTTTCCTTTTCTCAAGATTATTTTCCATGTATTTCATCCCGGCTTGATAACCATTACCGAGCCATTTAAGTAAATTATTATGTCCTTTGGTGAGTAGATTAGCAGGAGCGAAACCAACTAAATCAAAACCTAAATTTTTTGCAAGCTCTATAACAAGGTTGTTTGTGATTTTCATTATCACCAGTTGAAGGTTTTCTTAAAAACCTTTACAAATACTTTGTCATTAATTATTTCTACTGCGTAATTATCCAATCCGTTACTGCCAGCGGGTGTTTTTCCAGTTCTTAAGTTAAATTTCCACCCATGGACCGGACAGACTACACATTCATCTTCTATAAAACCATCGTAAATTAAAGTTGTGTGTTGGTGCGGGCAAGTATTGCTTAGCGCAAAAATTTCTCCGTTAATTTTGAAAACAGCAATGTCAACCTCATCTACAATAAATCTCTTACCAACTTTTTCCTTTAAATCATCTAAAGAACAAACTTCGAAAAACCCATCGAGATTTTCAGAAGGATTTAAATTTCTCATCTATATCAAAGCCCTTTTCTGTTTTCTTCACAGTTCCTAATGCATGAAATGGGTCGTGTTCAAAAAACAATTTCCAGTTTTCATCAAAAACCTTTTTAAGAACGTTTTCTTTTTCTTTTATGGTCTCAAGTGGTTGGATATCATAGCCCATAAGATATGGTAAACGTATGTGAGAAGTTGTAGGGAAAAGATCGCCGGAAAACAATATAGTATTTGATGAATCAGAAACTTTAACTAATTGTTGTCCAAAAGTGTGCCCATTTACAATAATAAAACTAATCTCATCGTCAAATTGATTTTCGTTTTCTATTAATTCTACCACTCCGTGTTCGTATAATGGATAAAATTTTTCTATTATAAAACTGCCTTCGTCTTTTTCTGAAGGATTGCAAGCCCAGTCAAAATTTGTTTTTCTGATGTAATATTTCGCATTAGGGAAAGTTGGGATCAACTTATTATTCTCTCTAATTACCGAACCACCAGTGTGGTCAAAATGCAGATGTGTTAAAATAACATCTGTAATGACGCTATTCGTGAAACCTAAGTTTTCTAGAGATTTGTCAATTGAATAAATTTCCTGGTCAACGTTATAAATCTCGGACATTTTTGTATTCCAATCTTTTCCCATTCCAGTATCAATGAGAATTTTTCGAGTGTCCGAAACTAAAAGAAGACTTCTAGTTGCTAACTTTATTCTATTTTTATCATCAGCAGGGTTGGTTTTTTCCCACAGAGGTCTCGGAATTATGCCAAACATCGCTCCTCCGTCTAAACCGAAATATCCTCCTTCAATTATATATAAATTATATTTTCCAATCTTCATTTTACCAACTCATAATTATATTAAATTTTTAGAAGTGCAACTAAATTTATAAAAACTAATCTTAGTCGGGTAAATTAACAAAAAGTCGGGGATATTTTTTTAATACTGCTCTGCCAATAATTTCTGCCGCTTCTTCGTGTGGAATGACGTGAGTATTAATTACTAAATGGTAAAGAGAAGGGTTTTCTATATCTTTATTAAAATAATTCTTTAAATAACTTTTCCTCCCAATATCATCTTTTTCTATGAATTTAATTGCTTCTTCTCTATTTAAATTGTGTATTTTCATTATGTGTTTAATTTTATCGCTCATCTCCGAAACTAGTCTCACATGAAAAGCATTATTCATGCGAGCAGTAATAATATTGGAACCACGACCAATAATTATAACATTTCCCACGTGTGCAAGTTTTAGAATCGTCTCGGTCGTTTTCCGTATTAAAGTCCATGTATCGGGATGTTTACCTAAAAGTTCAGATACCATCGTTTGAATAGAAGGATATTTTTCTTCTTCCATAATTAAACTCAGGCTCATGGGCAGGTTATGGTCTTTGAGAACTCTTTCAATTAGATTTTTATCAAACAAAGCCCATTCAGGTGCATTATGTTTCGTATTAGGTTCAAAGAAATTTATCAACGCTTCACCTAACAAAGCTGCCCCTGCGCCCGTCTCACGAGAGATTGTTATACAAGGTCCTTGTGGGACATCAAATTTTCTACCTTCTTCAGCTTCTTCCGACTGAGAAATTATATATCTTTTTGCTCTTTCGAATGCGCCAATCATTGTTTTTTCATTTTACGTAATTAGAAACACTAAATTATAATTAAAATAAATAAAATTGACAACGTTGCAACCAAATTGCTATGTTTTTTTAGATTTTGAGAAATTATCCCTTTGTGGAAATATTTAATTTTTCCAGTTTACTTTTTTTATCAAGTAAAGATTCCCTATTCTCAACGTGATTAAGATCAGGAATGCAACAATCTACAGGACAAATAGCAGCACATTGCGGCTCCTCAAAATAGCCAACACATTCTGTACATTTATCAGGAACTATATAAAAACACTCATCTGAAAAGAAACCTTTAGCCCCAGATGGGGATGGCTCATTTTTCTTATAAACTTTTCCACCCAGTTCCCATCCCATTCCCCATTCATAAATAGCACTATTAGGACATTCCGGTTCGCAAGCCCCGCAATTTATACATGCTTGTGTTATTCTTATTGCCATACAAGGTTTTAGTTTAAGTTAAAGAAGAAATCTCTACTGCCGTAATATGTCAGTGAAAAGGTATAAAGGCATAGAGGTATAGCGTAATAAAATAATTATTTCCCATATACCTTTTATACCTTATATCCCGAACTCAATTGAGACATAGCTACCAGCCACCAGATGCACCGCCACCACCGAATCCGCCGCCGCCGCCGGAGAAACCACCGAATCCCCCTCCGCCACTGCCACCACCGAAACCTCCGCCTCCAAATCCACCTGGGAAAAAGATAAATCCGCCGCGTCCCCTTCTACCTCTTGAAAACAACGGGAAAATAAAAAAGAAGAATCCAAATATTATATAAAAGAGTAATGAAACATCATTTCTGTGGCGATGTTCTTCTTTGGGCACTGCTTTATATTCACCTTTTACCGCAAGCATTATTGCATCCACTCCAGCAGAAATTCCTTTGAAATATTCTTCCTGCCTGAAATAAGGTGCAATAACATTTCTTATAATCGAGCTCGACAAGGCATCAGGTAGCGCACCTTCAAGACCATATCCAACTTCTATCCTCATTTTTTTGTCATTTTTAACTATTAAAAATAAAATGCCATTATCGTGCTTCTTCGTACCAATCTTATTTTTCTCAGCAACATCCATTGAATAATAATCCATGGGATAATCCCCAAGTGTTGGTATCATCAACATAACAATCTGGTCGCTAGTAGAATCTTGAAAAGCTTTTAATCTGTAATTTAAATTCTCAAGCTGCTGCTCTGAAAGTGTATTCGTTAAATCGGTAGCCCAATATTTTAGCTGTGGAACATTAGGCTCGCCCGTAGAGGAGGTTTGAGCAACCCCCACATACGGAACAAGCAAGAAAATTGTAAGAAGGAAAAAAGCAAAAAAGAATTTCATCTTATTTAAAATTGCACTTTAGGCGGAGTCTGTGCTCCTGCAACTGATTTGAAGTATTGTTTTTCATTAAATTTATACATACCAGCTATTATAGAAGCTGGAAAAGTTTGTATCTTAGTATTATAGGACATAACTGCCAAATTAAATCTCCTTCGTTCCACAGCAATTCTATTTTCTGTTCCTTCAAGTTGTGCTTGAAGATCCAAGAAACTCTGATTTGCTTTTAAATCGGGATATCTTTCAACGGTAACTAACAAGCGCGATAATGCACCACCTAACTGACTTTGCGCTTGTTCAAACTTCTGAAAAGCTTGTGGATTGTTGAGCACATCGGAGCTAACATTTAGCTGACTCACTTTAGCCCGCGCATTAGTAACATCTACCAAAGTACTTTTCTCAAAATTAGCATATCCTTTCACTGTATTTACCAGGTTTGGAATTAAGTCAGCTCGCCTTTGATACTGATTTTCTACCTGACTCCAACTCTGATTCACATTTTGATTTAACGTAATTAGGCTGTTATATGTGCTTACACCCCAGGAGATAACTCCTATAAGGAATATTAGCACTATACCTGCTGCAACTCCGCAACCAATTAACAGCTTTTTGTTTTTCATTTATCCTCCGAACAATTACTTACAAATTTTTCAACAAAAGTCTTAATTTCTATTAGTTCAAAATGACCTACTTGAATATACAAAAAATGCGAATACACTTCTAAATTCATGGCTTTTCGCCTTGATATTTGTATTGTAAATAAGATAAAGCTTTGTTACTAATCTCAATATTTCGCTCTATTGCAAACTTTTTCGCATTCTGTAGATTTCCAAAATAAAACCTCAACCAAAGGAGGTCTCCAACGAATATTCCATCCAAAACTCTATTTTCTACAATCGAATTAACCGTGATATAACCCCATAATAAATTCCATCCAAAGGATAGCATCCCACTAAGAATGTTTCCAGTATAAATTTGTCCTGCCCCAGGAATTACTACGGACAAAATGTTTGCAACAGTGACAGAATATCTTTCGGAAATAACTTTATCGCAAAGTATTTTAAGAGGCTGCTCATTGCTGATTTTACCAAATGTTTCTGATGCTTGTTCCCAATTATCGGCAAAAATATAGGCCCAGCCCTTCCAGTAATAAATATCATTTAATTTATCTTTGAATCTTGAATCTTTTTGTAAGGAATCTAAAAGCATTATAGCATTAGACGTTGTTCTCCTTAGGATGTTCGTTCTAATTATGCTAATACGACAATCATAAAGTTCATCTGAATTATGAGCAGACCATTCTGCATAAGTAAAATATAGAATTGCCTTGGAAAATTTTGCTCCTTCCTTATAGCATTTACCAATCATATAATTAGCTTCAAAAGTATATGCGCTGTCTTTATCAAAAAATAGAAGACGCTTAAATTCCGTTACGGCATCGAAATAATCTTCTTTATCATAAAGAGTTTTCGCAAAGTCAAATTGTTTCTGCAATTCATTTGTGAACGTTCCAAAAGTAGGTGATATGTCATTTCGAAGGAACCGAGCGACTGAGAAATCTCCCGAATGAGTTGTATGTGAGATTTCTCCCCCGACAAGTCGAGGTCGAAATGACAAGTTGAACTTTGGAGACAGCGGCATAAGTTGGCAAAATAAAACTTTTCCAAATATTAATACAAAAAAACAAATCGTAATCAATTTCTTCATTTGCAAAAACTTATTTGAGGAACAAAATAATTTTTACTATCAAGATAGGTTTTTATTCTAACGGAAAAATCATAATCTAACTTTGCATTGTAAATCTGCGTCGACGCAGCAGAACCATAAACATTCCCTGCATAAAAGAAAGCGGAAGTTGCCGTAAAAATCCATGCTCTAAAATTATGGTGGGCGTTGAAATTATCAATTGATAAAAAAGTGAATAATCCTACCAAAACAAATGATGTTATTCCATCGCTTATTCTGTCAGTATAAATTTTTCCACTGCCTGGAATAATTGAAGATAAAATGGCAGCAGTAATAGAACTTTTATAAGGAGCGGCAGCCTTAAAATCATAAAATCCACTCACTATATTTCTTTCGGTTTCAGGAAAAGATTTCAAAAAGTCTTGTTTTGATGGCAGTTCTTTTTTGGTATAAAAAAAAGTAAAATTGTTAAGCTCCTGCATTTCAGGATTTGTATCTAATCCAGAGTTAGAAAATGCAGTATCGAATTTCTGAAAATCATCAGCTAAGAAAATCGTTTTTAGGAATTCAGACTTACTGAGAGAATAGAAATCTGAATTTTGCGGGATTTTTTGAAAGGCCTCTTCTGAAAGATTATAATCACCAATCCTAGAATAAGCCAAACCAATTTTGAACTGGATAGTATCGTTAAAAGAAATGTTCTGATACTTTTGAAATTCAAGCGCCGCTCTTAAGTAATCTTTTGTACAAAAAAGATAATCGGCAAACTTTCTAATATTTGAAGGCGAATAAATGGATTGGGGAAAGGTTTGAATAAATAAAATCAGGGTAAGGCAAAAAATCTTCTTCATTCATAAGTCATTTTATATAAAATTCAATTGTTGGAGTAATGGAATTTTAGAATAGCAAAATTACTATTCAGTTACAGAGGTGTACGAAAAATTGTTATGCTGAATTCGTTTCAGCATCTCGTGATTATGAATTTGAATCGTTTAAGAGATTCCGAATCAAGTTCGGAATGACATTTTAAGGTTTTCATACAGCCTCTAATTGCTCAATTATTCACGGAATTACCCAACGCGGATTCATAATTAATTACAACATTTGAAGGAATGTATTTAATCTTATCTTTTGCTAACTCATAAAACTGCGGAGGGTCATAAAAATGACCATCTTTTACTCTGGGATATAAACCAGTCTTCATTATATCTGTATCGCGGGTCAATCTGTCGGCAAACATTAAAATTCCCTGAAAAATATTTGTTTTTTCTACCGACTTAAAGAAAAAACTTGAGCATGTTGGTCTAAATGAACAATTATCACCATCAACATCCGAAATAAAAAACCAATATGCATCAATTCCGCCTTTTAGTAGAACATTCCCAAGATTCTTTCCTTTAATAGAATAATCTCTACTACCATAAGGATTTTGAATTTGGTAAGAGTAATCTGCTTTTCCCCATTTGTGTCCTTCACTCTGCGAGAAAAGGCTTACTGAAAAAATAATTATCAAAAGGAAAGTTAATTTCATTTATTCTTCAACTGGTTTTGAATCACCTAAAATTGAACGCGCAATTACCACTTTCTGAATTTCTGAGGTGCCTTCATAAATCTCTGTTATTTTTGCATCCCGCAAATAACGCTCTACTTGATATTCTCTCACATAACCGTAACCGCCATGAATTTGAATAGCATCCAGGGCACATTCAACAGCAATTTTTGAAGAGTATAATTTAGCCATGGCAGCTTCTTTAACATAAGATTTATCAGCGTCTTTAAGTGCCGCTGCTCTGTAAGTAAGCATTTTAGCTGCATTTATTTTCACTGCCATATCGGAAAGTTTAAACTGAATTGCCTGAAAG
The DNA here is from genome assembly GCA_046706145.1 of Ignavibacteriaceae bacterium. GTDB lineage: Bacteria > Bacteroidota > Ignavibacteria > Ignavibacteriales > Ignavibacteriaceae > JBJKPP01. The sequence goes on along the minus strand of JBJKPP010000158.1, from coordinate 2,535 downwards.
TTTCTAATTTCTTTGCCGAAAGCTTTTCTTTCTTTGGAATATTTTAGTGATGCCTCAAGCGAAGCTTCTGCTATTCCTATTGCCTGAGCTGCGATTCCAATTCTTCCTCCGTTGAGAGTGTTCATAGCAAAGTTGAAACCTTTTCCTTCTTCCCAAACTAAATTTTCTGTAGGAACTTTACAATTGTCAAAAGTTAAAGAACATGTGTCAGAACTTCTGATACCCAATTTGTCTTCTTTTTTTCCTTGTCCAAAACCTTCCATTCCCTTTTCAACAACTAATGTAGATATTCCATGATGTCCTTTTTCTTTATCAGTAGTCGCCATAACTAAATAATAATCTGCATTAACACCATTTGTTATCCAGTTCTTAATGCCATTTAATACATAAGAATTATCTTTTTTATCAGCCATGGTCTTTTGCTTAGTTGCATCGCTCCCCGCTTCAGGTTCCGACAAAGCGAAAGCGCCGAGTTTTTCTCCCTTGGCCAGGGCTGTTAGATATTTTTCTTTAATGTAGTCTGTTCCGTATCTTTCTAATCCAAAACAAACCAATGAATTATTTACCGACATGATAACGCCAACACTTGCGTCAACTTTTGAAATCTCGCTTACAGCTAAAACATAGCTTATGGTATCAAGACCTGCTCCTCCATATTCAGGGGAAACCATCATTCCCATAAATCCCAATTCACCTAATTTTTTTACAATGGCTGAAGGGAACTCGGCTTTTATGTCCCTTTCAATAGCAGAAGGGGCTATTTCTGATTGAGCAAATTCTCTGGCAGTTTGCTGAATCATCAATTGGTCTTCGCTCAATTCGAAGTTCATGTTAACTCCTTTTACTCTTGCCTACCGGTAGGCAGGTTTGGCAAAATAATATCTCAATAGGATTTTGACCTATTAAGATAATCCTTTTTCTGCAAAATAATGTAATTTGTTAGTTATATCAATTTATTATGAAAGTGTTCAGAATTGATTATTTGGTTCCGTCCTAATTTCACCATGAACTCAAACAATCATTATTTGTCATTCTGGACTCGATTCAGAATCTTACCATTTTAAAGCTAGATCCCAAAACCAGTTCGGGATGACAAAAGTGAAATTAGGATACAATTGACTATTCATGCAATTTCTTGAGAGCACATATATAATTATATTTGACTCATGAAAAATGAGATTTTAGAATCTTCCGTTGAAAAAACAAATCCTTCACGCAAAAAATTCTTATTAAAGGGCCTAACCTTAGAAGAATTAGAAAAATATTTCACAGAAATGGGCGAAAGTAGTTACCGCGGCGGGCAGGTATTTAACTGGATGTATAATCATCGCGTAACTGATTTTAACGAAATGTTGAATTTGCCCAAAAGTCTAAGACAAAAACTATCAGAAGAAAATGAAATTTTAACTCTTGATTATGTAGATTCTGAAATTTCTCCTCTAACCGGAACCAAAAAATTTATTTTCGCCACGAAAGAAAAACATAAAATAGAATCTGTTATTATTCCCGAAACAATCACATCAAATCTTGATAATACAAAACGGAAAAGGGTTACGCTCTGCATTTCAACTCAGATTGGATGTCCATTGGATTGTAAGTTTTGTGCAACCGGACTTATGGGTTATAAAAGGAATCTAAGCCCAGGAGAAATCTTCGATCAATTTTTATTAGCGCAGCAAAATTACAATGAGAATAAAATAACAAACATAGTTTTTATGGGTATGGGAGAACCATTATTAAATTATAATTCTACACTTAAAACTTTAGACATCTTTTCAGAAGAAATGAGTACAGGAATTAGTTTAAAGAAAATTACTGTATCAACAGCAGGAATTGCCCCTAAGATTAAATCGCTTGCAGACACAGGATTAAAAGTAAAAATCGCATTTTCTCTACACTCATGTTTTGAAGGAATCAGAAGCAAAATAATGCCCATAACTAAAAAGTATTCCTTGAAGGAAAATTTCGAAGCGCTTAAATATTATACTCAAAAAACAAAGACAAGAATTACTTTTGAATACGTAATGCTAAAAGGCATTAACGACAGACCAGAAGATGTTAAAGCTCTTGTCAATTTATGCAGCCAGATTCCATCTAAGGTAAATGTAATTCCTTTTAATTCGCTGAAACATATGAATCCAAGCGGAATATCTGCTGAACTGGAACCCACACCAAGAAAAAGAATTGAAGAATTTATTGAAGAATTACGAAATAAAAACGTCACAGTAACAGTTAGACTTACCCAAGGAGAGGACATAGCAGCGGCTTGCGGCCAATTGGCTGTAAAATATTAAATATGAAAAAACTCACGCACGAAGAAATATCAAAAAACAGAAGCACTTTAGAAACTATTCACAAAGTGAAAAAATTACCTGTCTATGTGGTGTTAAATAGTATAAGAAGCAATTATAACGTGGGTTCCATTTTCAGAACCTCTGATGGTGCAATGATAGAAAAACTCTACTTGTGCGGCTATACTCCACATCCGCCTAAAAAAGAAATATTGAAAACTGCTTTGGGAGCTACAGAAAGTGT
>JBJKPP010000157.1:0-41592 GCA_046706145.1 Ignavibacteriaceae bacterium | reverse complement strand
TTATCTACCAGAGTGTAATGTTTATTTGCATAATCTTCCAAGTGGTTTCCAAATATCACAACATTATTTTTTAAGTCTCTTATTTCAACATTTCTATAGGCAAAACTTATTTTATTCTTTCTATAATAATCGAGACTATCTGCGTAAATAATATTGCTAGCGTTTATGATTTTAACATTTCCAGTTGCAATTACTTTATCTTCGTCTCTAAAATATATTAATCGTTCAGAAGTTAAAGTTGAAGTAGTGTCATAGAGCTTAACATTATGCACAAATACAGCTTTTTTTTCATTAAAATAATAATTACCGGAATCTGCTGTTAGTATAACTTTCTTGTCGTTTAGCTTGATTCCAGTAGTTGTTTCTGCTCTTCTTTCAGAGCCATAATAATAACCTTCGTTCGTAATAATTGTTACAGTATCTTGTGTTATAACAACATCTCCAATAAGCTTTGCGTTATTACTGGAAATATATTGAATAGCTGTGTCACAGGTAATTACAACATTTCCCTGCTTTAAAATAACATCTCCTTGTACTTCCCTAACAGAAACTCCGTTGACAGTCTTTCCAATATATTTTTTCCCTGTTACTTGAATAATATTTTCATTCTGTGCAAGTACAGAACAAGAAACATATAGAATTAAAAATAAAGCTATAATTAACTTCATTTAGTACTATCGGTTTTAGTTATATAAGTTATGTTGTATATAACGTAATTTCTCAACGATTGGTCCGACTCAAATCCGTACCCTTGTATATTTTCTTTCGGGCTGGTTATCGTCACGAATTTATTAGAGACTATTTTTCTGTCTTTATTTCTCCACATAAGTTCACTTGTTCTCAAGGTAACACCGCTGTCATTAACAGCAACTACACTATCAACGGCATATAAATCATTTGTAGCATTATTAACTTTGCCGCGTTTTGCAGTAAGAACAGATGTAATTTTGCCTTCTTCGTCATAAAAATCTACATGGATAGTGCTGTCAAGTAAAGTCTCTTGAGTGTTTGAGTAAACTCTAATTCTGCCGGCTTTAAGAACAGCTTTTGTTTTACCGGAGTCTGAAAAAAATACCGTAGAATTCCAGCTTTCTTCGTCTGGGAGTTGTTCTACATTTATGTTGGAATTAACGGTTGGTTTAACTCTTTTTTCAGAACAAGCTGATAAAATGGTAGCGAGCAATAAGAAAAAAGAAAGCAGCCTCATCTCTGCTGTAAACCAAGATTGATTAAATCATGCAGATGAACTATTCCGATTGGTTTTTTTTGGTCGTCAATAATAATTAAAGAAGTAATTTTGAAGTTTTCCATTTGCTGTAATGCAAATGAAGCAAGATAATCTTTTACCATTACTTTGGGATTCCTGGTCATAATATCTTTTGATTTCAAATTTTTAATTTCCATAGTTTTTTCCATCAAACGTCTTAAATCCCCATCAGTAATTATTCCGACCAAAATACCTTCCTGGTTAGTAACGCAAGTTGCACCAAGTCTCTTAGAAGTAATCTCAATAATTGCATCTTTCAAAGGAGTTTCTTCATGTACAATCGGAATTTTGTTCCCTTTAATCATTATTTCTTCAATCTTTAAAGAAAGTCTCTTCCCCAAACTACCGCCGGGATGAAGCATTGCAAAATCTTCTGCAGTAAAGTTTCTCTGCTCAAGTAATGCTACTGAAAGCGCATCTCCCATTGCCAAGGTCGCGGTTGTTGAAGCAGTAGGTGCCAAATCGAGAGGGCAGGCTTCCTCTTTTACTGCTATGTTAAGATAAATATCGCATTGGCTGCCAAGAATTGATTTACGATTTCCGCACATTGCGATTATTATTACATGAAGTCTTTGAAACATTGGCAAAAGATTTAAAATCTCAGAGGTATTGCCGCTTTTTGAAATCACGACAACCACATCTTCAGACCTTACCATTCCTAAATCCCCATGCAAAGCATCGGTAGGATGCAGATAAATTGCTGCGGTTCCAGTTGAATTTAATGTCGCTACTATCTTGCGCGCTATAAGTCCAGACTTCCCCATTCCGGTAAGCACTACCCTACCTTTAGAATTTCCAATTGTTTCAACAGCCTTGACAAATTCTTCATCAATGCTGTCAGCTAAATCAGAAACAGCCTCAGATTCAATTCTAATTACTTCTTTCCCTTTAGCTATAATTTCTTCTTCTGTCATTAATACTAGTAGTTTTTTACTAATTTATCTATTTGAATTATTTGAGTAAGCAATTTTTCTAACTTATTTAATGAATATTGACTACCCGAATCACTTAAAGCATTTTGAGGATCAGGGTGAACCTCCAGAAATAAAGAAGCAATTCCAACTGCAGTAGCAGCCTTTGCCAGGGGATCAATAAATGCTCGTTTTCCACCGCTTTTCCCCCCCCTGCTCGGTACCTGAACGGAATGAGTTGCATCCATAACCACAGGGAAACCTATTTTTTTCATAATTATAAGAGACTTAAAATCGACAACAAGATTATGATACCCGAACATACTTCCTCTTTCAGTTAAAAGAATTCTTTTGTTTCCCGTAGAAAAAACTTTTTCTGCAGAATACTTCATATCCTCTGGAGCTAAGAATTGTCCCTTTTTTATATTGACTACTTTTCCCGTTTTTCCAGCAGCTATAAGAATATCTGTTTGTCTGCTTAAAAATGCAGGTATTTGAAGCACATCAGCATACCGGGCAGCTAATTCAGCTTCTTCCGGCAAATGAATATCTGTCAAAACCGGAATTTGCATTCTATCACGAACTTTGCCCAGAATTTTTAGAGCTTTTGTATCCCCTATTCCCTGAAAAGATTTTTTACTGGTTCTGTTTGCTTTTCTATAACTAGACTTAAATATAAAAGGAACATTTAGTTTAGAAGTTATCTCTTTAATTTTTTCAGCAGTTGATAGAACAAGTGATTCATTCTCAACAACACATGGGCCAGCAATAAGCACAAAAGGCTTATCATTTGCAATTTCGATATTCTTAACCTTTACCATTCAGGGATTTTTACTGCAATTTTAATAAACTAAAGATTTAATTTCTTAATAATTCCTTAGAATAACAATACTTTAACGCTTTATAAAAAATCAAACTTTGCAAGATTTTGCCGAGGTTAATATTGCATAAAATAAAGTTCTTAACTATATATCTTTTCATTTTTTTAATTGCATTAGAAACCCTATATGTTTTTTCCTATCGGGGATGATAACAGAGATAGAAAAATTAAACCGCTCATTAACTATCTGCTTGTTATTCTTAATGTCCTTGTTTTCATTTTTCTTCAGAACTTCGGAACTAATCAGAAATTTAATTATACATATTCATCTGTACCTGCCGAAATATTGACAGGAAAAGATATAGTAACATCTCCCAAAACCTATGAAGACCCAAATACTGGAGAAACGTTCACTGTCCCCGGATTACAAAAGACTCCTGTTTCTGTTTACATAACTTTATTCACTTCCATGTTTATGCATGGAGGTATTGCACACATTCTCGGAAATATGATTTTTCTTTTGATTTTTGGAGATAATATTGAAAATAAAATCGGACATTTTAGGTATTTAATTTTCTATCTTTTATGTGGGGTAATCGCTGACTACGGTCAAGCTTTTACTACTTTATTTTTTGATAATGCTGACCTTTTGACCCCAACTTTGGGAGCCTCCGGAGCAATTTCAGGAGTACTCGGTGCGTATCTTCTTTTATATCCAACACGACGGGTAAAAGTTATCGTATTTTATTTTTTGACGGAAGTTCCGGCTATTATAGCAATTGGTTTCTGGTTTTTATTTCAAATAGTCAGTGGACTCGGATTTCTGGGTGGTAACCTGCAAGAAGGTGGAGTTGCATACGGCGCACATGTCAGCGGTTTTATTGCAGGCTTTATTCTAATAATATTTTTTAAGCTGGGAAGAAAGGGTTGAGATAATTGATTTGATTGTTTTGTTATAAATAATATATTTTATTATTGATTCTATAAGTGAAATATATGAGGTAAATAAAATGTCAAAGGATGGGGAAAAAACAAATATTTTCTTAAAAGGTCTTCTAATCGGTGGAATAGTTGGAAGTGCTCTGGCAATGTTGTATACACCTATGTCCGGCAAGAGACTGAGAAGAAAAATTTCTGACAGAGCCGATGATTTGGTTGATGATATCGATGATTATGTTGAAAAAGGGAAAGAGAAGGCTGACGAACTTAAGAAGAAGGCCGATTCCTTAATAGACGAAGCAAAAAAGATAGTAACTAATTGAATTGCCCTGCTTTTTAGAAATTGCTTGCCTTAAAATTTTCGAAAGAAAATAGGGGAAAATTGTTTTTAAATTTCGATATTTAAAATTCTAGCATTATCTTGACGAAATAATTTTATAATTAATTTCTTTGATGTTGGAAAAGAACCGCAAAACCCAGATTATAGAAGCCGCAATAAAAAGATTTAACAAACACGGGTTAGCCAAAACCACCCTCGATGAAGTGGCAAGAGACCTTAGAATTGGGAAAGCTACTATATACCATTATTTTGATTCGAAAGACGAACTATACTTTGCAACATTAAATTATCGCATTGACCAATACATTGAAGATATTAGAAATATTTTAGCTGATAATGAAAGGTCTTATGAAGAAAGGTTGATGAAATATTTTGAATACAAAACTAAATTTGACGAGACTTTCAATCTTATATATAATTTAATGGTTGAGGTACTCAGAGGAGATGGGTTAGAGAATGAAATAATGACAGTTAAAAATCTACTAGGAAAAGAAAAAGAACTAATTGATAACTTTGCTAAAGAAAACAAATTGAACAAGAATGATAACAAATACCTGCCGGAGTTTTTAGTAATTCAAAGTTGGGGATTCGTTTTTGGACAAAAATTAAAAAAAATATCCAGCACAGAAACTTTTGAAAGTACAAAAGAGATCTCTCAAAAAGTACTAAAAACTATTTTAAGCTAATTCGTGTCCTCCTCTTCATCATGTTCAAAGATTATCTTTTCATACTTGTGTTTAACCAACTGAGCTTCAACAATAAAATAGACATCTTCTGCAATGTTTGTTGCATGGTCTCCCAGTCTTTCTATTTGTCTCGAAATTACTAACAAAGCGACTGCATCATCAATGTTCTCAGGAGATTCTTTCATTATCTTTTTCAATATTTGATGATTATCCATATTATACTGATCAAGCTTTTTATCCATTTCGATGACTTTAGCTGCCAACTTAGGATCGTTATTTATGAAAGAATCTATTGCACTTTTAAGCATTTCTCTTGACAATGCGGTCATTTCACTATAATGAATTTCTTCAATAAAACTCGGTCTTCTTTTTATGACAAGAAAATTTTCGCAGATATTAGCAGCTATATCTCCAATTCTTTCTAAGTTTGTATTCATTGTTAATGCAGACATAATGAAACGCAAGTCCATAGCAACAGGTTGATTCAGCGCAATCAGTTTTTGACATAGTTTGTCAATTTTCACGTCATATTTATCAACCAGATCATCCTTTAAAATAACTTCTTCAGCCAGTTCAGAATTACCTTGATTAATGACTCTAAAAGCAGTTTCAACCTGTTCATCAACGACACTGCACATTTTCAATATTCTTTTTCTAAGTTTTTCTAATTGTTGGTCAAATGTTCTTTCCATTTTTATAACCTGTTGAATATTTTAAATATTAAATTAACCAAATCTGCCTGAAATGTAGTCTTCAGTCTGTTTCTTAGATGGAGTTGTAAACATCTTTGGAGTTTTATCATACTCTATTAGTTGACCAAGATAGAAGAAGGCAGTATGTTCACTAACTCTGGCTGCCTGCTGCATATTGTGAGTAACAATCACAATAGAATATTTTTTCTTTAACTCTGTAATAAGCTCTTCAATTTTTGCAGTGGAAATGGGATCCAATGCGCTTGCCGGTTCATCCATAAGAATAACTTCCGGCTCAATTGCCAGCGTGCGCGCTATACAGACCCTTTGCTGCTGGCCTCCCGAAAGCCCCAATGCCGGGGCATCCAATCTATCCTTAACTTCTTCCCATAATGCAGATTGTCTCAAGGAGCGCTCAACAATTTCCCTGAGTTTACTTTTACTTCTTATACCATTTATTCTTGGACCGTACGCAACATTATCAAATATCGACTTTGGAAATAAATTAGATTTTTGAAAGACCATTCCAACTCTTCTTCTAAGAAAAACAACATCCATTCCTCTTTGATAAATGTTTGCCCCGTCAAGTAAAACTTCACCATTTATTTTCACATTATGGATAATATCGTTCATCCTGTTGATTGTCCTTAGCAGCGTAGATTTTCCACAACCTGAAGGGCCAATAAAAGCAACAATTTTTTGTGGAGGTATATCAATAGAAATATCTTTTAGAGCATGGTTATTACCATAATATAGATCAAGATTTCTAATTGATATTTTAACTTCTTTCATAAAAAGGCAAAAAAATATTATACTGCGGAAATTTGTATAAACAAAATAATTTAATTTATTAAAAAAGGAAAAAATTCTCTTTGCAAACAGTAATTATAAAAAAATATAATTTTAAAACTTGAATTTTTCGTATTAAATAAGTGTTAACTTTTATGCAAAATAAAAAGGACACCCCCTGTCATAGGGTGTCCTTTGTTTAGGGAGAGAGTAAGCGTAGAATATTAACCAATGTGAAAGCAACACTGCAAATATATATACCCATTGTTAAGCTATAATTATCGAAAGGTTAAGTGAATGTTAAGTTTCTAAGGAAACTTGAATATTAGCTATTGGAACGCAGCTAAATATTGAGAAAATTTTGCTATTAATAAATAGCTTCCCTGATTTTTGCACTAATATAGTCCATTATCCAGACTACAACAGCTATCATAATAACTATCAAACCCACTTCATGCCAGCGGGCCAGGCCTTGATATTGCATCAACATTGTACCGATTCCGCCTCCTCCAACCAGACCAATAATAGTTGCCATTCTGACATTTATATCCCATCTATATATGGTAAATGACAAAAACGGTAAAACAATTTGAGGAACAACAGCATACCAAACAACCTGAACCTTATTTGCACCTGTAGCTGAAATGGCTTCTACAGGCCCTCTGTCAATTCCTTCAATAGCCTCAGAATATAATTTGGCATTAGATGCGATTGTATGTACAAGCAGTGCTATCATTCCCGCAAATGGCCCTATGCCCACCCAAACTGAAAATATTATTGCCCAAACTAGAGGTTCTATCGACCTGATAAAGTTGGTAATTATTCTTAGGATGTAATAAATGAAAAAAGTAAACTTGTTTTCCTTCATCAAATTTCTAGCTGAGAAAAAACTTAGAATTAAAGTTATAGGAATTGATATAAGTGTAGCTAATAAAGCAATATATATAGTTTCTATCATAGCAAATAGAGCATCATCAAAAATTCCAAATTGGGGTTGAAAAAGTGAACCAAAAATTCTTCCTGCTCCGTCTAGTCCTTCTGCACTAAATAATTGAACAATAGATACTTTTGTTACAATCCACCCAGCTATAAAAGTAATATTGAACAGGAACCATGCAAAGAGTTCTACAGTCCATTTGGTTGTTTTTGTATTTCTTGCTATGCCAAATAATTTACATGAAAGAGAAGTACGTGATATTGCCCATAAACTTCCAACTACTAGACTGATTATCAATATTATGGTAGTTTCAGTCCAAGAGAAAGGTAAACTTCTCATATCTAGGACAAACTTATAATATATTGCTCTTTGTACAACAAGTATTGAATAAAAAACAAAAAAAGAATCTAACAAGATTGCCTTATATAAGTTTTTCGTATCCTGTTTTTGCTTAGAGCGCTGCAACTTGGCATGTGGTGAGATTTCAAGTTCTGCCGCTTTCATCTGATTTCCACCTCTTCTGCCTCCTCCCCATATATAGTTTTGAACCATGTTTCATTTATATCATTGGGCATTCCCTCAAATATGATCTTTCCCTCTTTAAGAGCAATAACTCTTGTTGCATATCTTCTAACCAAACTCAAGAAATGCAAATTACATATAACAGTTGTGCCCATATCTTTATTAATTCTCTCAAAATATTGCATTATAGAGTTTGAAGTCGCTGGGTCCAAAGATGCAACAGGTTCATCTGCAAGCAGTAGCTTTGGATTCTGCATTAAACTTCTCGCAATTGCTACTCTCTGTTGCTGCCCGCCGCTCAGGGAGTCAGCACGAACCTTTGCTTTTTCAGCTATACCAACCGTTTCCAGACTTTTATAAGCTTCTCTGAGGACTTCATCCGAAAACTTTCCCATGAGAGAGTTAAAAGTTCCAACATTTCCCAATTTACCTGCCAACACGTTGATTAAAACAGACCTTCTGTTTATTAGATTGAAGTGCTGAAAGACAATTCCTATCTGAGTTTTAACTTTTCTTAATTCCTCCCCCTTTAGATGTGTAATATCCTTTCCAAGAAAGTTGACTGAACCTGAGGTGGGCTCAATTAAACGATTTATACATCTGAGCAAAGTAGATTTACCCGAGCCGCTTAATCCAATGACAACTAAAAACTCACCTTCTTCAACTTTGAAACTAACGCCTTTGAGCGCGTGTGTTCCATTGTCATAAATTTTGTGCAAGTTCTGAACTTCTAAGATCATTTCTTCTTAACCAGACTTTCAAATGAAATATGCTCTCTAGCTAACAATCTCCTAAGTTGGTCATAGTCGCTGTCTTTAGCTCTTATTAAATTTCTTACATCATAAATGTTATATAAAGCTTTTTCACCCTCCGGTGTGTGGACAAAATTAATAAGAGCATCGACTATTTTATTCTTCATTTCTTCAGGCATTCCTTTTCTGAACACAATAGGGTCATTAGGAATTTGCGGTGTAAAACCGATTATTTTGACTTTTTTGGCTACGTCAGGAAATTGTTTTTCTACTCTCATACGAGCATCATAAATTTGCCCGGTTTTAGGATCAGGGGGATCATAATAAATAGCTCCGGCATCTACTTGTCCCTGATATACCATGGTAACAACATTGTCATGCCGCATAGCGAATACAGTTTCGCTGGGATGAATACCCAAACTATCTAACATGGCTTTAGGAAGAATATAACCGGAAGTTGATGAAGGATCTACATAGGCAAAAGTTTTCCCGTTAAGATCTTGTAAGGTATTTATTCCTGAATTTGTCCTTGTTATAAAGGCTCCGCAATATGAAGATTCATTATTATCTCTTACAATAATAAGTTTAGCCTGTGCTCCGTACTTTGCATTTGCCATTAAATACGAAAATGTATTTATGCTTGCTATATCAGCTTTATCGGTTCCAAATGCTTCTACCACTGCAATATAGCTAGCAGGAATTGCTGTTGTAAAGTAATAGCCAGTTTCCTTCTCCAGGTAATTTACCAAAGGTTCAATATTAAAAGAAATTCGCTTAGCATCAACTGAAGGCGTAAAATACAGCTTAACAGGATTATTTTTAGTCCCCAAAGCGCCATGCTGCATATCACGTGCTGAAGAAACAATTATAAAAATTATAATGGGTGATAAATAAATGAATATTTTGAATATTTTCATTTAGGCTGAATAGAGCAAAATTTAGTTGTATAAGATATTAAAATTGACCAAAACTTAAAACGTATGCACAAGAAGTTTACATTAAATGTTTCAACCGCCCTTTGTTTTTTTGTGAGGTAAGTAACAGTAATAGAGGGCCAAATTCCTTATCTTTTTTGATGAAAATTTATACTAAGTAAAACATGGATAAAAAAGACCAAAAGAAAATCATAGGAATAGGTATCCTAATAGTAATTGTGTTAGTTTTTCTGATTGGATGGATAATTAACGTTGACTCACCTTCACAGGCTTTAACTGGAGCAAAACATACCGTTACATCAAATCAGCACACATCTCATAATGATTCTAGTTCTATCATGAATTCTAAAAAAGATAACAATCAAATTGCCAAGCACCACCGTCACGTAATGAAAAGAACCAATTCTTTCTTAAAAACTGAAAATTAAAATATTATTTGTTGTCGGAATTCTCTGAAGATCCATCATAACCATTTATTTCATAAACATTGTTTGTCAGGTTTACATCTGGGATATCCTTACTTCCTAATAAAATCTCAGTAGGTTTAAAATCCAAAACCTTGCTTATCCAAACTGAGTCACTTCCACTTTCCCATATCATTGCAGACTTATAAATAGACACATTCTGACCATTTTTACCAGTAATCTGGATATAAATTGGAACCGGAATGCTACCGTCTTTTTTTATGAGTATTTCAACGTTGTTCTTATCATGTTCAACTTTTTGGATGCCTAGATCAGGATATCCTTTTTCAAAAAACCATGGAAGCCAATACCAGTTTAAATTCTTGCCATATACATTATCGAAAGTATTGAAAAAATCGTATGGCAGAGGATGTTTGCCATGCCATCTTTTTATGTACTCCTGGAAAATTCTTGTGAATTCATTTTTGCCTAAAGCATCCTCCAAATAATAATAAGCTAAACCAGGTCTCATATAAGATGCAATTGTGTAGGGCATGTTTTCCAAAAAAACAGATAAAGTTATTGGCGGCATCTCAGTCTCGTTTCCAGCAAACCTGCTGTATAAAAAAGCATCTCTGGAAGTAAAATCTGCCTTACCTTCTTCTAACTGAAATTCGTAGGGGATAAATGTAGCCATGCCCTCATCCATCCATGCATATTTTCTCTCATTAATTCCCATATAAAAAGGGAAATATGTGTGAGAAATTTCATGGGATGTAACATACACCATAAAGGAATATGCCTTATAGGAACCGTCATTGACTATCATAGGATATTCCATTCCGCCTGAATGACCATTAAATACTGTCATACTCGGATAAGGAAATGGAACTCCTGGCAAAACAGTTGAATAATAGTTGATTGCGTCTCTGGCAACTTTACAAACATTACGAAAATCCTTAGACTGAGCTCTATATACTGCAGCAATGTAAACATGACTGTTATTTTTGCCCGAAGTTTTTAGACCTACACCGTCCCATAAATAATGATCACTCATCCCAAAGGCGAAATCGGTCACGCTGTCTGCTTTAAAGTGCCATGTATTTTGTTCATTTTCATTAGTGTATATATTTCCATTTTCGATATCTTGTTCAGTTACAATATGTACAACAGAATCAGAAACTTGCGCATTGTTATATTTCTTCAAAGTCTGAGGTGTTAAAACTTCATCAGGATTTTGTAATGTTCCAGTGCCCCAAACACCAAACTTATTCGGTACTTTTATTTCTACATCAAAATTTGAAAAATCATTATAAAATTCTTGAGTTCCAGTATAATTATATTTGTCCCATCCATCTATATCATCGTAAACCGCAACTTGTGGATACCAGTACCCAATAAAGAACGAAGTTGAATCATACATTCCCATTCTTGGGTTGTTTCCACCTGGAATAGTGAAATGCCATTTAAAATAGAAATTTATACTTGATTTAGACGGCATAGGTTGATCGAGATATAAATAAAGATTGGTATCTTCTACTTTTACACTTGTAGAATTAACGTCTATTGTATTGTTATTAACCTTAATTTCATCGAGGACATCCCCGTCGGTGATTGATTTTTCATCAAGTTCGGAATTCCTTGCAGCGTCGGCTTTATTCATATCCTGGTATAACCGGAAGACTATATAAGGTAATGAATCTGGACTGTTGTTATGATACATTATATTCTCAGTCCCGCTAACTAAATGGGTAACTGGATCTATAGAAACATTTATTTTATAATCTGAAGAGTTTTGCCAGTAATTAGGTCCAGATCTGCCATCAAAGGATCTTGTTCCCTTTTTATAAGCTTCTAAAATATTTCTTGGAATATAAATTTTGTTTTGTGCAAATGTGTAAACCGTGAAGAGTATAAAACCCAAAAATAAAGAGCCAAACAAAAGTTTCAGCTGATTACTAATATTCATTTTTTGTTAAAAGTTTCATTTGGAGGCTTGATCAAATAGAGAATTATTATCACCACTGAGTTTTTCTTTTCCAAAACGTTTGTAGGCCAATAACGTTGCTTCCCTTCCTCTGGGAGTTCTATGAATAAAACCCTGTTGAATTAAAAAAGGTTCATAAACTTCTTCGATAGTCCCTGGGTCTTCATTTACTGCTACAGCTAAAGTCCCAAGGCCAACAGGACCGCCTTTATATTTTTCGATAATCGTTAAGATGATTTGTTTATCCATTTCATCAAGACCGAATTCATCCACTTCTAGTGCGTTTAATGCTTTTTTAGAAACAGCTAAATCAATAACATTTTTATCTTCATAATCTGCAAAGTCTCTTGTTCTCTTCAGCAAGCGATTTGCAATTCTAGGAGTTCCCCTTGAGCGTTTTGATAATTCCAGAGACGCTTCATCATCAATTTTTATTTCAAGAATTTTTGAGGAACGATTAATTATCTTTTTTAGAGTAGTAGAATCATAATAATCTAACCTAAATCTAATCCCAAATCTATCCCTAAGTGGAGAAGTTAACATGCCTGCTCTCGTAGTCGCGCCCACAAGTGTATATTTAGGAAGACTTATTTGCACAGTTCTCGCATTTGGTCCAGTATCAATCATAATATCCAGTTTAAAATCCTCCATGGCTGAGTATAGATATTCTTCCACAACAGGACTTAATCTATGAATTTCATCAATAAACAAAACCGATTTTTCTTCCAGGTTAGTCAATATTCCAGCTAGGTCGCCTGGTTTTTCTAAGACAGGACCAGAAGTGACTTTCAATTTCACCCCCATCTCATTGGCAATTATGTAGGCAAGGGTAGTTTTTCCTAATCCCGGTGGTCCTGTGAGAAGAATATGGTCCAAAGATTCCTTTCTCTTTTGAGCAGCAGATATAAAAACTTTCAGATTATCAGTAATCTTATTTTGTCCGGCAAATTGGTCAATAGACAAAGGCCTTAACGACTGTTCATATAATTTTTCTTCATCCGAAACTTCACCGGAGGTTACTTGAGATTTTCTCATTAAGATTATGCTGTTACTAATTGTTTATTTCTAATTTTTAATTTGTTTATTGCAAGCACCATAACTACCATTGATGTAATCATAAGTAAGGCAAATCCGATTGTTGGCCACACATCTAGTTTCTTTTCGAATAGTAATGCTAAACCGGGGCTCCATGCGCTGCCAAAAAGCAGCACTAAATGAACTACGTAAATTAAAAGGGTATTCCTTCCGATTAAAATGATTGTTTTGGGTATTGAGTTTACCTTCAATGATATAAATGAAACAACTGAATTCAGAGTAATCACAAATCCTAATCTAAAGAAAATTAAATAAATAGCGGAACTCCAGTCTGTGTTTCCATTAATTGGGATTTTCAGATCATTGAAAACCTGGGACAGTAGCATAAACAATATTCCAAATGAAAAGAGCTTATAAGTAAACTCTTTTGTCTTAAAGACTAAGGGATGTTTTGCCAAGTAGCTTCCTAAAACAGCTCCACTTATAACATATCCACTCCACGGGATTAATGGAAATAAAGAACCTGTCCCGGAATAAAAATAGGCAGCAATTGGAATTGGTAAAAAGGAACTCCAGCTTATTTTTTCTGTAAATGGGAAAATAGCAAAGATAAAAAGAGCCCCTAATCCAAATACTGTATAATCGTTTATTTTAGTTTTTTCTGAAATATAGGCAAGCAACATTGTTATTAGAATACCAAAACCTATTAGATGTAAAACATCAACAGTAAAAAAGGTTGCCCATTGTTCTTGAGTAACATTTGAAAAATCTAAAACTTTGGCCGTCGGATATCTTAGTAAATAGCCTAAAAAAACAAGTAGGAAAAACCTTTTTAATCCTTTCTTTACTCTGGGATTTTCCTCAAATGGCTTATCAGCAAGACGAAAAAGGTAGGTAAATACCGTTCCTGCAGAAAACATAAAAATTGGAGCAGTCATACCCCTCATAAAAAACCATGTTGAGTATATCAAATCACCCTGTGCCCGGAAATCATTTGACAGTAAGAGGTCAACTGTATGTCCCTGAATCATCTGCAGGACAGCAATGGCACGCATCAGGTCTATAAATATTATTCTGTTCTTTTTTACCCCGGACATTTGGAAAATTAGTGTTCTATGATTGGCTTCAATATAAATAAAAATTGTCTTAGTAAAAATAATAAAGCCCCGACATGGCGGGGCTTTTACACGTTCGGAGCAAAAATCTAGTTTATGATATATTTATCACTCTGCTTTTTGCCGTTTCACTCTTTGGCAAGCGGACTATTAACTGTCCATTTTCAAACTTACCTTCAATCTTAGAAGAATCAATTGTATCCGACAACTTAAATTCACGATAGTAAGTACCATAGGGAATCTCATTTAAGAAATATTTTCTGTTGTTTAAATTATCTGTGTCCTTTTTTCCACTAATTGTAAGATATCCATCTTCTAATTTTATTTTCGCGTTATCTTTTTCAACACCCGGCATATTTGCAGTTAATATAAATTCATCATTCTGTTCGTAAATATCTACAAGCGGCAAAAGATGAGCTTCGTTAAGGAATATATCCTCCAATGTTTTTTTGTCTTCTAAATTAATGTTTGATTGCATTTTATATTTCTCCATTTTTATATTTTGTCGTTTTTAAAATCGTAATTAAATTATTAAGCAATATGGGTTATGGTGGTATATAGTATAGGTTAATAACACTAGCATACTTTATATCCTTACACCTTTATACCTTACACCTATATCAAAGAGACAATTATTAAATCTTTTAGACCCCAGCTAAGCTACCGGGGTTTTCAACAGAATTAGTTCACTTATTTCTTGTCTTTATTCTTTTCTTCTTCATCATCAACAACTTCATATGAAGCATCCTGGGCTTGGTCTTTGCCTTCAGATTTAGCCTGTTCCTGCTGCTGTTGCTGACCACTCTGACTTGCGTCTTGTGCGCCTGGCTGAGAGTATAGATTTGAAGCTATCTGACTCCATTCTTTATTCAAAGATTCAGTTGCAGTTTTTATTTGGTCAGTATTGTTTGAAGACAAAGCTTCTTCTACCTTTTTGATTTCTGCTTCCAGCTTAGATTTTTGGTCAGGATTGATTTTGTCTTTCAATTCTTCCATCTGTTTCTTTGTTTGGAATACAAGACTATCTGCCTGATTCTTAATTTCTACAGCTTCTTTTTTCTTTTTATCTTCGGCTGCATGCTCTTTAGCATCACTTTTCATTTTTTCTATTTCATCTTTAGATAATCCGCTTGATGATGTAATCCTAATGCTCTGTTCTTTTCCAGTGGCCTTGTCCTTAGCACTTACGTGCATTATTCCGTTCGCATCTATATCAAAAGTAACCTCGATCTGTGGAATACCTCTTGGTGCCGGTGGAATTCCATCCAAATGGAATCTACCTAATGTTCTGTTGTCCGCCGCCATTTGGCGTTCACCCTGTAATACATTTATTTCAACTGAAGGCTGGCTATCAGATGCTGTTGAGAATATCTCACTTTTCTTTGTAGGTATAGTTGTATTTGCATCGATTAGTTTCGTAAATACACCTCCAAGAGTCTCAATTCCAAGCGACAATGGAGTAACATCAAGCAACAATACATCTTTAACATCACCGGCAAGTACACCGCCTTGAATTGCCGCTCCGATAGCTACTACTTCATCCGGATTCACACCCTTGTGGGGCTCTCTTTTAAACAATTCCTTAACAAGATCTTGTACCATCGGAATTCTTGTAGAACCACCAACCAAAATGACTTCGTTGATGTCAGACGGTGAAACGCCTGCATCTTTCATAGCTTTTTCGCAAGGTACTTTTGTCCTTTGAACCAAATCATCAACAAGCTGTTCAAATTTTGCCCTCGAAAGAGAAATATTTAAGTGTTTCGGACCATCTTGGGTTGCAGTTATAAATGGTAAATTAACGTCCGTTGTTTGCGATGTAGAAAGTTCAATCTTTGCTTTTTCGGCCGATTCTTTAAGTCTTTGTAAAGCCATCGGGTCTTTTCTTAAATCAATTCCCTCTTGTTTCTTGAATTCATCGGCAAGATAATCTATAACTCTCTGATCGAAATCGTCTCCTCCTAAATGAGTATCGCCATTGGTCGATTTCACTTCAAACACGCCGTCGCCCAATTGAAGGACAGATATATCAAAAGTTCCGCCTCCAAGGTCATAAACTGCAACAGTTGAGTCTGAAGTTTTCTTATCGAGCCCATAGGCTAAAGCTGCTGCAGTAGGTTCATTAATGATTCTTTTTACTTTAAGACCTGCAATTTCTCCAGCATCTTTAGTAGCCTGTCTTTGTGCATCATTAAAATAAGCAGGGACTGTAATAACAGCTTCAGTAATTTCCTGCCCCAGATAATCCTCGGCAGTTTTTTTCATTTTCTGAAGTATCATGGAACTAATTTCAGGTGGAGAATACATTCTATCGCCAATTTTGACTCTTGCTGAATCGTTATCGCCGGCAACTACCTCATATGGAACTTTTTTTATTTCATCCTGAACTTCACCTAATACTCTTCCCATAAATCTTTTTATGGAGAAAATTGTGTTTTTGGGATTCGTTATTGCTTGTCTTTTTGCAGGCTGGCCAACTAATCTTTCTCCTGTTTTAGTAAAAGCCACAACCGATGGAGTAGTTCTACCACCTTCAGAGTTTGGGATTACAACAGGGTCATTTCCTTCCATAACCGCTACGCATGAATTTGTCGTTCCTAAGTCTATACCAATGATTTTTCCCATTATGTATTACTCCTTTTAATTTAAATGTTTTTTATTGTATGTTTCTTATATATAAGTATTAAAATGGATATAAATTAAGATAATTAATATTTTATGGCATCATCAATCGTACCATATTTTTAATATCTACTTATATTATTGTATTATAATAACTTATGATAATGCTTTAGATTTTTTATATTTTGTTAAAATGACACTTATGGCTACTTTTGTCGCAAATAATGGTAATTTGACAGTATTTAGACAACTTTTAAAAGGATAGCAAGTTGTTAAGCATTGAAAATTTTGATATTAAACTTAGTACAGAATATATTGGTAGAAACTTTATCTATTGTGAAGAAGTTGACTCGACTAATACTCTTTTGCTAAACGATAAGGATTTTAGTTCGAAAAATGGGACAGTTCTTTTTGCGGAAAAACAAAACCAAGGCCATGGGAGAAAAAATAGAGTTTGGGTAAGCAGCAAAGGATTGAATATTACATTTTCTGTCTTACTAATAGAAAAAAGATTTTTCCAAAAGAACATCACATTAATAAATTTAGCTTCTTGTCTTTCTGTGGCAAGTTCTATAAACAAATTATACCAACTTGAAACGGATTTGAAATGGCCCAACGATGTTCTTATTAACAAAAAGAAGGTTTCTGGTATTTTACTTGAGTCCACATCGAGAGGAAGTTCTATTGATAAATTGGTAATAGGTATTGGATTAAACGTTAACCAAGTTAATTTTCCTGGAGAATATAATCTAGAACCAACATCCTTAAAACTTGAAGCCAAACAAAATATAGATAGGGAGAGACTTTTAGCAGAAATACTAAATAATTTGGAAGAGAATCTAGAGACAGTGCTTACCAAACCTGGTTACATAGTTGGGGAATGGAGACAAAATTGCTCAATGATCGGGGACAGAATAGAAGTAAGTGATGACAACGAAAAATTATTTGGCATTTTTGAGGATATAGATAACAATGGCTATCTTATCTTGAAAATTGGCGACAAGCATGAGCGAATTCAATATGGCGATGTAAGTGGAATTAATTAGATATGATTTACACTTTAGATGTAGGAAATTCTTTTATTAAGTTAGCTACTTTTGATAATAATAAATTATTAGTTTTTGAAGCATTTCATGAGGTAAAAGAATTATCAAAATATATTATTAACCATAACGAAGAAGACGCATTTTATCTTTGTTCTGTAGTCCCCGAAAAGTCAACACTCCTAAAACAATTTATTAAAACTGAATACGGCACTGATACATTAGAAATCAAAAGAAACTCAAGCTATAACATCAAAATACTTTACGAAACTCCTAATACATTAGGCTTGGATAGAATTTGTGCCATAGAAGGAGCACTTTTTCTTTCAAAGAACCCTGAGAATGAGAAACGGTTTTCCGAAAAATCTACCATACTCGCAATAGACTTAGGAACAGCTACTACTCTCAACCTCCTAAATTATCCAAATAATTTTATTGGGGGAATTATTTCACCTGGTGTGGATACCATGTTTAATAGCCTAGGTAAGAACACTGCACAGTTACCAGTGGCAAACATTGGTGATTATAAAGGAATCATAGGAACTTCAACCAACAGCTCAATATCAAGTGGCATTGTTAATTCAACAGTAGGGCTCATCGAAAAGACTATAAGACATCTTAATGAAGATAAAAAAGCGAAGAATATTATCATTTACGTTACCGGCGGCGGAGCAAAGCTAATAATTCCATATTTGAAATTTGATTTCATCTATGAAAAAGCTTTAGTTAATTATGGAATCAAGAATGTTTTAGGAAGGAATTCTATTTAACCCTTACCATCATATTATCAATAAGTCTTGTCTTCCCTATTTTGCATGCGATAAGTAAATAATATTTTTTGTTACTCTTTAATATTTTTTCTTCTTCAAAGTCGCTCTCGTCTACTATCTTAACATAATCAAGGTTGGAAGTATCAACTGAGTAGATATGTTCACTCATTTTCAATAAAATCTTTTCGCTGTCTTTTTCTCCTTTACTAATCATTTGTTTTCCAAGGAGCAACGATTGGTAAAGTACAAGTGCATCTTGCCTTTCTTTATGAGACAAATAAACATTCCGAGAACTCATCGCCAACCCATCATTTTCTCTTACAATAGGGCAAACAACAATATCTACATCTATCTTAAGGTCGCTTACCATCCTTTGAATTACAACAACTTGTTGTGCATCCTTCTGACCTAAAAAAGCATAGTGCGGTTTTACACAATTAAAAAGTATATTGACAATTGTTGTAACCCCAATAAAATGAGTTGGCCTAAATTCCCCTTCATATTTGCCGGTCAATTTTCTTACTTCAACGTATGTTTGATAATTTTTATTATAAATTTCATCTGCTGAAGGATAGAAAATGAAATCTACTTTTTCTTTTTCAAGTAACTGCTGATCTTTTTTCAAATTTCGCGGGTATTTATCAAAATCTTCATCAGGTCCAAATTGGGTAGGATTTACAAATATCGAAACAATTGTAGTGTCGGCTTTTTCTTTAGATTTTTTGACAAGGGAAAGATGACCCTCGTGTAAAAATCCCATTGTAGGAACAAGACCAATAGTTTTTTTATCCTGTCGTAATTGCTCTACGATCTTATGGATTTCTTTTATTGTCTTTACTACTTTTATTATTTTCTCAATCCAGTAATGAAAGAATATTATAGACTGTCATTTTTAATTCCTTTCTGGGCACTACAATATCAACAAATCCGTGTTCCATAAGGAATTCTGATTTCTGGAAACCTTCCGGTAAATCTTTTCCTAT
The DNA here is from genome assembly GCA_046706145.1 of Ignavibacteriaceae bacterium. Taxonomy (GTDB): domain Bacteria; phylum Bacteroidota; class Ignavibacteria; order Ignavibacteriales; family Ignavibacteriaceae; genus JBJKPP01. The sequence continues at coordinate 22,043 of JBJKPP010000157.1, read as the reverse complement.
TGTCTGTTTGATTACTCTTGGGCCTGCAAAACCAATAAGGGCTTTAGGTTCAGCAATGTTTATATCTCCCAGCATTGCATAACTTGCTGTCGTACCGCCCGTTGTAGGGTCTGTGAGAATTGAAATATATGGAATCTTTGCTTCCGCCAGTTTAGTTAAACGGGAGCTTGTTTTTGCTAACTGCATTAATGAAAAAGCTCCTTCCATCATTCGAGCTCCCCCGCTTGCGGAAATAATGATCAGTGGAATTTTGCTCTTATAAGCTTTGTCAATTAACCTTGCTACTTTTTCGCCAACAACTGATCCCATACTTCCACCAATAAACTTAAAGTCCATACACCCAAAGGCAACTTCTTTGTCATTTATTTTTCCTACTCCGGTTCTGATTGCATCATTAAAATTAAGTTTTTTTATCGTTTCATTTATTCTTTCTTTATATTTCTTGGTATCTTCAAAATCCAGCGGATCAGCTGATTTCATTTTCTTATCCATCTCTTTGAAGGAACCATCATCCAGCAGTATCTCTATATATTCGCTGCTGCCAACCCTGAAATGATAGCCGCACTTCAGGCAAGTCCATAAATTTGTTTCCAATTGTTTTTTGTGAATTATTTCACCGCAATCAGGGCACTTTTCCCACAAGCCATCGGGGAGATCCTTTTTTTGTGAATCTGGTGAAATATTTTGTTTTGATCTTGTAAACCAAGCCATCTTATGTTCCTTTTTCTACATCAGCATAAATTTTTAGTACAACCGAAGGATGTTTAGGATCGTTGGATGAAACATTTATCAATCGGGTCAATTGTCCTTGCTTATAATGCGAATCAAATTCAACTTTTATTATTCCGGAATCGTCAGGTGCAACATTTCTGCTATTTGGCACTGCCGCAGTACAACCGCAAGAAGTTTGTATGTCAGTAATTTTTAGATACGATTTTCCAACATTCTTGAACGGGAAATTCCAGCTAACCACAGCTCCTTCTTTTATCTTTCCAAAATCATGTGTTAGTTCACTGAATTGAATTGACGGCATCACGCTAGTGTCGGGTGAAGTTGGCAATTTCTTGACAACATATGCTGCATATTTTATCTCAACCACTGAGTTATTAGGATCGTTTGAAAGTATATATACTGACTTTTCCTGCATACCCCAATATCCTCTTGAATCAAAAGCAACTTCCAGTTTAGCAGAGTCTCCCGGAGAAATAAAAGCAGTTGGCATATACACAGTTGTACATTTACATGATGGCCTAACGTCTTTAATTTTTAAGGTATCATTTCCTTTATTGAAAATCGTAAAATAATGTAGAACCGATGAACCTTGAAGCACATAACTGAAATTATATTGACTGGGAGTAACAAGAATTTCGGGAGACTTGGATTGAGGAAATGCTAATGAAAAACTAAACAGAACCAATAAAATTGTCTTATACATTGTTTTTCCTCTTAACAACAAAGTTTTTAAAATACATAGGTTCCAAATAATCAAATTCATCGAGAACGTGTTGTTGACCATATATTCTACTCCACTCTGCAACAAATCTTGCAGATGGAGAAAAAATCGAATTCTTAATATTTAATAATTTATCATTAGAATGTAATAATGCGTTTCCAAAAATCAAAGTGGTTTGTTTTGTCAAATTTATATCTTCATATTTTAATATTTGTAAATCATTTACTGTTTCGTAACTATTAGCAACTATTCTAAATTTTTGAGAATACACCTCTTCCTGGTTTACCCTGTTCATTATCATAAATTCTGTGTGATCCGGCAGGAGGTTACTTATTTGAAAAGCTAATGCTTCAAAAGTGGGAACGACGAAGATTTTTAATTTAGATGCAAGAGCCATGCCTTTTACAGCTGCCATACCAATTCTTAAACCTGTAAAGGAGCCTGGGCCAGTTGAAATTGCAATACCGTCACAAGAATCAAGCGTTGTCTTTGCAGAATTAAATACATAATCAAGGTTTTCGAACAACACTTCTGCATGAGAATGCCTTAAGTTAAAATTCGTTTCATAAAATTTATTATTTGAATAATACAGGCATGTGCTGCAGACGCTTTGTGATGTTTCTATAGAAAGTACAGGTTTATCCATAAGCCTTTATTTCAAATTTACGTTTGTCATCACTAATTATGTCAATATTTATTTCAATTCGTTTTTTTGGCAAAATTTCCTGAAATAGGTTTCCCCACTCGATAAAAATTATAGATTCATCATCATTTAAATAATCATTATAACCTATATCATACAGTTCCGACATCCGGTTAATTCTATAAAAATCAAAATGGTAGAATTTAAATTTCCCAAGATATTCATTGACAATAGCAAATGTAGGACTATTAACATTATTAACGCCTAAGAATCTTAAACACGACTTGATAAAGAAAGTTTTCCCTGACCCAAGTTGTCCATTTAAAACTATCCTTTCAGACCCTCTTAGTTTATGGGAAAATTCTTCAGAAAGTGAAATAGTTTCTATGTAATTCTTTACCGTCTCAGTTAATTCGTAATTAGTTATTTTGGCTCCATTGTTATTACTGGCAAAATCATTTCTTCCATGGAAATCCCTCCATGTTGAAAGGTATCTTTATAATAGGTTAGAAATTTATGGTAATCAGTCGGATAAACAAAATAATAATCTTCTTTTGCTATTATATAATTAATCGTAACTCCTCGTTTTGGCAGTTTATAGTCTTCGCTATTTTTTATATAAATAGCATGTTTTTCATCTACTTTAAGATTTCTTCCATATTTGAATCTCAAATTTGTAGAGGCTTCTCTATCTCCAAGGACTTTTGCTCCTCTTAGAGATCTGACACTTCCGTGGTCGGTAGTAATAATAATTTTAACGTTATCTATTTTTGATAGCGACTTTAATGTTCCAAGAAGTGATGAATGCTTAAACCAACTGCTGGTTAATGAACGATATGCCGGCTCATCGGGAGCAATTTCTTTAAGCAAATCAGAATCTGATCTTCCATGAGCAATCATATCTAAAAAATTAACCACTACAGCTGTTAGATGTGTGTTCTGATAGGACAAAATATTTTGTTCAAAATTACGTCCTACCTCAGGATCAATTATTTTTATGTACTTTAACTCATTTTTTAATTTTATTTTTTTTCTGTCTATAAGCAATTGAAGCAATTCTTTTTCATATTTATTCATGCTCCGTTCGTCATCGTCCCCTGATTGCCATAGGTTAGGGTAATATTTCTCTATTTCAGAAGGATATAAACCGCTGAATATTGCATTCCTTGCATAAGGAGTTGCTGTAGGTAAAATGGAGTAGTAATATTCTTTATCTATTGCGAACAAATCGGAAAGCTCCCTCTCCATCAATAACCATTGATCCATTCTTAAACAGTCAATTACAAAATAGAAAACAGATGACTTTGAATCGTCCAGATTTGGAAATACATATTTGTTAGTTACCTGGTTAGAAAGTACTGGTGTGTAAGCATCCTCTCCTCCAGCAAGCCAATTTCTATAATTCTTTTCAACAAATTTTGAGAATTCCTTATTAGCTTCCCGTTTTTGATCAATAAGTGTTTGTCTTAAATTAATTTCAGGATGCATATCCAGTTCAAGTTCCCAGTTTACCAATTTTAGATAGAGTTCTATCCATTCCACATAATCAAGATTATTTACCATCGCCTGAGAAATCTGATTGAAATCCTGCAGATAATCTTTTGCGGTATGTTCATTTGTTATTTTTTTTGATTCAAGTATTTTTTTGCAAACTAATAATATCTGGCTCGGATTCACCGGTTTTGTCAAGTAATCGGATATTTTACTCCCTATGGCTTCATTCATCAAGGTTTCTTCTTCGCTCTTTGTAACCATAACCACCGGCAGGCTAGGACTTACATCTTTTATTTGTCCCAGGGTTTCTAAACCACCCATTCCTGCCATCATTTCATCGAGAAAAATCAAATCATAATTTTTTTCCTTTACAGAACTCAAAGCATCTTCACCATTAGTTACAGTATCAACATCATATCCTTTTTCAGTCAGAAAAATTATGTGAGATTTCAAGAGTTCTATTTCATCATCAACCCAAAGAATCCTTCTATTTTTCATCAATTTCTCCTAATAATATTTTATTGTATTGAAATATGAACATCCAACCCAGCCTCATTAGTAACTGTCGGCGGAATTGTGGATGCTCCCTCCGGCTGAACAGAAGTTCTTGTATAAAATATCGATAGCGTAACCTTTGAACTTATTGTATATTTTATTGATGGTTCTATTGTGGTCCTTACGGTACCGTCTTGAGGAACACCATTTTCATTGAAATTTAGCATATCAAACAACACCGAGGAATTTTGATCAAGAGAATAAGTAAGACTAAATTGAATATCATTCTTTAAAGAAATACCAAAAATTGGAAGATCAAATCCGCTTTTAGAGTACCCTGCAGTAATTCCTATACTTTTGGAATATGTTTGTGTAATATTATTCGTACTTAGTCCTAAATCATAACTTGTAGTAGTTGAATACTTTGCACTGCCAATTAAGTTCCCTCCCCACAATTCTTTAAATGTAATAGACAGCCCTATCAACGGATTAAATCCGTACTGAATTCTTTGTGACTGAACCTCTCTAGAACCGTCAATGGTAGTCATCCAGCCTTCCGTATAAGTCGAACTATATGAATGCGTCAAACTAACATCTTTAGCAAATCCATGGAAAAATGGAATAGATTGCAAACCGCTCCAGGTAAATGTCCAATTTGGCCGGGGTATATAATTAGCCAGTTGCGAAAATGGTCCTAGTTTCGAAAGAATCGGAAAAGTTTCAAACCCCTGAACAAAAGCATCGGAAAGATCCTGTGCATTAGGATCTAATTGATGAACTCTATCCACTCCAGATTTGAGGAAGCTAAAGAAAAGAAAAGGTGGAAATGTGAGAAAAGTTCTGCTGATTGTGCCAGAAGAACTTACTGTACTTATAGAGGTATTTCCATTGGCATCGGACGCAAGTGTAGTATTCTTATTATAACTCCAATTAACATCCCAATTTATGTTAATCGTGGCTCCCTCCCACAAATTTCGAGAAGTGGATAAGGAAAGATCATTAGTTTGTGAATAAATATCTGTAAGCTGAGCATTCGGCGCCCTCGGTCCCGCATAATCACTTAACCCTAGCATAAATGCTCTTGACGGCCCTTTCGAATAGTTTAATTTTAGACCCCAGAAATTGTTAAATCCTGTATTGTCATATTCAAGACCGCCTTGCGACAACGAGTTAGAATTCGTGAAATTAACATTAATATTATCGTAATCAAAAAGAGTATACTGAACAGCAGATTCCAAAAAAAGCAACAGATTTTTAAGAGGATGTTTATTCTTGGTTATTTCATTGTTTGAAGACGTATCTACACTGGAGGTTTTTGCAACTTCATTTTTAACTTCGTTTTGTTTATTAGCATTATTTTCTTTCCCTATTGCTCTTGCTCTTTCCGCTTCTTCCTCTGCCCTCCGGGTATTTTCAACATTGGAGGCTTCTTCATTCTCTCTCTGAGATAAATTAGAAAATATTGGATCTGTAAGGGCTTTCAATCTTAATACCATAGAAAGATTTGTCCTGTTTTGATAGCCGGCACTTACTCCTAAATCTTGCTGTCTAAGGTTATCCTGCCACTGATATGTCGCGGAATAACTTGCATTTAAGGAAAAGAATCTGTCCAAATTCCATAAAGATGGTAAAATCGGAGAAGCTTTTAAATCAAAGTTTTGGGTATATTGATAATCTTTCCCAAAAAAAGTGCCGGAAAAAATATCATTGAATATAGCACTACTGCTCCGCTGCAATCCATCGGCATTTGTTTCCAGATATAATAGTGAAGAATTAATATGTACGTTATAATCGGTTGATAGATTTAATAAACCTCCTTCTGTTAATTTCCAGTTATAGCTGAATCCTCTTTGTGCGGAAAAATCCCTACTGGTATCAGACTGTTGCGCAGTGTTTCCAATTGCTCTAGTAACATTTATAGTTCTATACCGGTTAGCCGACATGTTAAAGGAGAAATTTTGCGGAGTAAAATATACTTTAAGATTCCTATAATCAGAAAACAATCCTAAAATAGAACCTATCAATGGTAATTTGACAGGATATATGTAGTTATCCGGACTTAAATTTAGGCCGTAATTCATAGAAAAATTCCAGTTCCAGCCCTTATTACTCAATACGGTCGGCGAACGGCTAAAGCTTTTGTTATAGTTAAAAGAAAAACTTAATCGGTTCCAAGTATCTCTAACTAACCAGTATGAAGATGGTATCTTCAATTGAACCCCGGAAGTTGAGAGAACATCTGATGTTGTTACTGTTTCAACCTGGTTGCGTATTTGAGCTGCAGTTAACTGTGTTCCGGATGTTGAATCAGTTGCCCTTTGTTCGGCTAATGCAGCAGCGGCATTTACCTGAATATCGGTACCAGGCATATACTGCGGCTGACCAATAGATTCACTGTGAGAATAATTTACCTTGAAGTTGCTATCATCTAATTTGAATGGAAGTAATTTCAAAATGTTTAAGTTGGTGGAAAAACCCCAATTCTTGGACATAACTCTGTTACCAAATTGCTGGCTCAAAGAGTGAAATTGAGGCGATGTTTGGCTAATATTAAAGTTAATTCCCATTAAGTCTGCCAATTGCAGAGATGAAGAAGCAGTATACGCCCATCCAGGCGTATTATCTGCTCCAATTACGCGTAATTCATCCACCCACATCTGCCCAGACAACGGACCAGGGTTAAAACTATTATTATTTATATTATATACACCTACTACAAGGTATTTAATAGCAGTAAGAGTAGGTTGTCCTCTTATCTTATAATAATGGTCAGGTTCTCCTGGAACCTGACTAGTAATCACACCTGAGACACTGTCTCCCCTTATTTCCTTAAGGCGGGTAAGATCACTAAAAGTTATGCTTATTTCTTGCCAATCGGGAACCAGCGGTTCCTGATATTCATAGTAATTAGTTGAATCAGTACCAAATTTAAAGTAAACATATGCAGAATATTCACCTGCGCTCGGATTAGAAAAAGATAGATTACCTTTTGTAGGGTTAAGGTCACCATGTATAAACAACTTCATTTGCTTATAATTGAATACATCTATACTGCTATATAAAGTTTTAAATGCTTCTCTTGATTCACCTTTCTTTAGACCATTAAAAATCAAATTCATAGATTGTTCATTCAGCAATACTGTTTGATTTGGTTGAGTGTTATCATGTGCACGTTGCAAACCAGGCGGGAGATAATATGTAGTGGAATTGTCTTCTATATTAATTACAGATACCTGCATCGTTGAATCCTGAGGTGTAGCTGACTGCCATTGATTTCCGGCTAGATTAAATTCAGCAAAACTCAAGTGTAAAGGCTTGCTTAGTCCATAAACAAATAATCTAATGTATTGAACAGTTGCTAAGCTTGGATCGCCAACAGTGAGCGATGTATCTTTTAACGGAATTCTAATCAAACGCCACTGGCCATCACTACCTTTACCCCCACGACCTGCGATGAACGGATTGTTTTTAGCGCTTGTATCTAAAGGTACAGCATATCTAAAATAACTATTTATTACATCAAGACTGCCATTATTATTTAAATCTTCCGTGTCTGGTATTCTGCCATTATCATAATTAGAGGCATTACCTTGGGTTCCGTTGATGCTAAAATAATCCCATAGTGTTTTTGAACCGGCTCCCCCATTAAATGCAAAATTATCATGTGCCGGGTCTGGAGTGCCAGGGGGTAAGTGATAATATGCTGCTTCTTGTTCATCAGTCCTACCATCAAGCCCATTATCTTCACCCTGATCTACAATCTGGTTATTATTTTTATCTTCTGTATCAAGCTTACCATTCGGTATAACATCTTCACTTATCCTTCCCAAATCGATATATAAATGAGCAGTATCAGGAGGAGCGTAAAAACCATCCCCCGTACTTCCCCTATCAATTTTCATCCAAAATTCTATGTAATTAATATTTTGTTCAATCAAATTTGTTGCAGCCGACGAGAGGGCTTTCATCATTCCTCCCCAATTTTTTTTGACATCTTTTAGGCGTGGATTACCATTGTAGCATCCAGGGGTATCAGGGACGAAGCAGTAATCAAGTACAGGCTCACTCTGATCTTGTTGAGCAACTTGTTTTGCGTTACCCCAAATATTTTGAACGCTTACCTGGGATGGAGTAATATTAAACCAAAAACTATGGGCTTTATACTTCATCATTTCCTGCGGTACAGTAGAATCGGCAGGAATTGAAGAGGGATTAATAATATTTTTCAAATCACCGGGTGCACTTAGGTCTTTCCATGAAGTATAGGAAACGCCAACGGGAATTATTTCCTTGGAACCTTCAAAATCATCAACATATGCAATACTTTGACCATTGTCAGACGCAATAGTACTAGTTTTTGTATTTGGGTTCGGATTCATGTAGGCAAATTCACCGCCTAAAGTAAAAGTGGACATTTGTTTAGTAGATATTAAGTGGTCTAAAGCACGTGTTAAAAACGGCAGGTCTCCGCTTGTACTAAAATCTGTTCCCATCATAGTATTTGAAAGAGGTTCTTCACCAATTCTAACTTTATCATTTAAAGTCTGTTCATTTAAATTTAGAAGAGAGAATCCTAATTTAGTTTTATCAGATAGATTTAAAACAGCTCTTGCACCAAGAAGAGTTTTACTTGCCAACGAAAAGAGATCATTTTGTTCATAAGTAATTTTTAAATTTGCTCCAGGAACCAAAGCAGCATTGTTTAAAATGGTCAATTGCCCAACATTATAATCAATGGTATAATCCACATTTGGCTGTAATTCAGCTCCATTGAGATACACATGGACAGAATTCTCCACCAGGTTAAAGCCAAGATTATAAGTAGATGTTACGCTTCCGGAAAATTGACCTGTGATTTCCCATTTATCTTTGTTAGTATTCTGCTGTGCAAATGTTGTGAGTGTATCGTAAACATCAGGAAAGCTTAAAGAGTCAGGTATGCCGGAAGGCAGATCTTTTCCAAAAGGCTGCAAAGTAGGAAAAATAATTTCTCCCGCTGCCGGCATAATGGTGTAGCCTGGATTCCAATCAAATTGACCATCCGGCTGGGGAGAACCATTGGCGTTAGCATTATCGAAACCAAAAGCATGCAGAAATTTAACATTGCCAAAGCCGGAAACTGGATCCTGCCCAGGTTCTTCATACTTGATATCCAAGGTAAACCCATTTTGGTTAATACCCAGTCCTCCAACATTATATATGTTTTTCAATTGGAGCGACCACGCCTCTTTATATTGAGGTAATAAGTTGCTAGGTTTAACAAGTTTTAGCACAATGGTGGAATCACCAGTTTTAGCCTGCAGTTTATTAGCTGCGCTTAGAAATTCACCATAGCATGTGTTGCTGTCAGATGCAGATGTTCCCTGCATTCTATAGGCCACAGCAATAATGTCATTATCATTAAGTTGGGTATTTAATGTGATATAACCTGTTTCCGGATGTAAAGTATAATCGACATCTGGTTGTAATAGAATAAATCTTCCTGTCTCGCTTTGCCCTGGTACAGGCTGGAGGGATTTTCTATAATTACTACCTCCCGGTATATCATTATAAGTCTGGCTAGGATAATGCGGCGGCAAATTTATATATGCATTGGCATATCTTATTTTCGATTTATCTCCTCCAACTGTGTTATAAGACTTCCAGACTTCAAGTTGAACTACCCTATATCGAGGATTAACATTTGTCCCCGAACTATTATAATAATTCTCGAATAGATTTAAACTTGGACTTGTACTTGCATATATAGTATCAAGAAAGTAATTATTGGTAGCATAGCTATATGCTCTCAAATTAATGGGCTGCGACTCTGAACCACCACTTACAGTTATAGTTTTAGTCTGGCCTTTCTGTTGGCTGGCCAGGGCAGTGAGGTCTAACGGTCCAAGCTGTAATTTAGCTTTAACTCCAAAAAGTGCTTCACTTCCCCCAACCAAGGGCGAAGTCTGTAATGACACGTTGCCTGCTTCCACGCTCTGTATTATTTCATCTTCATAACCAGTATATTTTATTTTCAACTGGTTCTGATAATCGAATTGTCTTTGCGTATTCCAATCAGCACTGATATTTAATTTGTCACCAATCGTTCCATCAACGTTGATTTGAACTTGTTGAGAAAAATCAGGCTCATTACGTGTATTCCCCAAAAGTGAGGCTGTTACACCTTCTGTAGTTTGGCTTTGCCAGGCACCGTGGATATCTACTGCTCCTGCAATTTTTAAGCTTATTCTTGGCTTTCCAAAAATAGTTAACAAACCTACACTTGGTAATGGTATTTCAAAATTTGTGATATCTTTTATTACTTGTTGTAATCCCTGATCTCCATTCTGCAAAACATATTGATGCCCCAAATCTTCCCAATCTTGCTGTTCTTCAAGCGCCATCTTCATGTTTATATATTCTTCAAGCGGCATAGTCAAAACTATTTTAGATTTTTCGCCGGCGACCTTGTCAATAATATTCACATTCTTACCGGTAGAATCAAGTTCAACTTCTCTAGTTTGATATTCGGGGGAAGGCATAAGAAACAAAGGAGAAACTTGTGGAGGTTTAAATGTCACATAAGGTAAAATACTTGGTCTAGGGCCCAAGTACTTTAACCTTGCCGTAGAATCAATAGCCATGGAATCTACTTTTTGCTTAACCGCTAATGTGTCATTGAGATTTTTGCTTAAGGTATCTTTTTTAACACTATTTGTGTCTAATGAAGTTGTTACCTGAGGAGGGGAATTTAAATTACTGTCGTTTACTTTTTCTACTAATTTCCCATCCCGATTTTTAATCCCTAAATTACCCAAAGGAATTTTATAGGTGTGAGTTTTATTGGCAGATGCAAATTTAATCAATGCATCCACCCAAATCGGCTGGTCAATCTTTATATCCGATGAGTATCTGAAACCGGAGCTAATTGCTGCGAAGAATAAAACCAAAGAAGCTATGGCTACACGGATAACTTCCCAGATGAATTTTTTGTCTCTGATCTTAATAACTTACCTTAGAAGAAATAGTTAATCACGTGTAAAAATTGGCTATAGTTCTCCTCTAAATTTATTTTTCAAATTATTTAAAATGTAAAAAACAAACATTTTCAAATAATAGCACAAAATATAAGCCAAAATAAATAACAATTAAAGGCTTATATAATGTAAAAATTAGTCAATAACTACAATGTTTTTAATACATTGAGAGAAGCTTTTTTACCTGATTTTACAGCACCCTCAATAGTTGATGGAAGGCCAGTATTTGTCCAATCTCCCGCTAAGAAAAAATTTTTCCACCTGGTCGCTGATTCAGGCCTATTATTAATTATATTTCTTGTTGGAACAAATGTGGCTCGCTTTTCTCTAATTACTCTAAAATGTTTTATCTTATTTTTTGATAACTTCAAGTATTTTTCAATTTCTTCCAAGACAATTTTCATAATTTCTTCTTTGTCTAAACTTTCATATTTGTTAGCATCACTAATTGTTACTGTTATATGCGTCCCTTTGTTAAATACCCAATGAATAGCCGAACCAATAAATCCATAAAAATCATGTTCCAAAGGATTGTCTTCATACCACAAATGAATATTTAAAATAGAAGAATAATCAAGGTTTAAATCTCGTAAAAAATCATTTTCTTTCAAGGCTTTTTTTATTGCATTAAGAGGTAAAGCGGATATAACATAATTAAAATCTTTTATAACTCTTTTGTTGGTTACAATACTCTCCAACTTGTCCGAAGTAAATACAAATTCTTCAAGTGATTCCGAAAAAGAAATCTGACTGTCATTCTCTTCAACATAAGTTTTTGTACTATCACAAAAACTTTTTGACAGATCAAATTTAGGTAGAATTATTGTTGCTGCTTTTTTGCCTTTAAAAAATATCTTCTTTAGAATACTTGAAAAAATCTGTGCTGATGCTAAATTTGTACCGCAGTTGAGAGCCGCAATAGATACTATTTCCCAAAAGCATTTCTTAGTATTATCGCCCTGCTCTTCTAAATTCAGCCAATCGTTTATAGTGATTTTCTCCAGGAAAGAATCAGAATAGAAGTAAAGTCTGATAAAAAATTGAATTATTTGAAGTCGTTCTTTTAGTGAAAGCGCCTTATAATTCAAAAACCCAAATAGCAAGTTTAGTGGATAAGGTAGATTAACTGCTTTCAGCGGAAACTCTCTAGAACTTTCTCTTAAAAAATTGATTTCAAGATTACTCTGGAAATTAAAATTATCAGTCGCATTAATAATTTTTAAGAACTCAAGCGTATCTTTATAACAGCCGAGCAAAATATGCTGTCCATTATCAATAAAATCTCCTGTTTTGTCATCCTGAAGTGAAAAGGCTCTGCCTCCTAATTTGGAAGATGCCTCAATAATTTCGACCTGGACATTGTTTTTAATAAGGTATGCAGCAGCTGATAGACCGGCGAAACCCCCGCCAATCACAATACATTTTTTCATGAATAAACAAGATTGTACTTCGCCCAAACCCCTAAAGAAATACCTACTTTTTCTATAGTCGGAACTCTAATTTTTTTAGAGTAAACATCGTACTCATGACTAACAATCTTTTCCAGAAGTTTGTAATAAATATGCTGCATTGCTCTGGCGGCAAACATTGCACCTTTATCATCAAGAGTTAATTCATCTGTGGCCTTGCGAAAATAGGTTTTAGTTCTCTCAACTTCATATTGCATCATATCAACAAAATTTTGGTTATATACGTTCTTTATAATATCATTTTCCGAATAATTGAATTTTACTAAATCCTCTTTTGGAAGATAAATTCTTCCTCTCAAGGCATCTTTCTTAACATCTCTTAGAATATTTGTCAACTGTAAAGCTATTCCTAAGTCAATTGCAAAATTCTTTGTGGACTTATTTTTATAGCCGAAAATTTCTATGCACATTAAACCAACGGTTGAAGCAACCCTATAACAATAAAGTGTAAGGTCATCAAAAGTTAAATAATTTTTTCTCTGAAGGTCCATCTCCATTCCTTTTAAGAGTTCAAAGAATGGATCAACTGGAATATTGAATTGTAGAATAGTTTTGCCCAATTTATTCAGCAGTACATAATCGGAATGGCCAAGGAAAGCTTTCTCCAACTCAATTCTCCACTTATGCAGTTTCTCAAATTTTATATCATCGGAATCATTACCCTCATCAATTATATCATCGGTTTGCCTGCAGAAAGCATATACAGTGTTCATCGCATCCCGTTTTTCTGAGGGCAGCAAATTAAAAGCATAGTAAAAGCTGCTTTTACTTTTCTTACTTATTTCTCTGGCTGTCTCTATCATATGAGTGTCTTTAAAAAAAGTCTTACCATTTCCGACTTCGACAAAACGATGTGAGTACTGAATACATTAAAACTATTTTTCTCGATTTTTTGAAGTATTTTTTCTCCACCTAATATCGTCCACTCAATTTCCAGCTTCAGTTTACCTCTCAAATGAGTAAGTAAACTCCTTCCCTCAGCAAATAAATCTCTTGTTCTTTCAACATTAAACTGTAATAACTTTCTCAAGTTAGCATTTTTTCCATCATTCTCAAATACCGATTCATCTATGGTATAATTTTTTAGCTCATCCTGAGGTAGATAGATTCTTCCTTTTTCATAATCAATCTTAGTATCCTGATAAAAATTGGTCAATTGTAATGCCGTACATATTTTATCCGAGTATTCGTGCAATTTTTTGTCTTTTATACCATATAACTCAAGAATAAGCCTGCCAACAGGATTCGCAGATCTTCTGCAATAATCCAGCAATTCTGCATAATTCGCATATCTTTTCTTGGCTACATCCTGTTCGAATGCGGACAACAAATCATAAAAATGTTTAGGATTTAGACTTTTACTTTTGATAGTGCTAAGAAGTGCAGCCTCCAAATCATTCTCAAAATGACCTTCCAGTAATTGTGAAAACCTATATTCAAAATCTTTTAGCTTTCTCAATTTCTCATTTTCACAGGAATCTCCCTCATCGGCAAGGTCATCTGCGGCTCTGGCAAACCAGTAAATCATGGCAACATGATACTTAAGTTTTGTAGGTATTAGAAGTGAAACAACGGGGAAATTTTCATAGTGCTCCTTCGCTAATGAAAGTGCATTAGAATAACCCAAGCTAACATTATATTTCATCAGATGATTTTATTGTCAGTTCGATTTAATCTCTCAGAAGAACCTAACAAAAATAACTAAAATTTAGAAGGGTTACTGACTTAGAGGCGCATTTTTAATTATACTGTTCTCCTTCACCATTATCATTGGATTGATTTGAGTTTTGTTTTTTCTCGTTATAGTTGTTGAAGTTATATCTCACATTGAGCATAACTACCGGTGATTCCCTCTCAAAGCGGGCGTAAGTATAAAAATCCTGACCTTGCGAGGTAAATTCCCAGCGAGCAGTATTTAATATATCACGAACTTGTAAAGTGAAAGATAATTGTTTGCCCATTAGATCTTGCTTTAATGCAACGTCAGTTGTAAAGAATCCATCCCATTTCCCTTGAGGTGAAACGGAAGGACTATAATATCTAGTGTTCAACTGAAATTGAGTTGAAGGAGATATATTGAATGTATTATTATTTTTTATGTTCCAGTTAAAACTTTGCCCAGCAAAAGATTCACCATTAAGAGCACCTGTAATTTTATAATTATATAAATCACCCATTAGATTAAATTCCCAAAATTTGACAGGATTTACTGTAAACATATACTCATAACCGAGAGAATAATCATTACCGACATTATCAATAGTATTAAGCGAAATATTATCTGCATAGACAGAATTAATATGTTCAATTTTATCATGAGTGAAGCGATAGTAAAAATCATTAGAAATTGAAATGCCAGCTAAAGCAGTTTGAAATCCTAATTCATAGGAATCTATATACTCCGGTTTTAGCGAAGGATTGCCTTGTCTAACATCATTAGCATCTATCCACGTATAGAAAGGCTCAAGTTCCCATCCACGCGGCCGTTGAATTCTTCTTGAATAGCTCAGCATAAACTGTGATATATCAGTTAACTTAAATGAAGAATGAAAAGTGGGAAAAAAGTCCCATCTATTTACATTATATGTTTCATTTGTTCCTTCAAGCTTAACATTCTGATAAGTGTATTCTGAACGAATTCCGGCCTGCAATCCCAGGGGTCCAAAATTCTTTGAATAAATTGAATAAAGAGCAAATTCACTCAATACGTAATCTGTTGTATTACTAAATTGTGGTTCGAAAGTATAAGTTGAGAGAGTAGAATCAAACTGGTATAATTCGTTAACGTCTTGAGATTTTTCAGAGCTGAATTCCGTACCGGCTGAAAATTTACTTGAATCAACCAGAGGTAAAGTATAATCCATTTTACCTCTAAAATGAGTTCTTGGACCGAGTTCGATTGTATTTTTACCATCAAGTTGAATAGAACTTTGAAGATCTGAAGAGACAGTTGATTGATTCGAATTATCGTGGCTTAAGAAAAGTTCTCCTGTAAGCTCGTTTGCATCGTCCCCATTAAATTTATGAATAAAATTTGTGTTTAAAGCGTAAAACGATCCCGATCTTTTTTGATTGCTATTACTAAGATAGAGAAATTGGTCAGGGTTAATATTAGACCATTGAGCATAATTTAAAGTCGAATTCCTCAAATGATCCCTAGAACCATATCTTGCCCCAAGAGAAAGATTATCATTTTCATCTAAATCGAAATTTATAGCCCCTCTAAGATCAAAAGTGGTATGTCCCCAATTCATATTACCATTTGAATTTTGATAAGAAGTACTATCCCCAAGAAAGAATTGCTTTCGTTCAATGTTAGAACCTGGAAAGTTCTTGCGATTATAGTTTATACCAAAATCATATCCAATGGATTGAGTTTTATATTGAAGTTGAGCATCACCGCCATACTTGTCATCAAATCCACCGTTTGCGTTTATTATGCCGCTCAACCCCAAGTTTTGATTTTTCTTAAGTATAATATTTATTATGCCAGCTGTCCCTTCGGCATCATATTTAGCGGAAGGATTAGTTATTATTTCAATAGTTTTAATTGAACTTGCAGGAATCTGAAGTAAAGCGTCTTGAGCATCCATTACAGAAGGTCTGCCATCAATATAAACAGTAAAGTCTGCGCTTCCCCTTAGGGTTACATTTCCATCAATATCAACATTAACTGAAGGAATATTTTCAAGAACGTCCGTTGCATTCCCAGATATGCTTGTGTTCATCTTGCTAACATCAATCACCTGTTTGTCCAACTGATAAGAAACTCCGGGTCTCTGGGCTTTAACAACAACATTCTTCATATTAATAGCAGTGGGAACTAAGTAAACTTTGCCTATATCCACATTTGCATGTGAACTTGATACAGAAATTCCATTTATCTCTTTTTTTGCGTACCCAATAAACTCTACGGATACTGAATATTTACCTGTATTAATACCTTTAATTATAAATTTTCCATTTCTATTCGTTACTGCACCCGTTACTTGCTTATTATCATTCTGCGTAAAAAGTATAACATTAGCATACTCAACCGGTTTCTTAGTTTGTTCATCAAAGACTTCACCTGTAATTTTTCCAGTGCCATCCGCTTGTTGCCCTATGAGCATATTAATGGGAATTAATATAAGGAATAACAATATGTGTAGATTCTTCATCCGGAAGCTCCTATGTGTAAAATAAGCGTTAAAACATAATATCTCATTTGATATAGGACAAAAGAAAATCGAAAAAAGTTTAAAATTAAGTTTATTTTTCTTCTAATTAGGAATAATGTTCTCATTTAAGACGTAACTTTTTAGATTCCACTTTATTTATAAACATATCATAATCCAATACACAATCAACACTTAAACACTTATAGCTGATATAACTTAGGAAGGTGATTAGAATAACAATAACGAATTTAGTGAATATACAAAAATTCCTCTGTAAATATTTATAATCTTTAACGAAAAATTTTACATTGGCTGAAAACTCTCACCAATAAATTTTAACCCGTTAAGAAGTCCGCTCCGCCAATATGACCATTGATGGCTACCGTTTCGCACCCTATACTGATGTGGAATGTCTAATTCCCGCATTATTATGTGAAGAGTTGAGCTTCCCTTGTAAAGGAAATCATCATCACCACAGTCGATATAATACCTGACGGTTTTTATAGTGTCAGGATTTAAATGCTGCATCAAATAAATTGGGTCGTCTTCATAAAATTGTTTTGTTAGCCTCGCTTTGCCTTTCAAATCCGGCCCAAATACAGGACCTAAATAGTGCCAGGAATTGGCTTCACCAGTAATTATTTGATCATCAGTATAAATGCCAGGACTAAAAGCAGCACAAGCTGAAAACATATCAGGATGCTTTAGGGCATAAACTAAAGCGCCATACCCTCCCATCGACAAACCAGCTACTCCCCTGTAACGTTTTTGCTTAAGTATCCGGTAATGGGATTCTATATAAGGAATAAACTCTTTAAAGAAAAAATCTTCATATCTAACAGAGTCGTTGTAATTATTTACATAAAAGGTTAATCCTGCATCAGGCATTACAAGTATCATCGGCGGAATTTCCATATCACTTATGCCTTTATCAGCTATAAGATTTGCATCTCCAAATTGAATCCATGCTTTATCATCATCAGTATATCCGTGAAGTAGATAAACAACAGGATAATATCTTTGAGAGGTTTCATAGTCAAATGGAAGATAAATACTATAACTAACATCTCTATGTAAAATTTTGCTTGGTACCTTTAAATCTTCTTTCACAAAACCGTGTGAGACTTGTGAAAATAGTGTCACATTTAATAAAATTATAATTCCAATAATGGATGTAATGTGTTTTGTCATCATAATTTATCTCCATTAAGTTTTTTGATAAGTATGACATTAAATTTTAAATGCTTTTTTCTCTTTTGCTTATCAAATCAATGCTGCAAATTTCAACTTTCCAATAAATCAAGAAAACATTAGAATCTATTGAAAGTTATGAAACCCAGCTAGGCCATAAATTGCAATTAGAATAATTAAGGTAGCAAATATAAGCGACAAACGATATATCAAACGTTGTTTATTTGTAAGTGAAGGTGAAAAAGTATAAACAGAAAACTGTCCAGCAATATTAAACAGAATCATATTAACTGTGTCCATCGCAAAATGTAAAATTATAACTGCCCAAATTGAGCCGCTAATTAAATAAGCATAAGAAAGAATGGCCCCGCCTAGAAGCCAACTAATAACTTGATAAGAAGTAACTTTATTCGTTAAGAAATGAATTGCTGTAAAGATAAGCGTTGTAAATATTATTATAAAAAAAGGTCCGTATGAAATTAAGTTTAATGTGATATAACCACGAAAGAGTGTTTCTTCCTGCGAAGCCACAATAAAGAGAATGGCCAGTCCTGCAATCATTCTCAACGTTTGAGAAATGTTCTTAACAGGTTTTTGAATTTTCACTTTAGTTTTACTATGCGACAAATCTAATACAGCAATAAATCCCAAAGCTATCACAATGGTTATCATAAGTGCCGCAAATGAGAATATTAAATCTTTATCTGTCATAGTTGTACCTAATGAAAGTATTGATTGGTCATCCATATAGATAAGCAGTAAAATTATGACTGCCAAAACCAAAAGATTAGCTACTGCTCCAATGAATAATATAAATGAAGAAGTGCGGCCTTCAACTTGCTTTAGGTTTTCCCCCTTTTTACGTGTTATATAAGAAGCTAACAAAGCTACGACAATATAAACAAATACAGCTATGACTATATGAAACCAAGGTATAAGATTATTCATTAGTATCTACATTTATTATAATTAGATAACGTTGAGTTTGCTACAATTTATTTTATTTTTTATGAAAAAGTAAACAGCACTTTCCATAAAGAATATATAACAAAATTTACTCAACTATAGGCTGGCTAATATAAAAATCTTAAACAAAATTAAGAATTTTTATTTCGTAGTCTTTTTATGACCGGCTTGAACGACAGCAATCGCTGTCATATTAATTATGTCATCAACAGTTGCACCTCTTTGCAGAACATGAATAGGCTTTTTCATACCCATTAATATAGGCCCTATTACTGTTGCTTGTCCTATTCTTGCCATAAGTTTATAGGCTATGTTCCCAGAATCAAGATTGGGAAAAATTAAGACATTTGCACGACCTTTTATTTCACTAAATGGAAAATCTTTTTCGACTATTTCAGGCATAACCGCTGTATCCGCCTGCATTTCACCATCTAAAATAATATCTGGGCGAAGTTTTTTGACTAATTCTACAGCCTTCTTAACTTTTTCAGATTCCGGATATCTAGCCGAGCCAAAATTACTGAATGACAACATAGCAACTCGAGGAATAATGTCGAATTCTTTAATCGTATCGGCAGTAGAAATAGCAATCTCAGCTAGAACTTCAGCAGAAGGATTCACGTTGACTGTTGCATCTGAGAAGAAATATGTATTATTCTTTGCAACAACTATATACATGCCTGAAACAACTTTAAATCCTTCCTTTAATCCAATACACTGCAAAGCAGGACGGATAGTATTGGGATAATTTGTAGTTAATCCGCTAATTAATGCATCTGCATCATTCATCGCTACCATCATAGAACCATAATAAATTGTGTTAGTCATTAAGTCTTTTGCTTCTTTTAATGTGGCACCTTTTCTCTGACGCTCATTATAAAATGCTTTGGCATATACTTCGCTTTTTCCATTCTTTAAGGGATTAACAACTTCAAAGTCCTTCTCATTATATCCAAGTTTACCAATTGTTTCTTTTATAATTTTTTCATTTCCTAAAAGTATAGGCACTGCCATATTTTCAGTCAGCGCCGAATGGGCAGCCCTAATTATTTTTTCTTCCTCTCCTTCAGCAAATACAACGCGTTTAGGATTTTTCTGTGCCTTATGAATCATTACCCTAATAACTTCTTTAGAAAGACCCAGTCTATCTTTTAATTGCTCCTCATATAATTTCCAATCCTTAATTTCTTTACGTGCAACACCTGTTTCAATTGCAACCTTAGCAACTGCAGGAGCAACATACCACAAGACGCGTGGATCAAAAGGTTTAGGTATTATGTATTCTCTGCCAAAAGAAAAATCTTCTCCTCCGTATGCGCTAATTACCATTTCGGGAACCTTTTCACGTGCAAGCCCTGCAAGAGCGCGAACAGCGGCCATTTTCATTTCTTCATTTATTGCGCTAGCTCTAACGTCAAGAGCTCCCCTAAAGATAAATGGGAAACCTAATACATTATTAACCTGATTTGGAAAATCACTTCTGCCTGTGGCAATGATGGCATCGCTTCTTGCAGCAAGAGCATCTTCATATGTAATTTCTGGATCAGGATTAGCTAAAGCAAAAATTATTGGGTTCGGAGCCATAACTTTAACCATCTCTTGCGTTACTATTCCACCAACGGATAGACCTATAAATACGTCAGCGCCCTTC
Organism: Ignavibacteriaceae bacterium; assembly: GCA_046706145.1. Taxonomy (GTDB): domain Bacteria; phylum Bacteroidota; class Ignavibacteria; order Ignavibacteriales; family Ignavibacteriaceae; genus JBJKPP01. Next base: position 1,505 of record JBJKPP010000157.1, on the reverse strand, counting down.
ATCGCTTCTGTCAAAGTTTTACACTTCTTATCTGTTGCAAACTCCATCTTATATTTATTAAGGTCTTTTCTATCTTTACTTAAACAACCTTTAGAATCTATCATCATTATGTTTTCTTTTTTAACTCCGGCACGAAGGTATAATTTGCAGCAAGATATTGCAGAAGCACCTGCTCCACTTACAGTAATTTTTAAATCTTCCAATTTTTTACCAGCTAATTCTGCAGCATTAATTAAGGCTGCACAGGAAATAATTGCTGTTCCATGCTGATCATCGTGAAAAACAGGGATGTTCATAGTGCTCTTCAAAGTTTGCTCAATTTCAAAGCATTCTGGAGCTTTTATATCTTCGAGATTTATCCCTCCAAAAGTAGGTTCCAAAAGTTGAACAGCTTTGATTATTTCTTGTGGGTCGTGAGTTTTTAGTTCAATATCAAAAACGTCAATATCTGCAAATCTTTTAAATAAAACACCTTTACCTTCCATAACAGGTTTTCCGGCAGAAGGACCAATGTCTCCTAGGCCTAGAACTGCGGTGCCATTACTGACAACAGCTACAAGGTTTCCTTTTGCAGTGTATTTATAAACCTCTTCTTCATTTTTATGTATCTCTCTGCAAGGTTCTGCAACTCCGGGGGTATAAGCCAAAGATAAATCCCTAGAAGTTAAACATGGTTTAGTAGGCGTAACTTCTATTTTCCCTTTTCTTCCTTGGCTATGATAATCAAGAGCTTCACGAATATTAAACGTCATTTTAAACTCCTAAAAGTAAAATTCTTTTCATATTTAAATTTACTGAATTCACTAATGAATAGTTTTTATATAAATATATTTGAGATGATTTTTGAGATGTAATCGTTTTAATGATTTGGAGTAACAAGCAATAGCGGCTTAGTGAAATTATTGTCTTCACTTAAATTCCCCAATATCTGATTTTTGGTCTTTCCCTTTTGAGGAAATTAATTTTCTATACTTAAAATTACATAAATTGTTTATAATGTTCATGTATGTAAGATAAACAAATCTGTTTATCATATCTGTCCAAAATAAAAATAACTCCCTCAAATCTCCCTCTTGAGAAGAGGGAGACTTATTGACAATAAATCCCTAATTGAAAAAAAATGTTTTAACAGTATTTTAACAATAAGCATAACATTTCACAAACCCTTCCCTTCACAAGGGAAGGGCAGGATGGGTTCTTATGTTGGGCAAAAATATAAGAATTCTATTAGTTCTATTAATAAATTTTCTTTTATGAAATTATTTTGGCCAGTATTACTTTTTTTAGATAAAGTTTTGTATTACGCACACTTATTCAAGTAATGTCTAAAGGAAAATAGAATTAGAAGAGTTCCCGCACAAACAAAAATGTTGACTTTGAAACTTCCCTACCTTCATTTCCGTAATATTCATAAAACACAAAAACTGAACAAATGTAGGTCTTCGCTAATCTTCTATTACAGCAAGTACGTCGGATCTTTGTATAATTCTATATTCCTTACCATC
>JBJKPP010000156.1:0-11841 GCA_046706145.1 Ignavibacteriaceae bacterium | reverse complement strand
AATAAGTAGGTAAATATTCTATGCAAAGAATATTTTATTTGAGTCGTGAGGATTCAAATACTTATAGCCGCATAAATGAATTTAGTTTATATAGCAAATGTGGGTGCATTGATGGAATAACTTAGTTATAATAAGTGGAAAAGGAGGTAGGACTACACGTGACAATAAAAAAGCTAATTGAAAACCTTCGCAGCAATTACAATCCGGGTGATCATATTGCGGCGCAGGTGTGGTGTGCAGGGGATGTCCTTGAAAAAGCTCACGAAAACAATATATCACTAACCAGGGAACAGGCTAATAAAATTATCGATAATTTGAATGATGATATAGACCCTGAAATTGGAATTAACCGGGATCTTATTCAAACGTATATTGATAATTACCTGGCGAATAATAAACTTGTAGTTGTAGTGCAGGCAGGTATTGTTACAAATGTATTTAGTGAAGAATCAAATCTTAAAGTTGTGGTAATAGACCTGGATGCAAAGAAAACCGGGTCAGAAGATTTCGTCACTGAAATGAAATGGCCTGATACTCAATATGATAAGGAAAGGATAAAAGATTTATTAGCATCCAAGAAAAATGAAAAGGAAACACCTATAAAAAAAGAAGTACATGTTTCTCTGTTAGATTAAGAATTTATATAATTATCAACTAAGGTTGACTTTCTAATTTTTTCTATAGATGTATATTCATTGATGATGTTCTTTTGAATTTAGATTGATTTTTAATCAGCTGAGATTATTTGTATTCAACTAATACTATACTCTATTTATGTGATATGATGAGACTGCGGTCGCGTCGTCTTAACACTTTAATCCTGTCTCAAAAGAAATCCTTACGCCAGACCTGTAATCTTATATTACTTAAATCCTACAACTGCATGCGGCACGTACAACTCTTCTAGTCTTTTAATCTCTTCGTCGGATAATTTTATATCGACAGCCTCAATAGCGTTTGTAAGATGCTCCATTTTAGTGGCACCGATTATCGGTGCAGTTACTACGGATTTGGATAATATCCAGGCGAGAGAAACCTGTGCATGGGATATGCCCCTCTCTTTGCTGATTTCAGAGACTCGATCTACAATTTTCTTATCAACTTCTTTTGTATCTTCATAAAGAGTTCTTCCGAATTCATCCGTTTCACTTCTTTTAGTGCTGGGCTCTTCTTCCCATTTGCGGGCTAAGTGCCCTCTTGCAAGTGGGCTCCAGGGAATGACTCCTATGCCTTCGCCTGCGCACAAGGGCAGCATTTCTCTTTCTTCCTCACGGTATAAAAGATTATAATATGGCTGCATAGAAACGAATCGTGTCCATCCATGCAAATCGGAAGTATAAAGTGCTTTTGTAAATTGCCATGCAAACATTGACGAAGCGCCTATGTATCTGGCTTTTCCGGTTTTTACCACATCGTTGAGTGCTTCAAGAGTTTCTTCAATTGGTGTATTATAATCCCAGCGGTGAATTTGATAAAGATCAACGTAATCCATCTTTAATCTTTTTAGACTATTTTCTATTTCTGTCATAATAGCCTTACGGGATAATCCGGCACCGTTTACATCGTCACGCATTCTAGAGTAAACCTTAGTGGCAATTACTACTTCTTCACGTTTTGCATATTCCCGGATAGCCTTTCCTAAAGCTTCTTCACTGGCGCCAAGTGAATAAACGTTGGCAGTGTCAAAAAAGTTTATGCCGGATTCCAAAGCTTTGCGAATAAAGGACAATCCTTCTTCACCTTCGAGAATCCACTTCCTCGACTTAGGACTTCCGTAGCTCATACACCCGAGACAAATTCTTGAAACCATTAGTCCCGTTTTACCTAGCTTTGTGTATTCCATTCTTTTTTTCCTCTTTATTTTTAAGTTATTCAAAAAATATAAAACCATTTGTTCAAATACCAAAGCTTCTGTTCAATTTGTCCGTTGAAAGAATTTGTGATGTGATGAAAACGTAAACCTACAAGGTTTTAGAAACCTTGTAGGTTTTATAGACGATGCAACGCACCTTCTTTATATATATAAGATAAAGACATTCCGCTGGGACGTCTCTCCAAAGAGTAAGCATGGAACAAAAACCACAACATTCTCTTAAGAAACCAACCGGAAGTTCATAACCACTTGAATTTGCTCAAAAATCAAAGAAAAAAACCGCTTGAAATAATAATAAAAAGAATTATCTTTACTACCTGTCATCAGTTTTTTCCTGTTCCGGCTATTATGCTTTTCCCCAGCTATAAGAAATTAGGGTCCTGAGTTTAGGGTTTCTTTAGTCAAGCACATTTTCACGTTTCAACTTAGTTTTCCGTCTTTCCTTTCTACTCGGTTCAGGTTATCATCTGTTTGTGGTAAGCGTGCATTTAGTCTAATAAATAATTTAGTAACTTTAAGTGGAGGTACTATGTTAGATGAAGCCCTGTTTTCGGAAATGAAAACAAGATTCAGGGGTGAGCTTATACGAAAGGGTGATCTGTCATATGATGCAAGCAGGAAGGTTTATAATGCGATGATAGACCGTCATCCTGAAATTATTGCAAAGTGTGCAGATACAGCAGATGTAATAAGCGCAGTAAACTTTGCCAGAAACAGCAAGATGCTCGCTTCTATTAGAGGAGGTGGTCATAACGCCGGTGGATTGGGAGTTTGTGATAACGGACTTGTAATTGATCTATCCGGGATAAATTATACCTATGTTGATCCAAATAAGAAAACCGCAAGGGTGGGCGGCGGAGCAACATGGGGCAGTGTTGACCATGCGACTAATAGTTACGGACTAGCAGTTCCAAGCGGAATAATTTCTACTACGGGTGTTGGCGGTTTAACACTGGGCGGAGGTATAGGGCATTTATCGAGGAGATTTGGATTAACTATCGACAGCCTGCTTGAAGCAGAAGTCGTTCTTGCGAGTGGTAAAGTAGTAAGAACAAGCCCCAAAGAAAATGAAGATCTTTTCTGGGCAATAAGAGGCGGCGGCGGAAATTTCGGAGTGGTGACCTCATTTTTATTTAAGCTTCATAAGGTAAATCTTGATTACGCTGGAATTACTCTTTGGGAACTAGACCGCACATCTGAAGTAATGAAATGGTATAGAAATTTTATAAAGAAAGCCCCAGAAGATATTAATGGATTTTTTGCTTTCTTAATGGTTCCTCCGGGAGATCCGTTTCCAAAAGAACTTCATTTCAAAAGAATGGCGGGAATAATATGGTGCTACACCGGCGATGAGAATAACGCCGCTAAAGTTTTTGAACCTGTAAAGAAATTAAAGCCAGACTTTGAGTTTCTCGGAATGATGCCGCATCCAATGCTTCAGAGTATGTTCGATCCGTTACTGCCGTCTGGAATGCAGTGGTACTGGAAGGCAGATTATTTTAATGAACTGCCGGATGAGGCTATAGAAGCGCATTTGAAATATGCACGCACATTGCCAACTTTACTTTCCTTAATGCACATGTACCCGATAAATGGTGCAGCCGGTAAACCCAAAAAGAGTGATACAGCCTGGAGCTATCGTGATGCCACGTGGGCTACAGTTATATGCGGAGTAGATCCGGACCCCGCTAATAAAGAAATTATAACAAACTGGGCCAAAGAATATTTCAATGCAGTTCATCCATATTCTGCAGGCGGAGCTTATGTGAATTTTATGATGCATGATGAAGGACAGGAAAGGATCATGGCTACATACAGAAAAAATTACGATAGGTTAGCTGCAATTAAGAACAAGTATGACCCTGATAACTTTTTCAAAGTAAATCAGAATATTAAACCTACACCGAGACCAAAGCGGAAAGCAGCTTAGTATATATTCTTAGGGGGAAGGGCATTTACCTGCGGCTTCCCCCATCTTATCTTTGATGTAGAAGTTCGTTTCGTGCTGGAATTGGACACATTAGTTTCTGATTGATCGTTTAATTCCCATAGTCTAATTTGTTCTAAATCAAAAAAGGTGACTATAAAAATTTAGTTGCTTTCTCAACTCAAATGCTGTCCTGAACTAAATCCATTACAACTACAAAATAACTCAGGAGGTTCTATGAAAAAGTTCTCTCTAATGCTGTTTTCTATTCTGTTGTGTTGTTTACTTATTAACAAGGTGTCTGCCCAGGATATGGATAGCACCACGGAAGATGCTTCTGCAACCCTCACTAAATTAGTGGCTGATGATCTACAGCAAACAGGTAAAAAGCTTATGGATCTGGCAGAGGCAATGCCTGCTGAAGATTATAGCTGGCGTCCAATGGAAGGGGTTAGATCTGTTTCAGAAGTATATGTACATGTCGCAATGAGTAACTATTTCTTCCTTTCATACCTCGGAGCAGAAATGCCTGAAGGTTTTGATAAAGATGCAGAGAAAAATATGACAAAAAAAGAAGATGTGAAAAAATTCTTACAGCAATCCTTTGCTGATGCGGAAAAGTTCCTCTCCGGTTACACTGATACGGACTACGAGTCTGTTGTTGAGTTACCTTTCGGAAAATTCACAAAGGCACAGCTTTTAATGCTAATTGCTTCTCATCCCCACGAGCATCTGGGGCAATCAATTGCATATGCAAGAACAAATCATATTGTACCCCCATGGTCTAAGTAAGACGTGAAAGGGTTTTGTAAAAGTCCCGACTAAGTCGGGACTTTTGCTTACACGGGGTTGTCATAGTACACACCGTTATAGATTATCCTTGGCTGTCATGGTCCAAACCATGACAGCCTGAAAACATGCCTGTCCTAGACACGACAGGCATGTTAATTCGTTATTCAGTCAAGACTAAACTTCAATATTTCACCGGAACCGGCGGGGAATCCAAACCCTTTGTTCGACACATAGAGATTTCCGTCAGGACCCATTGTCATTCCTGTTGGAAAAGAAAGGCCGGATGCAATTTCTTCTTGTTCGCCGGATGTTGATATGCGCACCAGCTTACCAGTGTTTGGGGTTGGATTGCCAGCCGCAGTAGATGTTTCTAGCACATACATCCTATCTTTTTGATCAAATACTAATCCAAGAACTGTAGATAGATTACCTGCAATCTTTTTGATTTGTCCGCTTGGTGTAACCTCAAAAATACTGGAGCTGCCTGGCACGATTGGAAATATATTAAGATTGCCAATGTAGAAATTTCCGTGATATGCTACGACAGTTGGAACAGTATGTCCTTGACTTACAGAAATATCAATTACTCGTTTTATATTTCCGCTGGTTGTAACTTTAATCATTTCACCGTGATTTGGTTCAATTGCATAAAGATCACCCTTCACGCTAATCATGCTGTACCAGGTACCGTCAGGTTCAAAATCGGCCTTGGAAGGATATGCAACAGGATGAGCTTTTTGATATTTACTGAGGTTTGCAATATGAGTAATCTTACCGTTTGGATTTACACGGAAAATAGTGTTGTTTGTCCCTGCCAATCCATGTGAACAGCCTGCCCCTGCTTCAATTCCATAAAGTTGACCGTTTACAAATGCAATATCTGCAACACCGCTTACAAAAGAACCAAGTTGGGGATTAGTCTGGCTAGAAGCTAAACTATCTGCAACAGTTGATCGAGTGCCATCAGGACTTAATTTAGAAATTCGTGATGTGTAGCCGCCCTTATAAGGTCCGGCCATTGGTACTTGCTCACACTTTCCAACTGTTGAATCTGTACCACCTAAACCGCCCTCAGCTATATAAAGGTAACCGTCAGGTCCGAACTTAAGTCCACGGGGATTATTTAAACCGGTAGCAAATGTTTTGACTGGCACCTTGGATGTGATTTTTTTCTCCATATCCTGTGAATTCTTGGATGGACTTTCTGCTACCTTATTGTTTTTTTCACCACACGAATAGAGCATAAATATGAATAGAGCAAGGATGGTCATTATATCGATTGTTTTTGTTTTCATTTTTGCCCTTTCTCAAATATTTAAAGTTATAGCCACTCTACTAAAGAGTGCTTAACTTCATTATTAAATGATTTGTATCCACAATGAACCAGTGATAATTATATGTTATCACGATTGATTTACATGGATCTTAATTATTATTGAAGAGGCATTCTTTGAGAATTTATATACGTAAACACAGAACTAAAACACTTAGAACTGTATCTACTCCTAAGGAGTGAAGATTTGATGGAGGACAGAGGAAAAACAAGGAAAAGAATTTTTCCTTTCCTTAAGTAGTAGAAGTATGTGATGCCCCAATCATCAATTTATCTACTGTCGAATGAATATTATTACTTTTTCTTTAAATAAGCAACTGGATTATAGCGTTTGGTTAAGTACTCTCATTATTAAAGGGAAGCTGCTGTAAAATTATCCTACTGGTTTATAAAATATACAATCTCGATAGTTTTTTATTGAATTTATTCGTTTTTTGACTTAGCTTTCAAAAGCAGGTTCAAAAGATTGTAAATAGGGTACAAGCTGTTGGTCGGCTTTAGTAAAATTCCTCAAGACCATTTCTATAATATTTGCACACAAACGAAAACTTCATAGTGTTGTTTTGCTAGTTTAGGAAACATTTTTGAATCTAGTTTTTTTGAACTCCATATATAAAGACATAGCAATAATGAATTTTTAATTTCTGTAGAGGTCTGGTGTGACTGGGGAAACTATACTTCATTACAAAATAATGGATAAACTCGGCGAGGGGGGAATGGGAGTAGTTTATAAAGCCGAGGATGTAAAGTTAAAACGTGAAGTTGCCATTAAGTTTTTGCCCCGCCATATTTCCGTAGATGAAGATGAACATAGAAGATTTGAGATTGAAGCGCAAGCTGCCGCCTCGCTTAACCATCCCAATATTGCGACTATTTATACTGTTGAAGAGGATAATAATGAGATGTTTATCGTTATGGAGTTGGTTGATGGAGTTGAGTTAAAAGACAAAATCAAGTCTGGTCCAATTAAGCTTGATGAATCAATTAATATCGCAACACAAATTGCGGAAGGATTGGAAGAGGCGCACAAAAAGGGTATCGTCCACAGAGATATTAAATCTCAGAATGTAATGATAACCAAAGAAGATAAAGTTAAAATAATGGATTTCGGTCTGGCGAAGATTGGTAGAGGAATTAATTTAACTAAATCAGGTACTACATTTGGAACAATGTCATATATGTCACCCGAACAGATTTACGGCAAAGAAGCAGACGCGAGATCGGACATCTGGTCTTTTGGAGTTGTTTTGTATGAAATGTTATGTGGGCATTTACCATTTGAAGCCGAATACGAACAGGCAATAGCTTATTCTATTGTTAATTCTGAGGCTGGCTCTTTACCCGAAGAATTGGATTGTCCTTCTTATTTGAAAAACATTGTTGCTAAGTGCCTACAGAAGGATCCAAATAACAGATATCAAAATGTATCGGATTTTTTGAAAGATCTTAAAACTGGGAACGCACCTGAAATTAAGTCTTCACGATACAGAGCGAAAAAGACATTTAATCTTCACTCAACTAAAAATCAACTTATACTGGCTTTTTTATTACTTTTAATTCTGTTTATAGCATTTGTTGAACACAAACCATTTATTGAATCTATATTTGGACCAAAGGAAATAATAGAGACACCGCATCTAGCAGTTTTACCTGTCTCCGACATTGGTGGCGATAAATCTAATCAGGCATTTTGTAATGGACTCACTGAAATACTCACTAGTAATTTAACCCAGCTTCAGCAATTACACGATTCAATTTGGGTGGTGCCAATCAGTGAGATATTAAAAAATAATATTCAAAGTCCCGGACAAGCTAATCAATTCTTTGGGGCAAATCTTGTAGTTACGGGCAGCCTAATGCAAATAGATGATAGTTTCCGTCTGACACTAAACCTTATTGATGCAAAGCGTTTACGCCAACTCAACTCTTTTGTTGTTGATGTTAAGGAGAATAAATTAGCGCTCCTTCAGAATAGATCAATCATTTCAGTTCTAAAAATGCTTAACCTTCAATTGAATCCTAAATTAAAAGGGCTTCTGGAAGCTGGGAACACAAATGACCCTGAAGCATATGAATATTATATCCAGGGCAGAGGGTTTCTTCAAAGCAAAGAGAATTTTAGTGAAGTAGAATCAGCTATTAATTCCTTTTTAATTGCAATTCAAAGAGATTCGCTATACGCTCTTGCACACGCTGGTTTGGCCCAAGCTTACTGGGAAAAATATTTATTAGTCAAAAAAAATGAACTGGCTCAAAAAGCAGTAAAAGAAGCTAAGCGTGCGTATGAGTTAAACAGCAAGCTTGCTTATGTAAATATTGTCCTTGGTAACATTCATGATGGAACAGGAAAATATAAAGAGGCTGTAGATGATTTTAATCGGGCATTGGGAATTGACCCTGTAAGCTACGAAGCATATCAGGGCCTGGCAAAAGCATATGAAAATCAGAGTTTACCGGATGATGCCGAAAGAACTTATGAAAACGCTATTAGTATGCAGCCATCAAATTGGATCGGTTATCATTCATTAGGTGTTTTTTATTGCAATCATGCGCGCTACAACGAGGCTATTGTTCAATTCAGGAAAGAAATTCAACTCAATCCTCAAAATTATTTAGGATTAAATGGCTTGGGTGCAGCATATTATTATACAAATAAATTAAATGATGCGATTAAAACCTTTGAGAAGGCTTTCGATATAAAGCAAACCTACTTTCTTGCTTCAAATCTCGGAACTGTTTATTACATTTTAGGAAAATATGCAGAGGCTGCCGAGAAATATAAGAAAGCGCTTTCGATTAATGACCATGATTACACAATGTGGGGAAATCTAGCGACTGCATATTACTGGGCTCCTGGTGAACGCGATAAAGCAGACTCGGCCTATTGGCAGGCTATAAGATTAGGGGAGAAGGACAAAGAGGTAAATCCTAATAATGCGCAACTAATTACTATGCTAGCAGGTTACTATGCAATGGTTCATCAAAAAGAAAAAGCATTAGAATATGTTAAAAAATCAGTAAGATTAGCGCCGCATGATGCCGAAACGATGTTTAGGGCAGGTGCTACTTACGAACAATTAGGTGATCGAAGAGAAGCGATTGATTGGATTATAAAATCTATAAAAAATGGCTATCCGAGATCAGATATTGAAAGCCAGCCGGAACTGAAAAACCTTATCTTTGATAAAAACTATTTACAATGGGTATCAAAGATTAATAAGAGTAATGAAAACTGAGTAAAAAAACTGTATTACGATGGTTGAAATTTCTGACGCTAAAGTATTTCTATAATAGTTAATACAAGGAGGTCATTATGAAGAATAAATTAAGTCTGGTTATAATCTGTGTCGTCATATCTGGGTTTATATTGCTTAACCAGAAAAAACAAGTCCCCGTTGCCCAGCAAAAACCGGTTTCAAAAGCACCGAATACATATGAATTGAAAGTCATGAAAATAGGTAATGTCTGGAAAGTTGTTAATGCTACGGATACAACAAAGACTAAAATCATAGTACATAAAAAGGATACCATTATTTGGACTGCTATAGGAACAGATGCCTATTTTCAATTTCCGGACAGTTTATTTAAACCAGTTGGTAAAGAAGACTCTCTCGTAAATGGTTATACGAAATTTGTAAAGAGTGGTCATAAGCTAAAGCTTAAGGTTAAAGATAGTGCACCCTCAGGCACATATCCGTATGCTGTTTTTTGTACGGCTGATGGGGTATTCGCACGGGGAGACTCTCCGCCCAAAATAATTATAAAATAAGGCCAATCTCTTCAAATATTAATGCCTTAAAATTAATAATAGGTTACGAATATTAGACTTTAGTCTTTTAAGACAGGACTGTGTTGTGGTTTATAGTATCTAACCATATAGTCTTATAAAAAATGACCGCGAACATTACAAGCTATTTATTCATTCTAAATAAATATCAAAGTGTAAAAAGTTGTAACTTTAAGAAAGTGCTTTAGATATTTATACACTTTAATTTTCCAAAAACTCTTTCTCCTAGGAAAAGAAATAAGCCCTTTACGAAAACTCATGGAAGGATGACAAATGAAAATTAAATCTACCCTGAAGACTGCACGCCTGAATGATGTTCCCCACACAATAATGTACTTTTTTATCCTGTTAATTATAGTTGTTTTCAACTCGCATTTTTCTTATGCACAAAAAAACGATGCAACTGTATGTAACCTTCGTACTGAATACCTTAAAAATCCTCTTGGTATAGACATGCTGCACCCGCGTTTTTCATGGGTGATTGAAAGCAAGGAAAGGAATTTAGTTCAATCTGCATACCAAATTCAGGTGGCAAGCAGTCAGCAAAATTTATCAGACAATAATGCAGACATATGGGATACACAAAAAGTATTATCAGGCACGTCTGTTAATATTTCATACCAAGGAAAGCCACTTAAAAGTGATCAAAGTTATTATTGGAGACTAAGAATTTGGGATAATGACGGAACGGCGTCTCCCTGGAGCAAAATCAATTTTTTCCATACAGGATTATTTAACGGAAGTGATTGGGCTGGTCAATGGATTGCTGCAAAGGATACTAATATTTCTTCACCTTTACTAAGAAACGAATTTGGTATAACAAAGCAAATTAAAAGTGCCTACGTTTTCATTTGCGGACTTGGATATTATGAACTTTACCTGAATGGCAAAAAAGTTGGCAACCATATTTTGGATCCGGGAACTTCAGATTTTAATAAAAGAGCGCTGTATGTGACTTATAATGTCAAAAATTATTTACAGGAAGGCTCAAATGCTGTTGGAGTTTGGCTGGGGAATGGTTATTTCCGTACTGATGATAATAATTTTCGTCATTATGGCAGTCGCCCGCAGCTAATTTTCCAAATGAATATTGAGTATGAAGATGGTTCATCAGTTCATATTGTTTCGAATAATTCATGGAAAGTTTCTGACAGTCCAATTTTATTAAATAGTATTTATAATGGCGAGGTTTATGATGCACGCTACGAAAAGGAAGGTTGGGATCAGCCTTCGTATGATGATTCTCAATGGAAGAACGCAATAATTATAGCACCTCCCAAAAGCAGGATTTTGTCAGCTCAGTTGATGCCGCCTATAACAGTAGATAAAATAATTTATCCAATCAGCATGAGCGAACCTCTGAATAACATTTATGTTTTTGATTTTGGACAGAACTTTTCAGGATATCCAATTTTACACGTAGATGGTGGAGAAGGTGAAAAGGTTATAATGAAAACTGCGGAAGTTACACGTAAAGATATGCTCAGTATGCAGGATCGTAGAACTGAGGGTATTGTGGATACAATAGATGCGAACGGAGATAGAAGTGCAAAAGCAACAGACATTTATATTTTGTCAGGCAAGCCTGGTACTGAAGTTTACGCCCCTAAGTTTACGCAGCAAGGTTTCAGGTATGTACAACTGGAAGGATTTCCTGGGCAACCTTATCTTACAAGTTTATCTGCTGCTTTTGTACATTCAAATGTGCAAGAAACAGGTGAGTTTGATTGTTCCAATCCCTTATTTAACCAGATACACAAAAATGTTTTATGGGGGCAGCGAAGCAATCTTATGAGTATGCCTACCGATTGTGATCAGCGGGATGAACGAATGGGATGGATGGCTGACGCCGATCTCTCTGCCGAAGAAGCAATCTATAACTTTAATATGGCCGCCTTTTATACTAATTGGCTAAGGGATATTCAGGACGAACAGCATCGCGACGGCAGCGTACCTGATATTGCTCCTGACCATAAGTGGCTTAAGGGTACTTATAGAGGAACTCCGGCATGGCAGGCTGCCTATCCACTTATAGTTTGGTATGTGCATAAATATTATGACGATAATAGAATTCTAGAAGAACATTACAATAGTTTGAAAAAATGGATGGGTTATATGAAATCCATCTC
>JBJKPP010000155.1:0-2420 GCA_046706145.1 Ignavibacteriaceae bacterium | reverse complement strand
ACGCAAATTATGAAAATATATAATTATCTCCTCGAAACAATATCGAAAAAGGGCGCTGCGTATTTAATCCTAATAGACCCCGACAGACTTCCTGATAATAAATTGGAAAATTTTATCTCTACGTGTGAAATTTCCGGTGTAGATGGCTTTTTAGTTGGTGGAAGCCTTTTGTTTCATGAAAGCTTTGAGTCGTTCACAAAAAAAGTACGTGAGAACTCAAATCTTCCTGTTATAATATTTCCAGGAAGTATTAATCAAGTAAACCCTTCTGCGGATGCAATTTTTTTCTTATCGGTCATAAGCGGAAGAAACCCTGAACACTTAATAGGCAATCATGTTATTGCTGCTCCTTTGATAAAATCTTACAATCTCGAAGCAATATCCGTCGGATATATTTTGATTGAATCGGGAAAACTAACCACCACCCAATATATGAACGGAAGTTTACCTATTCCCAGAAATAAAAAAGAAATTGCTTCCGCTACTGCTTTGGCAGCGGAATATTTGGGAATGAAATTTATATATCTCGAAGCAGGCTCCGGTGCAGAAAAATCCGTTCCGAACGACATGATAAGCGAAGTTTCACAATACTGCAGCATTCCAGTTATTGTTGGAGGCGGCATCAAAAACCCTATTGAAGCTGCAGAAAAAGTTAAAAATGGTGCTAAAATAATAGTAACTGGAAATCACTTTGAAGATGAAAACACATGGGACTCACTAAAAACTTTTGCAAATGCCGTGCACTCTAAAATTCCTGTCACCATCTAACAAACCAAAGAACATAATATAAGGTAACATAAATTGAACAAAAAGAAATTTATAGCTGATTCCTTAAAGGAAAGTTCAGAAGTAAAAATCAAAGTTTTAAATCAATGTTCTAAAGAAATCTTATCTGCAGTAAATCTTCTATCAAAAACTTTTTCTAAAGGGAACAAACTTCTTTTATGTGGAAATGGCGGAAGTGCCGCAGATTGCCAGCACATTGCAACGGAATTGGTCATACGCTTAAATCATAAACTAAAGAGACCTGCGCTGCCTGCAATTGCATTAACAACAGATACCTCAAATTTAACCGCGGGAGGAAATGATATCGGTTTCGAAAATGTTTTTGCAAGAAATGTAGAAGCTTTGGGATATAAAGGAGACATTCTTTTAGCTATATCAACAAGCGGAAATTCTGTTAATGTTATAAAAGCGGTTCAAATGGCTAAGCTTAAAAAAATGAAATCCATCGGTTTTCTCGGTGGAAATGGCGGAAAGCTAAAATCTCTCGTTGACCTCCCTATTATTATCCCTTCATCAAATGTTCAAAGAATTCAAGAATCTCATATTACAATAGCTCATATAATTTGTGAGCTTGCCGAATTAGAGCTTTACGGTAAAGATTAATTATCTCTTACCCAATTTATTTTATCGCCAACTTTCACATTAAACTTGTCGCAGAAGCCAGCATCAACTTCTACAACATACTGGGCCGGCTTAGTTGAATTATACGTTTGGTCCGACATTATTTTGGTATTTTTATGTATAGTTACTATTTCCTTATCTTTATTGACAAAAACCATATCCAAAGGAATTTCTGTATTTCTCATCCAAAACGATTGAATAGTCTCATTAGGAAAAATGAAAAGCATTCCATGTTTCATTTGCATACTTTTTCTAAACATCAGCCCTAATTCTCTATCAAAATCACTATTTGCAATTTGAATGTCGATTTTCACAAGACTTTGCCCCGTCGAATCCATAAAAGTTAGTTCCCCATCTTTGCGAAATTTGTATTCTTTGTTCACTGTTTTTTTACTGGATAAATTGGAATATAATAGAAGAATAGCTATTACCAGAATCACAACAATTCCAATAATTTCTAGCTTGTTAGGTTTTCTTCTTTTTGAACCCTGGTGAGAACCTGCTTTATTCGACTTGCTCATTTAAATTTTTATTTTAATTATTGAATGAAATTAAATTATTAAATTTAGAACAAACTTTCAGTTTACGGTGTGATAATTTATGACTAAAAAAATAATTCAACGAGAAAAAATATCATTAAATCAGTCTCAAACAAAGTTATTAATTAGCGGCTGGGGAAAGGATATTATTGAAAATTCTGAGGTGGAAAAGATTACCTACATTTCTGATGGGTTAAAGATTAGGGGTTATTTTGCATATCCAAAAAATTTTGCGGGAAAGAAATTCCCTTGTGTAATGTGGAATAGAGGCGGATACCTGGATAAAGGTGCTATCGACAAATTTACCGCCAGAGGGATGTACGGACAAATTGCAAGCCTGGGCTATTGTGTTTTTGCTTCACAATACAGAGGAAATGCAGGTAGCGAAGGTAAGGAAGAACTCGGAGGCAAAGATGTTGATGATATCATAAACCTAATGGAAGCTGCTAAAGAAATTCCTTTCGCTGACTTCAG
>JBJKPP010000154.1:0-1962 GCA_046706145.1 Ignavibacteriaceae bacterium | reverse complement strand
CCAAAATAACGTATAACTACAACGAGGAGGTTGCTTAAATCAAAGTGCTCAATTGCATTGAAAATTCTTGCACCAGCAGTTCCGTTTGGTTCGCCGGCATCTGAAAATCTGGAGCTACCTTCTATTAATTTATAAGCGAAGCAATGATGAGATACATCGTAGAATTCCTTTTTCAAGGTTCTTAATATTTTTTCTATATCGCTTTCATTATTAATTGGATAAGCTTTGCTAATAAAGATTGAGTTTTTTTCTTTTAGCTTGAATTCTGCTACTTTTTTAATCGTTTTGAAGCTTTTTATTGTATTATTCATTTGTTAAATGGGATAGGTACACACTTTAATAAATTGATTATCACTTAAGCTATAATTAATATTATTTTTTAAAATTTAAAGCTAAGATAAATTTGGAAAAAGAGACAATAATAGTAAAGGGTGCCAGAGAACATAACTTAAAGGACATCGATGTAGATATTCCGAGAGATTCTTTTACGGTTATAACCGGACTTTCAGGTTCTGGAAAGTCGTCTTTAGCATTTGATACGATTTATGCGGAAGGTCAGCGAAGATACATAGAATCTCTTTCTGCTTATGCCAGACAATTCTTGGATATGCTGGAAAAACCCGATGTTGATTTAATAGAAGGTTTGAGCCCGGCAATTTCAATTGAACAAAAAACTGCCTCAGGAAATCCTCGTTCAACAGTTGGAACGGTTACAGAAATTTATGATTATCTGAGGCTTCTGTATGCAAGAGTTGGAATACCGCATTGTTATAATTGCGGCAAACCTGTGTCGAGACAAACCTCAAATCAAATTATTGATTCTATCCTAACTAAACTTGATAATAAAAAGGCGTCTATACTTGCTCCGGTAATTAGAGGAAGAAAAGGCCATTATAAAGAACTCTTTAGTGAAATTTTAGCAGACGGGTTTGTTCGTGCTAGAGTTGACAATGAATTCTTTGAACTGGAAAAAGGTTTTAAAGTTGACAGGTATAAAATTCATAATATTGAAATTGTTGTTGATAGACTGACTGTGAAAGAAAGTGCGAGGAGCAGACTAACCGAATCAGTTGACCTTGCTTTAAACTATGGAAATGGAATAGTTGTAGTAAATGATGAAAATCAGGATTATGTCTTCAGCAGGCACTTGGCTTGCCTGGACTGCGGCATAAGTTACAGCGAACTTGCTCCCAATTCGTTTTCATTTAACTCTCCATATGGTTCTTGCCCCGATTGTGAAGGATTGGGCGAAAAAAAAGAATTAGACCTCAATCTGATTATTCCTGACTGGAATAAATCTATAAATCAAGAAGGGTTGGCTCCACTAGGAAAACCGCGTCAAATCTGGTTTTTCAACCAACTGGAAGTTATTGCTCAAAAATATGGATTTGATTTTGATACTAAATTAAAAGATTTAACTGAAGAACAGAAAGATGTAATTCTTTATGGGAGCAAAGAGAAAATTTCTTTTTCGTATTCTTATGGAGGTGGCAAGCCTGTAACATATTATCATAGATTTGCAGGACTTCTGGAATACCTGCGAAACTATTATAACACTACTTCTTCAAATAACATTCGTGAGTGGGTTGAATCTTATATGAATACAGTTGTTTGCAGTACTTGCAAAGGCGGCAGACTTAAAAAAGAATCATTGGCAGTAAAATTTCTTGGGAAAAACGTTAGTGAGGTTACAAATCTTTCTATTGTGAGGTGCGTCGAGTTTTTCAAGAATGCAAAGCTGAAAGGCAAAGAAGCGTTAATAGCAAAGCCAATTTTGAAGGAAATTAAAACAAGGTTGAGCTTTTTAGTAAATGTGGGGCTCGATTATTTAACTCTTGATAGATCAGCGAGAACTTTATCCGGTGGAGAGGCTCAAAGAATTAGACTTGCTACGCAAATCGGTTCTCAATTAGCCGGAGTGCTGTATGTGCTTGATGAACCCAGTATTGGTTTACATCAGAG
>JBJKPP010000153.1:0-5218 GCA_046706145.1 Ignavibacteriaceae bacterium | reverse complement strand
ATTACAGAGTATGAGTCTTCAACGTCCCCGGCTTCCTTTGCAGCAAGACTTCTTTTATACAAAGTAGGAACCTTGCCCTCTAGTGTGATTGTGTTGTGCTTTACTTTAACGTGTATGTTATTGTTAGCTAAAATCCCTTCTTTAGATAGTCGATATTGGACAAAAATCTTTATCGTCGTGTTGGGAATTTTCTGGGTACCTGACTTTGCCGCCGCGTTACACGTCAGTAATCCGAAGAAAAGTGTAATGCACAAAAAATACGTTGATATATTTTTCTTATTGAACTTCATTTTATTTTCCTTTCTCCATTTTAGTCGCCATCTTAATTCAGCAATTGTTTAATTTTTCGCAACCATACAACAATAAAAATCTGCCAATTTTTAAATTATTTACATTTTAGACGTTTGTTTATTAACTCAGGTTTATAGATGTGATTTGATTGTATCGTCAATCACTACACAGCCGTTTTTTGAGTTACACGAATTACGTTAGAAAGCTTCAGGCTTGAAACATGGAGTAGGGGTTATAAAAAGTAGTTTACAAATTTGCATTTATTTGAGCCAAAAGATTTTGATAAGGTAATTTCCAAATTTCCAGATGGAAGTAATTAGGTAGAAAAATAAAGTCTATTGCTGCAGAGACTGGGCATCTCGATAAATCGGGACAAGTTATGCCGTCTCTATAAAAAGGGAAAGAATTTATTAGTATAGAGCAATACTTTGATGGACTTTCACAAGAAGTTTGGAAATATCAAATTGGTGGTTATCAAGTTTGTGAAAAATGGTTGAAAGATATAAAGGGGAGAACATTAAGTTTGGAAGAAATTCAAACTTAATGCAAAATAGTAACCGCTCTTTCCAAAACAATTGGGCTACAGAAAGAAATAGACAAATGCTACGGACAGTTAGAAGAAACTTTATAAATTATCTTTTACTCACAAACATAATATCAAATTTTCAAATCCACTTTTTTCTTTTAAAATAGAAAATCATTATTCCGGCAACAATAATCATTAAAATCCAGAAACCGTATGGATAAATCCATGTCCAATCAAGTTCAGGCATATGGTGAAAATTCATTCCATAAACCCCGGCAAGAAAAGTTAGAGGAATAAAAATAGTTGCAATTATTGTCAGAACTTTCATTACTTCGTTCATTCTGTTGCTCACACTTGAAAGATAGGTGTCCAGCATGCCGCTAATAATGTCCCGGTAAGATTCGATGGTGTCAATAATTTGGATTGTATGGTCGTAAACGTCCCGTAAAAATATTCCGGTCTCTTGCTGAATTAATTCCACATCTCCTCTTAACATACTGTTTATAACTTCCCGCAATGGCCAGATTGATTTTCTCAGCGTTATCATTTCTCTTCTTAATTCATGAATTAAGTGAAGATTTTCCGGCTGTGGGTCAGAAATTAATTTGTCTTCTAAGTCTTCTATTGTTTCCCCAATATGCTCCAGAGTAACAAAGTAATTATCAACCACAGCGTCCATTAATGCATATACTAAATAGTCTGGTCCGCCTTTTCTGATTCTCCCTTTTCCGTTTCGTATTCTTTCGCGTATTGGTTCAAAAACATCGCCTTCTTTTTCCTGAAAGGAGATTACATAATTCTTTCCAAGTATAACACTGATTTGTTCGCTCTCTAGTTCATTTTGTTCTTTGCCGCAAGAAACTATTCTGAAAACTAAATATGTATATTCATCGTAGTCGTCTAATTTAGGTCTTTGATGTGTGTTTAGAATATCTTCCAAAACCAAAGGGTGAATATTGAAATTAGAGCCGATCTTTTCAATTAAGTCTATATTATTGAGACCATCAATATTTATCCAGGTTGTAAGCGTTTTCTCCTTGTACGGAAAACTTTCTTCTATATTATCAAGTGATTTTTCCTCAACTGTATTTTGGTCATACGCAAAGAGTCTTATTTTTACTTTTTGGTCCCTTTCTTCTCCTACATAAACAAGAGTACCGGGTGCAGCTCCAACTTTTTGATGAGCTCTTTTTTTCTTTTTAGGTAATATCTTGGTTGAGATTTTTTTCATGGCGTTCAAAGTTCTTTTGATTAAAAATTTCTAAATTTTAATCCATATAGAATTTTGTATCAATTAGTTTATTGCTCTCTTTGCTTCGAAGGGCATATTGAAAGTCTTTATGAATTGCATAAGATCCTGTTTCTCCATTTTTATTGAGAGCAATAAATGCAACTTGAAAATCTTTATAATTTGGTTGCTTTTCGATAATTCTATGAACTGCTATTTCACAAGCTTCTTCCGGAGATTTTCCCCGTCGCATCATTTCCACAACAAGATGAGAACCTGCTATTTTTATGACAGATTCTCCTAAGCCGGTTGCTGTGGCACCGCCGACTTCATTATCAACAAAAAGGCCCGCGCCTATTATCGCAGAATCAGCAACTCTGCCGTGGTATTTAAATTTTACACCGCTTGTTGTGCATGCTCCCGAAAGATTGCCTTTGGAATCTAACGCCAGCATTCCAATAGTATCGTGATTGTTGACATCATATTTATATGGTTTGTAGTTATGATCTTTGAGCCACATTTCCCATTCTTTTTTGGCTTCTTTTGTAAGAAGATTTTGTTTCTTAAAACCATTATCCAGAGCAACTCTTAAAGCGCCGTCTCCAACAATCATTACATGCGGTGTTTTTTCCATCACTACTCTGGCAACGGAAATCGGATGCATTATATGCTGAAGAAATGCAACAGAACCAGCGTTACCCGTCTCATCCATTATGCAAGCATCCAGAGTAACAAAACCATCTCTATCAGGGAGGCCGCCATAACCTATGCTGCTGATTTTAGGATCGGCCTCAGGAATTCTTACTCCTTGCTCAACAGCATCAAGAGCCCTGCCATTGTTGGACAATATTTTCCAGGCAGTAGCATTAGCAGTCATTCCAAAATTCCATGTTGAAATTACAATCGGTTTGTCAACTTTTGAGTTTCCGTTACCCCGGCGACTCTTAATCACTTTTGATAAAATTGGGGCTCTACCTGCTAATGTGGCTGCAGAAGCTAAAAGTGTGGTCTGGATGAATTTTCTTCTTGTTGCCATTTCTTCTCCTTACGATAAGTTGTGCTAAAAAGTTATTAAAATAGAAAATACAATTTTCAAAAAATGGGAAAAAGTACAGGTTTTAAAGAATTAAATACTCATAAGATTTTTTACTTTAAGGCTATTAGTTACCATTATATTCACTGTTTAAGCTTGAGAGTAAACTCGTTTAATGTATTTAATAAATTTTTAATTTTTTCTTTAATTGTATCATCCTTGAGATTTCCATTTTCATCAAATTTTTCTATTGCCTGCGGAACAAATAACTCGGGTTTATTAAAAGTTATCATATTTGTGAAAACGGCAATTTGCCTTAGATGATATTGAGCTCTCGCTGTTCCCAAGGCGCCGCCTGCTCCCATCATTGCAAATGGCTTTCCGTTCAGCGGAGAATCCTTTAGAGGACGGGAAGCCCAATCTATGGCATTTTTCAATACGCCTGAAAGTGAATAGTTATATTCGGTTACGGCAAAAAGTAGTGAATCCGACGTCGCAATTTTTTGTTTAAATATTTTGACTGGTTCTGGAGTGTTGCCAATATTGTTATCTTCATTATATAGAGGGATATCTGATATATTAGCAATTTCTATGTCTATGTTTTCCGGCTGGATTTGCTTTGCTGCTCTCAGAAGGCCTGTATTGAAAGAATTCTTTCTAATACTGCCGGAAATGCCCAAAACTTTCATTTTCATATCTTCTCCCGTAATGGATTTTTGAGAATTAATTTTCAAAACAAAATATAATTTTTTAACAAATTGGAAAATGTTATGCGTCAATTACAAAATAATAATTAAATTAGTAATAGTTCAGAATAAAATTTCTGTTTATTCATAAAATATACTTCATTATCGGGGAGGAGACCTATGAGTGCAGAGGTGTTAGCGAGAATTCAATTCGCTATGACTGTAGGTTTTCATTTCATTTTTCCACCAATTACAATAGGCCTTGCATGGCTACTTGTAGTAGTAGAATTTCTTGGCTGGAGAAAAAAAGATGAGCTTTATCAGTCGATTGGAAAATTTTTTGCTAAACTTTTAGCAATAACTTTCGCGGTTGGTGTTGCTTCTGGAATAGTAATGGAATTTCAGTTTGGAACTAACTGGGCAGAATATTCCAAGTTTGTTGGAGACATATTCGGCGCTCCATTAGCTGCCGAAGGTGTGTTTGCTTTCTTTCTTGAATCGGGTTTCTTAGGACTTTATTTATTCGGAAGGAATAGAGTTTCCAAAGGTGTTCATTGGTTTGCAATTTTAATGGTGGCTGTTGGTTCTACCATTTCAGCATTTTGGATAATCGTTGCAAATTCCTGGCAGCAAACCCCTGCTGGTTTTATAGTACAGCACGGAAGAGCGGAATTAACCGATTTTTGGGCCGCGGTTTTTAATCCTTCTACATTACCGAGGTTTTTCCACACAGTTGTGGCCGCATTAATAACAGGTTCGTTTTTTATGGCAGGTATTTCTGCTTACTTTTTACTTAAAGGTAAATTTTTGGATTTTGCAAAAAAATCTTTGCAAGTTAGCGTGATTTTTGGATTAATTTTTTCCGCATCAGAAATATTTCCTTTTGGACATTTTCATGCACGCGAAGTTGCACAAACCCAGCCGGAAAAGTTTGCTGCTATAGAAGGACTTTATACAACTTCAACGAAAGCACCTTTGGTATTTTTTGCAGTGCCGACGCCAATACCTCCGTCTTTGAAAGGCAAAATTGAAATTCCCGGACTGCTAAGCTGGATGGCTTTTGGAAGTGTTAATGCTAAGATTCAGGGAATTAATGAATTTCCTAAAGATGATATACCGCCGTTGTTCCTAACATTTGTTTCTTTCCATAACATGGTGGTGCTTGGTGTTTACTTTTTAATTATTATGGCAATTTCAGTCTATCTCCTTTATAAAAAGAAACTTTATGACAGCAAAAAGGTTCTCAAATGGTTAAAATGGTCAATTCCACTTCCTGTTATCGCTTGCGAGCTTGGCTGGATATCAGCGGAAGTTGGAAGGCAGCCGTGGATAGTATATCATTTACTAAGAACAAAAGACGCGCTTTCTTTAACTGTTCCTGCCGGCGATATTTTATTTTCCATAATTATGTTTTTTATAATTTATTTGCTGCTGGGGATACTTTATTTGTATTT
>JBJKPP010000152.1:0-4670 GCA_046706145.1 Ignavibacteriaceae bacterium | reverse complement strand
CTGTAATAGAAGGGCATCATAACAACCCCTAAAAACAACATTGCAGGTATTGCTCCAATTAAATAGAAATGCATTGCATACAATCCATACTCAACTCCCTGACCGGCATAGCCAACGACTTCAAGAGCCCCCATATTAGCGGACATAAAAGCTACTCCGGCTATCATAGAACTATTTCTCCTGCCAGCTAGAAAATAATCCTCATCTGTTTTAGCATATTTTTTTAGATAGAAGCCAATCCATATTACAAACCCTAAATAGACAGCAAGTATTGCCCAGTCGAAGAAGGTCATAGAAATTGTGTGCATGTGCTGTGTCCTCCCTAGGTTAATTTTATATTGACTTTAGTTTGCTCAAATCTATTTTTTAGAACGCTACTAGATTTTTTTGAATGCGGCAAATATTTTCAAACCACCATAAATTTCTTACCTTACGGGTAAAATAAATTGAATTTATTCCCGGCTTCTTCCCATTTCTCATGATTTTCAGGTTTATAATATTTCAGTGTAAATGATGAAGAAATGATTTCTCTTGCTTTTTCTAACGATTCAATCTTACCTCTGCTAATTGCCTGAACAATTATATTTCCAAGTGCTGTGGCCTCAACAGGTCCTGCAACAACTTCTTTACCTGTCGCGTCTGCAGTTAACCGATTCAATAATTCATTCTGAGAACCACCACCTACAATATGTAATTTATTAATTTTTCTTCTGGACACTTTCTCAATTTTATCTAGGATTGTTTTATACCGAAATGCAAGACTTTCTAAAATACTTCGTACTAATTCTCCCTTTGTTTTAGGAAATACTTGATTAGTTCTTGCACAATAATCTTTTATGGCTCCAACCATGTCTGCAGGATTAATAAATGCAGGGTCGTCCGGATTAATATTACAAATAAATTCTTCAGCAGATACCGCCATTTGTATTATTTTCTCGTAATTGTATTGTTTCCCGTTTCTTTCCCAGCTTTTTTTAATACCCTGTAAAAACCATAATCCCGTTGTAACAGAAATAAATCTTATTTTGTTATTAATGCCACCTTCATTTGTGAAATTGTTTTTTAGTGACAGTTCGATTATTGGTTCATCAGTTTCTATTCCCAAAAGCGACCATGTTCCGGAGCTTAGAAATGCCCAATCATCGCCACTTGCCGGGACAGCAGCTACTGCACTCGCAGTGTCATGGCATCCTACTGCAGCTATGTCTATAGGCTTAAGCATAGTTTCATGAGAAATTTCAGGACGTAATTTTCCTACAATAGTTCCAGGTTTAATTATAGGCGCCACAATGTTTATAGGCAATTTTAATCTAGAAAATATGAATTCATCAAAGGTTTTTGTTTCAGCATTAAGCATTTGAGATGTTGAGGCAATTGTGTATTCGCATTTTTTTTCGCCCGTCAAGAAATAATTGAATAAATCCGGAATAAACAAAAGTTTATCACACTCATTCAACAGAGATTCCATTCCCAACTTAACACTGTATAATTGGTAAAGGGAATTTATCTGCATAATCTGGATGCCGGTTCTTCGATAAATTTCATCTGAAGAAATTATTTTGAATACTTTTTCAGGTACTCCGTTTGTTCGATTGTCGCGATATGAATGTGGCATCTCTAAAAGTTCTCCACTCTTCCCTATTAATCCAAAATCAACACCCCAGGTATCCAATCCCATTGATTCAATATCACCGTGTCCCATTTTCACAGCCTCAGACATTCCTTTTTTTATTTCTTTAAAAAGAAACGGTACATCCCAGTAACTACTGTTATCTTTATGAATTTGTTGATTTGGGAAGCGATGGATTTCTTCAACGGAGATTCTTTCATTTTCAAGAATTCCAACTATTACCCGTCCGCTTTCTGCGCCTAAATCAACCGCAAGAAATTTTGAAACTGCCATAGCTCCTAATTTAGGTTACTGGATTATTATTTATCTACTAATATTACTGTAAGATTACGCGGACCGTGAGCACCGAGTACAAGAATCTTTTCTATATCTGCTGTTCGGCTTGGTCCCGTAACAAATACCATATTTTTTGAATCTTCAATGCTTAGCTTTTCAAAAAGCTCAAATTGATTTGCGACTATTTGTTCTCTTTTAACTAAGGCAAATGTGTTGTCGCACAAAAAATGAGGAAGCGAAGTGCCCGTTTGATTATATAAAAAAACGAGTGAACCTATATCAGCAATAACAAATGAAGGATGAATTACAGAAAGTTCAATTGACGCAAATTCTTGTTTCCGTTCCTCAAAATTTAGATTTGTAGATGAAACAACTTTCATCTTCGGGGAATGTTCTTGTACTTTTTTGATAGCACTTTCGCAAATTTCTTCTCCACTAGTTCCAATTTTATCAAATTTGTTTTCTGAAACAAATTCAGAAATCAAATCTGCTGCCTTCTCGATACTATTAACTGAATAAAACTTTCCGGATATCAATTCAAGCTCAACTTTGAACTGTCCCCACAAATCTTCTGGTGTAACTGAAACAATTCCTTCTTGTATTTTTTGTTCAACTCCAGGAATATCTTCGTTCATAATCGAAGTGATCTGATTCGCTTTACGTATTTTATTTAATATTACTTCTCTGCTATTCATTTCATTTATTTTTCTTTAGTTCATAAAATCTTCGTCTAAAACCTTTTGAATCGAAGCTTGCAAATTTACGTTCTTTACTATAACCCGGGACTGGATATGACTTTTCTTTTGGCATCAAAGTTTGAAGTTTAGCGGGTAACTTCGTAGCCAGGCGATAAAGTTTAGGTCTGGAGGCAAGAAACGACCAAAGCTTAAATACTAAATTATCCCCCGATTTTGTGTTATTCGATTCAACTACTCTGTTACGAAGCGTAAGCAAATGATGAGGCAAATTTATTTTTACGGGACAAGCATCATAACAAGCACCACAAAGACTGGATAAAAATGGCGAATATTTCCCCTCCTTTTCTCCCAGAAACTGCGGGATGAGAACTGCACCAATTGGGCCCATATACACCCAGCCGTATGCATGTCCTCCAATTTGTTTATAAACAGGGCATGCATTCAAACATGCTCCACACCTGATACAGAAAAGTGATTCACGTAATTTGGGATCACTCAAAATTTTCGTTCTTCCATTATCAAGTAAAATTATGTGAACTTCTTCAGGACCTTCGCCGTATTGTTCTCGGCTTGGTCCTCCTACAAAATTTACATAGCAAGAAGATTTCTGTCCAGTAGCGCTCGCAGGAAGCAGCTTCAAAAAGAGAGGAAGAGATTTTATATCCGGAATTATTTTTTCGATACCCATTATAGCAACATGAACCTTGGGAAGACTTAAAGTAAGATGAGCGTTTGCTTCATTTTCAACAATGCAGAAACTTCCTGTGTCGGCAAAGGCAAAATTTACACCTGTAACTCCCATTTCTGCAGAAAGAAATTTTTCCCTTAATATCTTTCTTGCTATTTTCAATAATTCAGCCGGCTCTTCCGTATATTTATAGCCCAGTTTTTCAGCAAATAATTTACCTATCTCTTTCCGGCTTAGATGTATTGCAGGAGCTGTTAGATGAGATGGAATTTGTTCGTTCAACTGAACAATATATTCACCCAAATCCGTTTCAAGAGATTCTATTTCGTTTTGCTTAAAAAAATCGTTTAAATGAATCTCTTCCGTAGTAAGAGATTTTGATTTTACAACAGTTTTAACGTTATTTTTTTTTGCAATTTGTAGAATAAGTTTGCGGGCTTCTTTTTCATCTACAGCCCAATGAACATGAATTCCGTTTTGAAGACAATTGTTCTCAAATTCCTCAAGATATTTATCAAGATTTTCTATTACATCTCTTTTTATAATGTGGGCTTTTGTTCGTAGATCTTCCCAATAAGGAATTTGATCAACTATTTTTTGACGTGAAGCTATTGAAGAATTTGTTGCATTATCTACAGCTTTGCGAAGAGGTAAATCGACAAGTGCTTCACCTATAAGTTTTTTAGTTTGCAGCGGAGATATTTGCAATTTTGTAATCTCTTTCTAACGTCGTTTGCTTAAATTATGATTTTTCAGAGTTTCATACTCTCAGCTATAAGATCTGCAATATGCATAGTTTTAGATTTCATATTATGCTTTTTCAAATATCCTTCAATATTCATCAAGCAGCTTGAATCCGATCCAACACAAAATTCCGCACCACATTCCTGAATAAATCTGCATTTAGTTTCTACCATCGCTACAGATACATTTTCAAATTTAGCAGAAAAAGTCCCTCCAAACCCGCAGCATATATCTGCTCTTTCCATCTCGACAAAATCTATATTTTTAATACTGTTAATAAGTTTGCGTGGTTGATCATGAATTCTTAGTTCACGCAAAGGGTGACACGAATCGTGATAAGTAACTCTATGATTAAATTCACCCGGTATAGAATCTACTTTCAACACATCGACCATAAATTCAGTAAACTCAAAAATTTTATTTTTTAATTCCTTATATGCTGGTATTAAATTCTTGTCGATATTCAGCTCATCATAAAAGCATTTAACAAATGTAACACATGAACCAGAAGGAGCTATAATATGATCTTTATTCCGGAATAATCTTATAAAATTCTCAGCCACAGGAATCGTTTCTTTTCGGTATCCAGAATTAAAAGCAGGCTGTCCGCAGCAAGTTTGATCTTCAACGTATT
>JBJKPP010000151.1:0-6531 GCA_046706145.1 Ignavibacteriaceae bacterium | reverse complement strand
CATTTATGTGCCGATGCGGGAGTTGTAGTTGTAGATTATTCGGATCAGGCAAATGGAACTTTGCTGGAATTGCCGGGCGGAAGTGGGCGTTTTACGGAAGTAACTCTTAATCCGGTTGTAACTGTATCCGAAAAATCAATGATCGAAGAAGCTAACGAACTGCACAAAAAAGCCGATGAGTTATGTTTTATCGCAAATTCATGTAACCTTGAAGTCCATCATAAACCTGTTTGCAGGGTTGTTGAAGAAAGTGGCACTATTAAATAAAAGCTATATAACTTCTTTTTATTTTATCCGCCATGACTAAAATCCGGGTATTCAGTCATCCCACCGTCAATAAATATAGTTCTGCCCGTTACATAAGATGCCGCATCGGAAACGAGAACAACAACCATATTAGCTATTTCCTCCGGTGTGCCTATCCGGTTTAGAGGAATCTTCTCCAATAGGTCTTTCAATGTGCTTTGGTTATCCCAGACTGATTTGTTTATTGGCGTCTTCACCGCACCCGGTCCAACTGAGAGAACACGTACACCGTATGGAGCAGCTTCCTGTGCTAAGGTTTGTGTCATCATTCCTATACCTGCCTTGCTTGTGGTGTACGCACTGTAACCCGACCAGGCTATTATTTCGTGAACAGAACTGATATTCAAAACAACCCCGCTCTTTTGTGTAACCATATATTTAAGAGCTTCATGCGAGCAGTAAAATGCACCGAATAGATTTATATCAATAACTTTCTTCCATTTCTCAAGATCTGCTTCCCAGCTTAAATTTCTTTCTCCGTCTATCCCCGCATTGTTTACTAATATATCTATTCCGCCCCATTTTTGTTTAATTTCATCGAACATGTTTGATACTTCCGAAGGGCTGGATATATCGGCTTTAATTGCAATGGCTTCACCTTTTTGTCCTTCAATCTGCTTAACCATTTCCTCAGCAGCCTCCGGGTTTACAACGTAATTTATTGCTGTTCTAGCACCTGCTTTTGCCAGTGCTAGTGAAATTGCTTTCCCGATCCCTGAATTTCCGCCGGTCACAAGTGCTCTTTTATTCTTAAGCTGAATTTCCATTTTGAATTCCTTTCATGTCTCTTTTATATCTAAGATTTGTTTGCTTTTATTTTTGAATATCTGGTAAATATAATGATTTAAAGAGCATACCAAATTGATATTGAACACGTATAAATCCTGCTGCTGTCAAAATCCGTTTATCAAACGCCACAGCTTCTACTGTTTTGAGTTTTATTTTTGTTAATGAGTTATCCACGTCATTTATCAAACAAGTATTTTATTCGGAATTTTAATATTTTGGCCTAAATTATTTTTAGATAATAGATTGGTGAATATTGCTGCATGCCCGGTAAGCCTGACTCTACCCAACAACGCAAAAGAGAGCATATTGAGCTTTGCTTGACAGATAAAGTTTCCTTCAAGGAAAAGAAAAATGGCTTTGAAAAGTATGAATTTATTCACGATGCAGCCACCGAAGTTGATCTTGAGAAAATATCTTTCGGTACAAGGTTTTTGAAAAAGAAAATTGCGTATCCATTTCTAATATCTTGCATGACAGGCGGGACGCAAAAAGCAGGGAATATAAACGCACAGCTATCAGTTGCCGCTGAAAAGCTAAACATACCTCTCGGTGTCGGAAGTCAGAGGCAGGCGCTTGAAAATGATAAATACCTTGAGACTTACAAGATTATTAGGAAAAGTGCCCCGAAAATTCCTATTCTTGGAAATATCGGTGCTGCCCAAGTGGTTGACCTGAAATCATTTAAGTCGGTAAACTATCTTGCAGAACTAATCGAAGCGGATGCGATGGTGGTACATATAAACCCGGCGCATGAACTTTTCCAGAAAAATGGTGAGCCTCATTTCCCCGGTCTGCTGAAAAAGATAAGAAAGCTTGTTAAAGAATTGAAGATTCCCGTTATAATAAAGGAAGTAGGATCTGGTATTTCGAAAAAAGTGGCTGAAAAACTTTTAGATTCAGGAGTTTTCGGAATTGATGTGGCCGGTGCGGGCGGGACTAGCTGGGTCGGGGTTGAATCTCTGCGAAATGATGAGGTCATCCCTACTGATTTCTGGGATTGGGGGCTTCCTACTGCTTATTGCGTAAGAGAAGTTTCTAAGCTTAGGAAAAAATATAATTTCATATTAATAGGTTCTGGCGGGATAAATTCTTCTTTCGATATGGCAAAAGCATTTGCTCTTGGAGCAGACCTGACTGCATCTGCCAGACGAATCTTAATTGAGTTGGACAGAAATAATGCCGAAGGTGTGGTTGCTTTAGTTAAATCTTGGTTTGATGATTTAAGAAAAATAATGTTTTTAACCGGCTCCCAAACTTTACCTGAGTTAAGAAATAATAAAATGATAAGAAAGGAAGAAATTTATTGAGCATTTCTTCTAATGATTTTCATAAATCATACGAACAACAAAGAAAGATCGTTGATAAAAAACTGTTGAAGTCGGTTGACAATAGGAAGCCGGAATCGCTCTATGGACCTTCTCATTATATACTCCAGGGCGGCGGGAAGCGACTGAGGCCTATCCTTTTGCTTTTTTCTACTGACTCTGTTGGAGGCAAATTTTCCGGTGCTTATAATGCTGCGGTGGCAGTCGAGTTACTGCATAACTTTACTCTCGTTCATGATGATATCATGGATAATGCTGAAAAAAGAAGAGGTAGGTTAACTCTGCATATAAAATATAATGTAAACACCGCAATTCTTTCCGGCGATAGTCTTCTTTCTATTGCGTATGAATATTTATTGAGAGATTGTAAGAATAACTGTAAAGAAGTATTTTCAGCCTTCACAGAAGGTCTCGTTCAGGTTTGTGAGGGTCAAAGTCTTGACAAGGATTTCGAGACCACAAAAGATGTCTCTTTAAATGATTATATTTCGATGGTAGGCAAAAAGACCGCAGCCCTTTCTGAAATGTGCTGCAGAGTCGGTGCCTTGTTGGGAAATGGTTCTAAGAGACAGGTTGAGGCTCTTGCATCTTATGGCCGAAATATTGGAATAGCCTTCCAGATTCAGGATGATTTGCTCGATGTTATTGGTGAGGAGAGCAAATTCGGCAAGAAAATAGGCAGCGACATTGTTGAAGGAAAGAAAACTTATCTTTTTATAAAAGCTTTTATGAAAGCAAAAGGTAAGAATAAAGATTATTTGTACGGACTTATAAAAAACAGAGGTGTCAAAAGTTCTCAGGTCGCAAGATTCAAGAAAATATATGAAACTCTGGGTGTTCTTGAAGATGCAGAAAAAGATGTAACCAAATATTCAAATAAAGCATTGAGTTCGCTGGAAATCTTACATGAAGATAAACAGGAATTTTTTAGATATTTAACCGCTTCACTCATTAAAAGAAGCAGCTAGTAACTAATGATTGAAAAGACCGTGAAGATTGTTAATAAAGCTGGAATGCATACACGACCGGCTGCAACTATAGTTAAGATGGCTTCAAAATATGAATGCGATATTAATTTTTCTAAAGATGGGATTAGTGTGGATGGAAAAAGCATAATCGGTGTGATGACTCTTGCAGCGGAAATGGGATCGGAAGTGACACTCACTTTCGATGGTAATGATGAAGAAGAAGCGGCAAAAGAAATTATTGGTTTTTTTGAAAGAGGCTTTGACGAATTATGAAGAAACTTAATCAAATATATAGGGAAGCTGATAATAAAATACAGGGTATCGCTGCTGCGCCGGGTATAGTGATTGGTAAAGTTTATATTTTTGCAAAGGACAAGCTGGAGATTGCCCTTACTCATATCGAAAATGTTGATGATGCTATTAATAGCTTGGAAGAAGCCGTAGAAAGATCGAAGAAGGAGCTCAACAAAATATTTGATATTGCCAGGGAAAAGATGGGTGAGACCAGATCTTCTATTTTTGAGGCCCAGCTTATGATACTTAATGACAAGGTTCTGATGAAAAGAATGAAAAAAAGGATTGCTGATGAAAAAAGACAGCCTGAGTTCATAGTGAATGACGAATTTTCTAAGTATCAGGATTTAATGACAAATTCACATGCTGAATACATGAAAGAAAGGGCTCAGGATATTGAAGACATAAAGCATAGAATAGTGCGTAATCTTCAAAAGAAAAGATGGGAATCCAAAATCCCCCATGATGTAATTGTCGTTAGCGAAAATTTGACCCCTGCCGATACGATCCTTTTCACGAGAAGAAACGTCAAGGGCGTAGTAATGGATCATGGCGGACTAACTTCCCATGCCGCCATTATTTCACGATCTCTTAATTTGCCTGCAGTAGTGGGGACTCATGTTGCAACTAAGGATATTAAAGATGGCGACACTATTATCGTGGATGGTTTTTACGGCTACGTCTTGGTTAATCCTACAGAAGAACAGAAAGAATTTTTCGAGGAAAAACACAAACATCTTCTGAAACTGCAAAAAGATCTTGAAGAATTTAAAGATAAACCTTCGGAAACAAAGGATGGCCGTAATGTAACTCTACTGGCAAATGTAGATGTTACTGGAGAAGTAGATGTGGTAGTTACGTCCGGTGCCAAAGGCGTAGGTCTTTACCGGTCGGAGCAGCTACTTGAGGAATTTGGTGAAATTCTTGTGGAAGACGAACAGGCTAGAGTATATACGAACTTGGCTTCAAGGATTTACCCTGAAGTTCTTACTATAAGAGCTTTCGATATGGGCGGAGATAAATTCAAAATGTATCGCTTTACCGAGCAGAATCCTTTCTTGGGTCTAAGAGGAATACGGCTGCTTCTTGAGAACGAATCACTGTTCAAAACACAGATAAGGGCAGTGCTCAAAGCTACTGGTCATAAAAACGTGCAATTCATGCTTCCGATGGTCGGTACTCTCGGCGAGATAACTAAATCCAAGAATTTAATTGAACAGTGCAAAAAAGAATTAAAATCTGAAGGGGTTGGATTCGATAAGAGTCTAAAAATTGGAATAATGATCGAAGTTCCTTCTGCCGCTTTAATGATAAGAGATTTTGCCAAAGAAATTGACTTCTTCAGCATCGGAACTAATGATTTAATCCAGTATTTAATGGCAGTGGATAGAGGAAATGACCTTGTTTCAGGTTTATATCAAGAATTTCATCCGGCTGTTCTTAGAACTATATCTGTAATAGTTCGGGAATCTAAAAAATATAAAATCCCGGTAAGTCTGTGCGGTGAAATGGCCGCCGATACTCTTGCACTTCCACTTTTAGTTGGACTTGGATTAGAATCATTAAGCATTTCTCCTGCTACAATTTTGTACGCTAAGAGAATAATTAGGAATTTTGACTTTGTAGCTGCCAAAGAAATGGCCGAAGAGTGCCTCGCTTTCTCTGATGAAAAACAAGTTATTGCCAAAATAGAAGAATTTTTCAAGAAGAATAATATCACTAGAACAAGGAATATAATATAATGCTGACCATTACAGATCTCGTTAATAAGTATGATCCTCAAAATCAATTTGAAGTGTTGATTAATTCTTATAAACAAATAGAATTTGCATGGAATAATCAATTACAACTTTCATCTCTCAAAAAGAAAAAATTCAATTCTGTTGTTGTTACCGGATTAGGCGGTTCTGCTATAAGTGCTGATTTAATTCAGAATTTCCTCGTTTCAGATTTGAAAATTCCGCTTATAGTGAACCGGAATTATAGTTTGCCGAATTTCTTTGATGATAAAACTTTGCTGGTTGTATCTTCATATTCGGGTAACACTGAAGAGACAGTTTCGGTTTTCAAGAATGCATTGAAAGTACCGTTCAAAGGCCCGGCCTCTGTCGGGCATTCCAATATTTTATGCATCACGACTGGTGGAAAAATAGAAAAGATTGCTGCAAAAAATAATATTCCTGTTGTGAAAGTGCTAAAGGGGTATCAGCCGAGATATTCATTAGCGCTTAGTTTTTTTACTCTTCTAAAAGTGCTGCAGACTCTAAATATTATTGATGATCAATCCGGATTTGTAAATAAAATTATAAAATTGTGGAAACGAAATGGTGAGGAATTTTCTGTAGAAAATAATATAGCGGTTAAATATGCTGAAAGGATTATCGGTAAGATTCCTGTTATTTATTCTGCGGCAGATGTAACTTCCGCAGTTGGATACAGATTTAAATGCCAGTTTAACGAAAACTCCAAGCTGCATGCTTTTGCTAATCAGATTCCGGAACTTAATCACAATGAAATTGTCGGATGGGAGTCTTTTTCTGAAAAGAATATGAGCGCTATTCTACTGAACATTCTCGATAAAAACTATAATTCTCAAGTTACAAAAAGATTCAAGGTTACATCCGGGGTAGCCACTACAAAAGGAATAGAAATAATAAATTTTGAAAGCGTTCAGAAAGACTTCAAAGTTAGAAAAAAATAATGTTATTTGCACAGAAGGAATTACTTTTCGGCTAATTTGCTTTTAAGGAAATCAATATTATCAATTTCTGATGGGTCATAACCTCTTAAAATTGCAACATAATATGTAATCCAATCACAGAGATAAACTAAGTCCAGCAGCCTAACTT
>JBJKPP010000150.1:0-6537 GCA_046706145.1 Ignavibacteriaceae bacterium | reverse complement strand
ATATTCAGAGGAATTGAACGAATCTTTTTTGACTTGGTTAAATGATTCCTATTATCAAGTATAAGTGATTTATCTTTGAAGTTTATCTGATTCCACTCAAGGGTTAACAACTCCATTTGTCTTAAACCAGTATTAACAGCAAATATTACCAGGTCTTTGATATCCGGTTCGTCAA
Organism: Ignavibacteriaceae bacterium; assembly: GCA_046706145.1. Classification (GTDB taxonomy): domain Bacteria; phylum Bacteroidota; class Ignavibacteria; order Ignavibacteriales; family Ignavibacteriaceae; genus JBJKPP01. The sequence continues at coordinate 6,362 of JBJKPP010000150.1, read as the reverse complement.
TTACCCTCAGCAATATTTCAAAATCAATTTCAGAAAAGAATAAAGGTTGTTTTTCAGGAATTTTAAATCTTTTTAGACCATTACATGGATTTTCAGTTAGATAGTTCTGATTAATAGCCCAATTAAATGCACTGGATAAATTTATCATATCTTTGCGTGCTGAATAGATTGAACTTTGAGTAATTCTCTTTTGAAAATAGTCACTCAATTTTATTGGAGTAATTTCAGATAAAGAGATATTTCCTAAATATTCCATTAAAAAGTTGAAAGTAACTTTAAATCCTTGTGTGGTTTTGTTACTGTGGATAGAGCCGGAATATCTTAGAAATAGGAAAGAGAAATCTTTTAGATGTATAAGAGTTATTTTACCTCTTTGATTCTTTTCTAATTCTGCCTCAAAATTGGTTAGGAACCTAAGAGCTTTTGACTTGATTCTTGTCTTTGTTGATTTGCAGGTTCGCTTACCATAGGGTTGGTCATAAAAAACATAATAAATGCCGTTAGAACGTTTTGAAAGTATCATGTTAATGTTCCTTTCTAACGTTCAATGGAATTAGATTTTAGGAGGAAAAAAGTGATGACGTTTTTGATGACAAAAATTCAATTCTCACTGTATTTTAAGTCATCGCAGGTCTTGTCCACCTCAAGTGGATTTGCTATTTTTGAAGTTAATCTTAAATAAAGTTTTGTGCTTGGCAATTTTCGGTAAATGCCCACGTAGCTCAGCTGGATAGAGCAACGGTTTCCTAAACCGTAGGTCACGCGTTCGAATCGCGTCGTGGGTACTAGGAAATTGAATAAAAGTTTACGATATGAACTTTTTTTTAGTAAATCAATTTAAATACTATTATGCTAGGTACTTATCTAAATTTTCTTCTTAAATTCTTCAAATTTATCATTTAACAGGATAAATTTGACCCCGTCTATCTCAATGAAATCTAAACTATCTGATTTTTCCAATTCGGAAATCTGATGTCTGGTAATATTGTTTGACTTTCTGAAATTATTTATTGTTTTCAACTTGCCTACATCAACCATTTTTCTCTTTAGAAATTTGTCTAGCAGGCTGGAAGATAAAACATTTTTCTTCAATTCTTCATCTTCTGTGTTCTTTAAGTATTCTTGATATTTTATTTTCAACTCCTCCAGGCTGTCCGCTTTATTTTTTAATTCTTTTCGTAAATCTTCAATTAATTCAAAGGATTTCTTAAGGGAAATAGACGCCTCTTCAATTTTCCTGTTCATTGAGTCTTTTGAATCAGCAAAGTCCTTAAATACCTCAAGTAGTTCCGGAACAGGAACTATCGGTATAGCTCTTAAAAAAACTTTGAAGGTTTTGTCTAGGGTAGACCTGGATATTTTTGCCATGTACTAGATTACTTTGTCAATTATTTGAAATCTACAGAACATAATTCCGTTTGTCAATCTTTGTACAAAAGTTAGAATGATTATGATATTAATGCACAAGTAATTATTCAAAATTGAAAGTGGAGGATTTATGGTTGAGCTGATGAATATATTATAAAAAGAAAAAGCCCCGCCAAAGCAGGGCTTTCTCTTCATTGACTCCCCTAAATATTATTGTCCCCTGAGAAACAACACAGCAAATAATATATATATTGTATAAGCTACTGCCCAACCGAACCCCAAAAACAACATGAACAGTAGCGGAGCAGAATCATGTATATTGTGAACAATATGTTTAATTTTCATAGCCAGCATTTAACCACCTTCTTATGGGGTAAATATCTATTGTTTCTTAGGGAGATGAAACAAAACGTGTACCATAAGGATTTTGATTATTTTTGGGTCAAATTGAATGTTGGGTTATTACGAATTACCAAACTTGAGAACAGATAATTCTAATATTAGAGAAAATAGTCGTTACAATAATTCAAAAATCAGCCTAATTTATTCTTTAGAAAGAGATTAGCGAGAATGGGAGATAACTTTCCTGCTGAAGATTGCTTCTTATAAGTAGAAAAAATTATAGAATCGGTAATTGGTAATTTTGAACCCTATTATAAGGTCTATCAGCTTGAGTAAATAGCAATAATGAGTTTTATAGAGTTTACTAAATAGAGTTGGTATTATTTAAAGGCAAAAGTCTTTATTTACATCGTAGGCCTTTATGTAGCCTAACATACCTGCTTGAAGAAAGTCTATATTTGCTCCGTCCTCATCTCCAAGTTTTAACTTTAAGGTTCCCCTATTATTATAAGCTTCTGCAAGGTTCGGATCAATGTTGATAGCGCTATCATAATCTTCTAATGCACCCTGGTAATCCCCCATATTTATTTTAACATTAGCACGTTTGTAATATGCTTCAGCAAAGTTGTGGTACAAGTCGATAGCTTTTGTATAGTTCTCGATTGCCTCTTTATAATACTTCATGCGTCTTTTAAAATTAGCTAGGCTAAAATATGAGAGCGCTTCGGGGTCTATGTTTATTTTTTTATTAGATATTAGCATTATTTCTTAGAAATTTTTGTGTTAATCATTGTTTATTAAATTAGAACATATATTTTATTAACGAAAAACAAAACGTATGCCAATGATGAAAGAGTGAATAACAATTAGTTTTCAACTACCGGAATGTGGGCAATAAAAAATGGTAAGTAGAAGTGGAAAAGTGTTGTTATGGAGTCAAGCTATTTTCAAAATAAGATCAATTGCTTTATTAAAATCATACACTGCCCCATCTTCGTCATTAATGAAGGATTTAGCAATTCCTCGCTGGTAATATGCCTCAGAAAAAGACGACTCTAATTCTATTGCTTTGTCATAATCTAGAATTGCGCCGCCATAATCTCCAAGCAACTTTTTAAAGTTTCCTCTGTTGAAATATTCCTCGGCATTATCACAGGGGCTATTATATTTTGGCCCGTAATTCATTTGTAAAAATAGTATGGTAAAAAATACATAGCGGAACGGAAATACCATAATATAGGATATATTTTCGCTAGTAACAAAACAAAAATGTCTGGGTTATGATTCAAATTAAGAAATTGTTCTCCCCCCAAAGTGAGGATTCTAATTTTTCTTAAAGTGCTTCAGAATGTCCAATAAGAAAAGACATATAAACCCGAATGTTGAGAAGAGCAGGTCGTTAGTTCCAATACTAATATTATGATCCACTCCGGTAAGGTGGGTAAAGTAATTTCCTATAAATAGAACTATTAGAAAGATTGAGAAACCTACAACTCCTTCGTTAAAAGGATGTATAAGGTACTTTTTAACTAAACGAAATAAAAATTTTCTATTGGAAAATTTAATGAAATGGGTCTTAATCATGATCATTACAACTCAGTTGATTTATACAAATTGTGCGGGCAAAATTAGTTTTCTTTGTGTTTAATACAAATACCCCAAGTCACATGGAATACAAAAAGAACTCCATGAAAATATAACTTATGATGTATGTCTATTATGATGCTATGTTTGGGTTGAGAAGTGTGATAAAGCCCGGTCCCATTAGTTTGGAACAGGGCTTTATTCTATAGAATTTTATTAGTTATTGTTTGAGAATTTTGAACTCGATCCTCCTGTTTGCACCACGTCCTTCAGGGGTTTTGTTGCTTGCTATTGGGTCGGCTTCGCCAAATCCTTTTGCAGTTAATCTATCCTGCGAAATTCCATGATCTACTAAATAATTCATGACGGTTTCGGCCCTTCTTTGTGAAAGCTTTAAATTGTATTTTGCAGAGCCGGTGTTGTCAGTATATCCTCTTACCTCTACCTTCATATCAGGACTATTTTTTAATATTTGAATAGCATAAAGAAGAACCGGATATGATTCGGTTTTCAATTTAGCACTGTTAAGATTAAAGTTAACTCCGATCAGAACCCAATGTTGTTTTGGAGGTGGGGCAGGTACAGTAACTACACGAGGTTGTTCTTTGGGCATTTCTTTCTTAATCATCTCTTCGATCTTGCTATAGTCGATTTTTTCGGGTTTTTCGATTATTGTTTTTGTTACACCCTCATATAAATCGCACAGATGAGAAGGTTCTCCCTTAGAGAAAAGATAGACTATACCAACACTAAATCTGGCATAGGCATCCGCTGTAGTATTAAATAATCCTTTTAGAATAACATTATCTCTTCCGTCCAGATCGTTTGTTGAGCCAAGGTTGTAAGTAAATTCTGCCTTTATATTTAATGAGCTGCTTACCTTTAATTCTCCGCCTACACCCATATTAAACTGGTATGCACTTGAGTTTCCATTATATTCTGGTTGTGGGGCATTCTTTATGTTATAAATCATTCCTCCAAATCCGCCGAGCAAATACGGCGATATTACTTCGCAAGGAAGAAGATAGTACATGAGGTCCAAGTCGCCCGTGAAAGCGTTCAAATCCTGTTTCATTTCATTTTGTGAAGTACCGTCGTATTTTGTTTCTAAGTGGTTATAATTAGCTGAAAGTCTTAATCCTACATGTTCGGAAAAATTGCGTTGAAGTGATATGTATCCACCATAATTATTATACGCCGAGTGGGATGGCGGCGTAACTGCTACAAATCTTGGGTAAGTGAAACCTACTCCTAAACCCCAGCTAGTTTTTGCAAGCTGTGGATAGGAAGTGCCTGTTAATAAAATGAATGATAAGCCATAAAGGCATATTTTTATTTTTTTCATGGTGAACCTGTTTGTTCTAGTTGATTGAATATTTTTTCTATTTTGCCAAAATTATTTGAAAGGCTTAAAGGCTTAACAATGTAATCTTCAATTCCTAACATAAAGAACTTGGTAATTGTGGCAGCATCTGAAAATACACTGACCGGAATTATTTTTGGATTCATGTCAGGAAAATGAGCCTTTAGATTCATCAGAAGTTGAAAACCATCCATTTTTGGTAATGATACATCTAGAAATACGACATCAGGAGATTCCGTAACAATTTTTTCAATCCCATCTCTTCCGTTTTCCGCAAATATTATCTGGCATTCTGAATTCCTTTTTATGAAGATCGAAAGAAGCTCTCTGTCGTAAAAGTTATCGTCAACTATAAGAATTTTCTTTATAGTTTTCATTTTTGCCCTCTATTTTAGTTCTATAACATAAGGGCAAAGTACGTGCCTTAAAAAAATGAGTCATTCTTTTATTTTTTGCACATATTAGAATCTTTTTATGTACCAATTTGAGATCAAATATCCTATTAAAATAAATAATTATTTAGCCAAAATACATTAAGGTTTATCTATTTTATTAATTATTTTTTAGACTTGGCTACGATAGTCTAAAGCATATTAAAAAAGACAAACTAGATTTTTTCCTTTTGTATATTAGTTCGTTCTGAGATAAAATTATGGAAAACAATTTAACATATCTGTGTCGAGTATCAAAAGAATAAGCCCCCGTTACACAGGTCTAATTGTTTTAAACTTATAAAGTATGATGACAGGAAAAGAATAATATGCCTGCAATTTTTGGAGAGGTTAGCGCTTTATTAACAGCAATTCTATGGTCGGGCTCAAGCATTGCTTTTACAGACGCTGCAACAAAGGTTGGCTCCCTGCTGCTAAATATTAATAGAATGTTCATCGCATGCATATTTTTAATAATAACAATTCTGATAATCGGAGCATCTTACAGTACTTTGAGTGAAGAGCAGATTATCTTTCTCGCGTTGAGCGGAGTAGCTGGACTGGTCTTTGGAGACTCTTTCTTATTCAGTGCCTTTCGACATATAGGCGCGAGAATTAGCATGCTTATTATGGCGTTATCTCCTGCAATGAGTGCCGCCTTTGCATTTGTTTTCTTGGGTGAGGAGTTATCTTTTCTTGCCATTACAGGAATTACCATAACAATTATCGGAATCGCCCTGGTAGTCTTAGAGAGAAGTGAAATTCCTACTTCAAAGTATAAAATTAGTATGATAGGAATTTTTTATGCACTGATGGGAGCACTGGGACAGGCAGGGGGATTGGTCTTAGCGAAATTTGCATTTAATGAAGGGGAAATAAATGGATTCGTTGCAACGTTTATCAGAATTTCTTCCGCTTCTATTTTAATGTTTGTTATTATGGTTCTTGCAGGACGATACCGGAGTCCGTTCAAGGTTTATAAAGGAAAACCAAAGGCATTTGTTTCAACCATTATTGGAACTATTCTTGGTCCATACTTGGGAATTACAACAAGCCTAATTGCAATAAAATATACAGAAGTTGGTATTGCTGCTACTCTAATGTCAACTGTTCCTATAGTTATGCTTCCTTTGGTAAAATTTATTTATAAAGAAGATTTGAACTGGCGCGCAATTGCCGGAGCTTTTATTACAGTTGGAGGAGTTGCAATTTTATTATTGAGATAGCCTAATTTTAGAATAGTTCTTTCATAGTATTTAAATAAATTTCTTTTG
>JBJKPP010000149.1:0-3172 GCA_046706145.1 Ignavibacteriaceae bacterium | reverse complement strand
AGGCTTGGCTATATAGGGAAATTGAAAACAATAATTAGGAAATCGTTTTCTACAAAAAAAACCATAGAGCGAATTGAACAAATGGGACAAAATAAAATCTCTATTTCAACAAATTGTTGAACTCCCTACTGACCAGCAGAAAACTTTTCTTGATAAAAACTGCAAAGACGATCCGGATTTAAGGAAAGAAATTGAATCCTTAATAGAAGCACATCGCAAATCGGAGACTTTCCTTGAAACACCTCCCTTTCAGATTAATGAACCTGAAACAATTGAAAATTCTCGGGATAAATTTGCCGGCATAAGAATAGACAAATACCTAGTGGAAGACAAAATAGGCGAAGGGGGAATGTCAGTTGTATATTCCGCAAGTCGTGTAGATGAACAATTTAAAAGGCGTGTTGCAATTAAATTTATAAAAAGAGGGATGGAGACAGATGAAATAATAAAGAGATTTAAAATAGAACAGCAAACTTTAGCCGCATTAAACCACCCTTTCATTGCCAGAATAATTGATGGCGGAACCGCAGAGAATGGATTACCTTATTTTGTCATGGAACTAATAGAAGGTGAGCGAATTGAGAAGTATTGTCAAAATAAGGGATTGTCTATCACAGAAAAGCTCAAGCTCTTTCAAAAAGTGTGTTCCGCAATTCAATATGCACACCAAAACTTAGTGGTTCATCGTGACATAAAGCCGGGAAATATTTTTGTTACTGCCGACGGCACTCCTAAGCTGCTTGACTTCGGAATTGCAAAACTGCTAGATTCATCAAGTGAACAAGCTAATTTAACCAGAACAGGCCTCCGGATAATGACTTTGGAATATGCAAGCCCGGAACAGTTAATGGGAAAACAGATAACAACAGCAACAGATGTTTATTCTCTAGGAGTTGTTTTATATGAACTGTTAACGGGTTATTTCCCTTATGAATTCAAGAACTCACTCCCTTCTGAAGTTGAAAAAGTAGTGTGCACAACCGAACCTGAAAAACCGAGCACAGCAGTTAACCGTTATAAGAAAGACGAAATAAGTAAAAAAAATACGGATAGATTTTATCGCGAAGAAATCTCAAAAACAGATGATAAAAACTATGAAAAAGTTAAGAAAAGACTATCAGGTGATATAGATAATATAGTACTAAAAGCGATGCAGAAGGAACCGGAAAGGAGATATTCTTCAGTTGAGCAATTCTCGGAGGATATTAGAAGGCATCTAGTAGGATTACCTATTATTGCACGCAAGAATTCAATTGGTTACAGAAGCAAAAAGTTTTTCGAACGTCACCGTGCCGGAACTATTTCTGCATTGATAATTTCAATAGTGATTATACTGGGTGTAATCGGAGTTATATACCAAGCTAAGGTCGCCGCAAATGAAAGAGACCGGGCAATACTAGAGGCAAAAAAATCTGAAAGAATAAATGCTTTTCTACAGGATATTTTAGCCGCACCAAATCCCGAAGTAAAAGGAAAAGATGTGAAGGTAGTTGATGTATTAAAAAATGCTTCAAAAAAAATTAATAAGGAACTTTCTGACGATCCTGAAATAAAAGCTGCTGCTTTGTACACCATTGGAACAACTTATATGGGATTGGGTTTATACAATAATGCTGAAAAATATCTTAAGAACTCTTTAAATTTAAGTGAAAAAATTTATAACACAAATGATACTCAGATAGCAAAGGTAATGGAGCAGTTAGGCGCTAATTACCAGCAGAAGGGCAATTACACAAAAGCTGATTCATTATATAAAAGAGCGTTAAAAATATACAAGCTGAAAGGGGGAAATATTACTTCGGATGAGGCAAAAGCTTTGAGTGATTATGGAAGTTCTTTACATTACCAGGGGAAATATGTTGAAGCGAAAAAATACCAAAGCGAAGCATTAAATGCATTCAGAAAAATTTATGGTAACGAAGACCCTCATGTAGTTAAGTCATTAAACGATCTTGGAACGATTGCCGGGGATACCGGGGACTGGAATACAGCAGCAAAATATATTAAACAAGTTCTTGATTTCTTTTTAAAAACTGATGGTAAAGAAAGTGTGGACTATTCAAAGGCGCTAAGCAATTATGCAACAATACTGGAAGTACAAGGCAAGCTTGATGAGGCAATAAAAGATCAAAGAGAAGCGGTTGAAATCAAAAAAAGAGTAGAGGGGAAAAATCACCCTGATGCAATGTTTGCTCAAATAACTCTTGCCGACGAATTGATAAAACGCGGTGATTATACTGAAGCAGCGAATCTTTCGAAGGAAGCCATGGAATCACTAGATAAATCTTTACCTCATATTAATGCACTTACTGCATATTCCAGGGCTATTTATGCTAATGCTCTTATTGATTTGAAAGAATTCAAAAAAGCCTTACCATTTATTAATGATGCATTACAAATACGTGAAAAGCTTTATTCACCTAACCAATATTTGATAACAGCGACTAAGGTTTTACTTGGGACTTGTCTGGTAGGATTAAAACAATACACAAAAGCAGAACAGACTCTCACGTATTGCTATTCAAAGATAGATAAAACTGATGCAGGGAAAAAGTATATAAGAATTTTAACATTACAGAATCTTGTTAAGGCCTATAATGCCACAGGAAATAAAAAAGCCGAACAAAAATATGAAGCTGATCTCGATAAGGAAAACAATTAATTTTAAAATTATATAATGGGAATTGCAAAATTCTAATGAAGCAAATAAATATAGCGAACTTGTTTCGAGCGCACCGCTTTCAAAATAGTAATGTCATAAGTTTATTTTAACAAAATCATTTTTCTTGTCGCAGAATTTTTGCCGTAAGTTAATTTGTAAATATATATGCCCCCAGCAAGGCTTGATGCATCAAAGCTTGCCTCATATCTTCCTGGTTGCTTTTTCTCATCAACGAGTGTTGCAACCAGTTGTCCTAGTATATTATAAACTTTCAGAGTTACTTGCACCTCCTGAATAACTCCTTCTGCTTGACTCGAAGCAGCTAAAGAAATCCCTGGAATTGAATAACTAATCTTTGTAGCAGGGTTAAATGGATTGGGATTATTTTGTGATAATTCAAAAACAGTTGGTGTTATTGTTACCTCAACTGAATTCGAATATTCAAATTTGCCATCGTTATCTATCTGTTTCAGTCTGTACTCAAATTTAGAACTGCCAGTCGGGTTTTTA
>JBJKPP010000148.1:0-12898 GCA_046706145.1 Ignavibacteriaceae bacterium | reverse complement strand
GTAGGTTTACCGAATAGTCCACTTGTTTGAGGGAAAGGCGGCTTTGCGCGCGGCGTTGCTCTTTTACCTTCAAGTGCATTTAACAAACCTGTTTCTTCACCGCACATATAACGACCTATGCTCATGTGAAGTTTAAATTCCAAATTGTAACCTGAGCCTAAAATATTTTTACCAAGATAGCCAGCTTCATATGCTTCATTTATAGCTTTCGACAAAATTTCTTCCGCTTCAACATATTCGCCTCTTAAAAAGATAAATGCATCGGGGGCTTGAATTGCATAAGAACTAATTATCATTCCTTCTATTAATTGATGAGGATTTCCTTCAAGTAAAACTCTATCTTTAAAAGTGCCAGGTTCCATTTCATCTGCATTGCAAATCAAATATTTCTGTTTCGGAGCACTGTCCCCCATAGGCACAAAACTCCATTTTGTACCCGTGGGAAACCCTGCACCTCCGCGCCCTCTCAATCCAGAGTCTTTAACTGCCTTTTGAACATCCAGTGGTTCTATGCCCTTAAGAATTTTTCTTAGAGCTGAGTAGCCACCAACCTTCTCGTAGGCCTTTATGTCTAAATACTGGCCATCATTTCTAATATGTTCTGTTAAAGGTCTTTCCATTTTATGCGTTTCTATCTGTAAATACTTTTTACTATGAAGATTTCTCCCTCGATAAATCGGGGTCGAAATGACATGTTTGTTCTTAATTTAATTTTTAGATAGTTTTTTTATTCATATTCTTTTAATACTTCGTTAAGTTTAGCAACATTTAAATCTCTATGCAGTTTTTTATCTATAAGCATAGCTGGTGCACGGTCGCAAGTGCCAAGGCATTGAACCGGCAGTAACGTAAACTTTCCATCTTTGGTTGTTTCACCCATTTTAATTCCATACTTATCACTAAAGTGAGCAACGATATCTTTATATCCCATTATCCAGCAGCTTACACTATCGCAAACATGAACTACGTGCTGTCCAACAGGTCTCCTATAAATCATATTGTAAAAAGTAGCAACACCGTCAACTTCGTCAATAGACATTTCTAAAAACTCTGCGATATCTTTAACACTTTCATCCGAAATCCATTTCCTATGTTTCTGAACAACTTTTAACGCATCAATACACCCAGCACTTTTATAGGGCAGCATTTCTAATTCTTCTTGTATTTCTTTTTTCTCTTCTTCTGTTAACATAATTTAGTATTCAATTCGATTAAGAGTAAGATTATGATTAAGAACGTTATCTATCTACATCCGCTAAAACAAAATCAATACTTCCAAGTATAGACAAGAGGTCAGGGACAGTATAACCTTTACTAATGTAAGATATCATTTGCATATGTGGAAAAGATGGGGCTCTAACTCTTGTTCTATAAGAACTCGTATTGCCATCACTGACTAAGTAAAAACCATACGCTCCTTTTGTACCTTCTATACCATGAAAACTTTCTCCCGCCGGAATAACTGGCCCCCAACTAACATTTAAGAAATGAGTAATTAAAGTCTCTATATGCTGCATGGTTTTATCTTTCATAGGCGGCGTTGCCAGATGATTTCTTGATTTGTAATCTCCAGCGGGCATATTTTTAACACACTGCTCAATTATTCTCACACTTTGTCTCATTTCTTCAACTCTTACAACGGCGCGGTCATAACAATCGCCATTCTGTGCAGTTGGAATATCAAAATCAAATTGTTCATAACCGGAATAAGGTCTTTTCTTTCTAAAATCCCAGTCGAAACCCGTGGCCCTTAAGCCAGGTCCAGTCACTCCCCACTCAATTGCTTCATCAGTATCATAAATTCCGATTCCTTTGGTTCTGGCTTTGAATATTCTATTCTTCATTACAAGTCCATCGTATTCCTTAAGCCGCTTTGGAAAATATTTCAGGAAATCCATTATCATATTTTCCCAGCCGTTTGGTAAATCGTCAACCACGCCGCCAATTCTAAACCAGTTGGGGTGCATTCTGTCCCCACAAATAGCGCCGATAATTTCGAATATTTTTTCACGGTCGGAGAACATATAGAAAACAGGAGAAAGCTGACCAATATCTTGAGCAAACGTACCGTACCAAACGAGATGACTTGCTATCCTAAATAATTCACACAACATAATTCTAATTACTTTGGCTCTGTCAGGTACTTCAATTCCCGCCAATTGTTCTACAGCGAGAAGGTAAGCAAGATTATTCATTACGCCGCCAAGATAATCTATTCTATCTGTATAAGGGATGTAAGTGTGCCACGATTGCCGCTCCGCCATTTTTTCTGCACCGCGATGATGAAAACCTATGTCAGGAACAATATCTACAATAGTTTCACCTTCAAGCTGAAGTACCAACCTTAGAACCCCGTGAGTTCCGGGATGCTGGGGACCAACATTCATAAACAAAAATTCGGAATCTTCACTTTCTCTTTTCATGCCCCATTCTTCAGGTCTAAATAGCAAAGCCTGATTTTCTTTTTCTTCCTTCTCTTCAGGTAATTGGAAAGGACCCATTTCTGTTGCACGTGCAGGATGTTCTTTCCTTAAAGGATGACCTTGCCACGTAGATGGCATTAATAATCTTTTTAAAAAAGGATGTCCATCGAACTTAATACCGAACATATCGTAAGCTTCACGCTCGTACCAATTTGCGTTGCTCCATAAATTGTTAATTGAAGGCAGAGATGGAAACTCACCCTTTAGAGGAACTTTAATTCTTATGTCTGAATTTCTATTGAATGAAAGTAAATGATAAACTACCGTAAAGTCGGTTTGAGGAGAGCCGTTTTTACTGGCTTTTGCTCTTTCATCAATTGCTGTAAGGTCGTAGAGCATTTTATACGGATCGTCAATTTCATTTTTCAGATAATTTAATACTTCAACAACTTTTTCTTTATTAATCCAAAATGTTGGAATATTATCTTTCGTTGCTTGTTCATAAACAACCGATGATCCAAGCTTATCTTTTATTTCGTGTGTAGAATCAACATCAATCATAATTTCTAAATAAAAACGAGATACTGTTCATTTCTTTACAGGAGACGGAATTTATTCCGTCTCTACAAAAATTCTAATAAATTTCCGAAGGCGGCTTAATTTTAGTCATCTTCATTCTTTCGGGATGTTTCAAATCCCGCATGGAAGTTTTTTCAGCTTTAACAATTCCCTGCGGACCGATGACCCAGCTAAGAGGTCTCTTTTCATTTCCAACCGCCTGATTTAACATTACCAGACCTTCCATAAAAGCATCCGGTCTAGGAGGACAACCCGGGACATAAACATCAACCGGCATGAATTTATCAACTCCCTGTACAACACTATAAATATCGTACATGCCGCCGGAGTTTGCACATGAACCCATCGATATAATCCAACGAGGTTCCATCATTTGTTCATATAATCTTTTAATTATTGGGGCCATTTTTATGAAAACCGTACCTGCAATGACCATGAGATCGGCTTCTCTGGGGGTCCCTCGAATTACTTCAGCACCAAAGCGGGCAATATCATATTTGCTTGTTAGGCTTGTGGCCATTTCAACAAAACAACACGACAATCCAAAATTGAATGGCCAAATAGAATTTTTTCTTCCCCAGGCTATAAGATCACTAAGTCTTGTTAGAACTAAACTCTTCTGTAATGTTTCTTCAAAAGAGCTATTACCGGAAATTTTTCCAGCAGGCTCAATAGTATTTGAGAACCACCATTTCATCTAAACTCCAGGATTATGAATTTTATTTGCAGCAATTTTTTTCTTATATGCTTTCAATATTTTCTTTCCATCCGGACCAAAATCTAAAGCTCCTATTTTCCATTCATAAAGTAAAACAACCAGTAACAATCCAACAAAAACAAGGACGGCAATGTAACCAGCCCATCCAACATCAAGAAAAGCAATTGCCCATGCTACTATAAAAGCACTTTCAAGATCAAATATTACGAAGAACATTGCTATAATGTAAAAGTGTACAGAAAACCTTACTCTTGCGTCTCCCGTAGCAGCAATACCGGATTCGTAAATTTCTCCAGTGGCTTTTTCTTTGTGGCGCTCGCCTAGAAAGTATGATAGGACTAACATTCCACCAACTGTAAGCAAAATGAGAATTGCGTAAACCAGAATTGGCCAATATGATGTGTGTACTTGTTGAATCAAAGTCATTCTCCTGTTTACTGACTTGCATGTTAAACTTTACCGGATGATAACTAATAAACAAGCTTAACATTTAGCAAGTGGGTTGAAAAGCACCTTACAGTTAAATACAGGGCACTTTGATGAATTATCTACCCGCGGATCAATATCTCTTAATTCTTATAATATCTCTTACACGTCAGTTTAATAAATCATCTAAATCTGAAACAAAATATAATTTTTTTATCCTAAATCAAATTGCCAAAGTTATAAATCACATTACAATTATTTATAGAAAAATTGATTTTTCCACGATATGTAATCAAATATATTTGCTTTAAAGGATTAGGAGTAGAACATTTCTTAGTGTTCTTAAGCAAGAATTAAATTAAAAAAAGGAATTTATTACCCGTAATATTTATTACGTCTATGAGGAGATGTTCTGCATACTTCCGAGCAGCAGTAATCGTGTTCGATTTTGCATTCATGACAACAAACGAACAGTTTATCGCAGTCAAGATTATGACAATTTATATAATAAGATGTGGGCTTTCCGCAGAAATAGCATTTGGAAATGTATTTTAATTCTCCTTTTGAATTTGGTTCAACAACTCTTCTTTCATCAAAAACAAATATGCCACCTTCCCAATAAGTATCAGGAAATTTTTTCGTATAAGTGACAATACCGCCGTCTAATTGGTAAACATCCTTAAATCCGTTTTCAACTAAATATGCCGATGCTTTTTCACATCTTATACCACCGGTACAATAAGTAACAACCGTTTTATTTTTATAATCAGAAATTTCTTCGGCTACATTTTTCCACTCTCTAAAATTTTTCATCTGTGGAGTAATTGCATTTTTAAACCTTCCAATTTTACTTTCATACCAGTTTCTAGCATCTATAATTACAAAATCTTTCCCGGACTCATAAAACTCCAGAAGTTGTTCGGGAGCAAGCCGTTTTCCACCATTCCTCAGAGAAGTGCTGCTAAGATCTGAATGAACTATCTCATCTTTTACTCTTACATGCATTTTATTAAAAGCACACTCTTCCTCTTCATCTTCCTTGAAAATAATATCCTGGAAAATATTGTAGCTTCTTAAATTATTTTTGTAATCTTCTATATTTTTCGTTCGTCCGGAAACAGTGCCATTTATTCCTTCCTTTGAAACAAAAACTCTACCCTTAATTTCATGCTGATCACACCAAGAGAGATGTTCTGTCGCAAATTTTTCCGGATCATAGACGGCAACGTATTTATAGAATAATAAAACTTTGAACTCTTTCATGTCTGTAAATTATTTTAATAAGCCCAAATTTAAGAAAACTCTATTACTTCGTCATAGAATAAGGAACTGACTCTTTTGAAACGGCCCAATGCTTGTTGGGTGTAGAAGCCATTATAAATCTCAGTTCTCCTCCATTCATGATTTCATCGTTAGTAATATAGCATCTGTCTAGGGTTTTCCCATTCAGGAAAACAGCCTTAATATAAATATTTTTCTTAGAGAGATTCTCCGCAACAATTTTAAAAGTCTTTCCATTTTCAAGATTAATCTTTGCCTCATTCAAGCAGGGACTTCCAATTACATATTGGTTGCTGCCAGGAGCAACAGGATAAAATCCCATGCAACTAAAAATATACCATGCAGACATCTGACCACAATCATCGTTTCCACACAACCCGTCTGGGGTGTCGTTATATTTTGAATTTACTATTTCATGTATTTTTTCCTGAGTTTTCCACGGTTCACCAGCATAATCATATAAATATGCAATTTGATGACTCGGTTCGTTTCCCTGATCATAATTTCCTATTAAGCCGGCCTGTGTTACGTCCTCCGTTGAAGCGATTTCGGATTCAGGAACTTTCATAGTAAATAAAGTGTCAAGCCACGAAATGAGCTTAGCATTTCCACCAAGTAATTTGATTAATCCCTTCACATCCTGCGGAACGTAAAGAGAATAGTTCCAGGCATTGCCTTCAATATATCCCTGCCCTTCTGTACTCATAGGATCGAAAGGTGTTTTCCAGACTCCTTTTGAACTCTTCGCACGCATAAACCTTGTTTGTTTATCAAAAATATTCTTATAGGAATTTGCCCTTTTCCAAAATTCATCCGCTATTTTCTCTTTGCCGAGTTTTTTTGCAAACCTATAAATTGACCAGTCATCGTAAGCATACTCAAGCGTTTTTGAGGCGGAATATGAATTCAAATCGTCCGGTACGTAACCATATTTTTTATAGTATCCGATGCCGTCATAAGCATCATGGTTTGCACTTGCAAGCACGGCCTTAAATGCTTCGCTTATATTGAATCCTCTTATGCCTTTCATATAGGCATCAACAATAACGGGAACAGCGTGGTAACCAATCATACACCAATTTTCATTTGCCCAATGAGACCAAATCGGTAAAATATGTTCAGCACTTTGTTCGTAATGAGCCAGCATTGAATTAATAATATCAGACGTTCTCTTCCTTTGAATTATCGTAAATAAAGGATGTAGAGCCCTGTAAGTATCCCACAAAGAAAAAATTGTGTAATCAGTAAATCCTTTTGCTTTGTGAATATTCTGATCGAGCCCTCTGTATTGACCATCAACATCTGAAAAAACTATTGGAGCTAAGAATGCATGATATAATGCAGTATAAAAAGTAATTTCTCTGTCCTTCTCTGCTTTGACAGTAATTTTAGAAAGCTCTTTATTCCACTCTTCTTTCGCTTCAGTTCTAACTTTTTCAAAATCCCATCCGGGTATTTCGGCTTTCAAATTTTTCAAAGCTCCAGCAGTACTAACTCCCGAAATTGCAAACTTTATGAGAATTGGTTTACCATCGCGTGCATCAAAATTAAAATATGCTTTTATTTTTCTTCCGGCTCTTTCAGGAAAGTTTTTATCTTGGTTCCATTTTCTCCAGAATCCCGTATAAATAGGTTTGTTTTCGTTCCTTAATCCGTAAGACTTGAAAGGTTTTGAAAATTCCATAGCAAAATAAATATATCTAGTTCTTGCCCAACCATCGGTTTGTCTAAAGCCGGTTACGAGAGTATCGTTTTCTACCCTTATATAATCCCATACTACTTTTCCATCATAATTATATATACCGGATACCATGTCTAAAATTACATGTGCGCTGTCTGTTTTAGGAAATGTGTAGCGATGAAAACCTACTCTCTTTGTTGCTGTTAATTCTGCTCTAATATTATAATCATTAAGTGTTACTGCATAATAACCTGGTTGTGTTACTTCTGTTTTATGAGAGAAACGTGATCTGTATCCGCCATCTGGATTGTCCCTCGTACCCGGATTTAGTTGTAATTTACCAACTGTCGGCATTACCAGGAAATCGCCGAGGTCTGAATGTCCGGTTCCACTGAAATGTGTATGACTGAAACCTACTATCGTTTTGTCATCATACTGGTAGCCTGCACAATATCTGTAAACATCAGGATTATATCCATTTCCATTTGTGTACATAACTGTGTCCGTCTCGGGACTTAGCTGCACCATTCCAAATGGAACTTCCACTCCAGGAAAAGTATGTCCTATTTCTTCAGTACCAATAAATGGATTTACATAATCCACTGGTTTCTTTTGTGCAAAAGTTTGGACACAAATAAAACTCCCCATAAGAATAGAAAAAGGGAGACAGTTAATTTTGATTCTCATAAACTTTAAGCTTCCGAACAAGCTTCTGATATTTAACATTTGTTGCTTTTTAATTTAATAAGAATTCTTAAAAAAAGTTTAGACAAGTATTTGATGAATCGCTTATATCTAAATAAGCAGCATAACAAAAATTTCTGAAGTTCATTAACAATTTATGAACAGGTAATATATTAGACTCATTCGGTAAAAACATGGTGAAAATTACTTCTTTGGGATGTTTTGGTCGTTTAAATCAGCACCAAATTATATTTAGTAGCTCAAACTATTCTGCCCATTTTTAACATGATTTCTATGAATATTTATTTATATCGTAACTTTTAATCAAGTTAGGATTATGGCACCAAACTTGTTATTTCCTGACGGATTTAGTCCATTATTTTAGGGAGAGTATTATAAAAAGGAAAGTCTTGTGTCAGAAACATCTTCAGATATAAATAATTCCGACATACTAATCGAAGAGACCAACAAAACTAAACCGGAGCTCTTAAAAGAAATATCAGATTTACGTCAGCGTCTTAGAAAATTAGAGGGCACCTACGCGGCCGAACTTAAAGAAATAGAAAATACTTTTAATCGTGAACGTATTCTGTTCAGAACCTTGATCGACTGTTTACCCGACGCCGTTTACGCAAAAGACAAAGACTACAAAAGAATAATTACTAATCCTGCCGATTTGAAAAATGTTGGCTGCCAAGATGAATCTGACGTTCTTAATAAAACTGTTTTTGATTTTTTCCCGGATGGGATGGCAAGGGAAATACAGGATGAAGACAAAGAAGTTATCAAAAGCGGTAAACCAATGTTGAATAAGGAATGGTCTATTTTTGATAGCAATGGAAACAAACACTGGCTTTTGACATCAAAAATCCCATACAGAGACAACGAGGGAAAGATTATAGGCTTACTCGGCATTGACAGAGATATAACTGAAAGAAAGCTTGCAGAAGAAACATTTCAAAAAGAAAGAATTTTGCTCCGCACTTTAATAGACAATATTCCAGACGCAATTTTTGCTAAAGACCGTGAAGGAAGAAAAATTATTGCAAACCTTGCCGATTTAAATAACATGGGGCGTAACTCTGAGCGCGAAGTTATAGGAAAAACAGATTCTGATTTATTTCCGGATGAAATCGCTAAAGGTTTTATTGCTAACGACCATTCTGTTATAGAAACAGGAAATCCAATACTTAAAAGAGAGGAATTTTTTATTAATAAGGAAGGCAAGAAGCATTGGCTTCTCACATCAAAACTTCCATTAAGAGATGACGATGGCAACATTATTGGGTTAATGGGAATTGGCCGCGATATTACCGAACAGAAACTAGCACAAGAAAATCTTCGAGAACAGGTCGAAAAATTTAAATTAGTTTTTGAAAATGCTTTTGACGGTATAAATATATTTGAAGAAAATGCCGATCCAACAAAACGCAGGTTAGTAGATTGTAACACGAGATACGCGGAAATGTCGGGTCGAACACGTGAAGAGCTTCTTAAAATTGGTTATTTGGAAGGATTATCTATTACGCTTAGCGAAGACAATAGCCAAGCCATTAGAGAAACAAAAGTATTTCGTGGACAATATTCCTGGATTCGACCTGATGGAAAACCTAACGTTATAGAATACACAGCGGCGCCCATTAAAATACAGGGAAAAACTTACACTATAGGAATTGATCGTGATATTACAGAACAAAAAAGGATGGATGAAGTACTTCAAAAAGAAAAAATTTTACTTCGTACTATAATAGATAATTTACCGGATGCAATATATGTTAAGGATAATGCTTGCCGTAAAACAATTGCAAATCATAGGGATGTTCAAAATCTGGGATGTCAGTCGGAAAAGGAAATTATAGGAAAAACCGATTTTGAATTCTTCTCAAAAGAAATAGCTGATGGTTTTTATAAAGACGATCAGTCGATCCTTAAAACAGGCAAATCAATACTTAATAGAGAAGAATTCTTCATGACTAAGGACGGTGAAAAGCGTTGGCTTCTCACATCTAAATTACCCTTACAAGACAATTCGGGTAAAATACTTGGATTAATTGGTATCGGCAGAGATATTACTGACCGGAAACATATGGAAGAAACTTTGAGAGCAGAGCGAAATCTTCTGGAACAATTAATTAATACTGTTCCCGATTTAGTATTCTTCAAAGATTCCGCGGGCAGATATATTCTAAATAATACGGCCCATCTTAAATTTGCTGGGGTAAAAAGACAGGAAGATACTATCGGAAAAACAGTCTTTGACTTTTTTGCTCGAGAAAAGGCTGTAATGCTATTTAGCGAAGAGATGAAGATTTTAGAAACAGGTGAACCAATAATTGAAAAGGAAGAAATACTCCATCATAAAGAAAAAGGTGAGCAGCGTTGTTATTTAACGACAAAAATTCCTTTAAGAGATGAACGCGGAAATGTGAAAGGAATCTTAGGCATAAGTCACGATATTACAAAACGCAAAAGATATGAGGAAGCTATAAAGGAAGCCAACTCAGAACTTGAAAAAGCAAACATTGAATTAAAGAAAGCAAATGAAGTTAAAGGACAGTTTTTGGCAAATATGAGTCACGAAATCCGCACTCCGTTGAATGCTGTTATTGGGATGACAGGATTGTTACTGGATACAAAGTTGAATGATGAACAAAACGATTATGCTAAAACTATACTTAACAGTGGTGATATTTTACTGAGTTTAATTAATGATATACTTGATTTTTCTAAGATAGAAGCCCAGAAAATAGAATTGGAGAAGCAACCTTTTGACGTTAGGACTTGTGTTGAGGAGGCCTTAGATGTTGTTGCATCCAAAGCGGCTGACAAGAAACTTGAGTTAACCTATTCAATGGGTGAAGGATTATCTAAGAAAGTGATTGGCGATGTCACCCGACTTCGTCAAATTCTAGTGAACCTCTTGAGTAACGCAATTAAGTTTACGGAAAAGGGAGAGGTTGTAGTTTCTGTATCAGGTCAACTACAAGATCACTATGGGTATCAACTTCGTTTCTCCGTAAAAGATACAGGAATAGGAATTCCGTTAGAATCTCAGAAAAGGTTGTTTCAATCTTTTTCTCAAGTCGATGCTTCGACAACCCGAAAATTTGGTGGAACCGGACTTGGACTTGCAATTAGCAAACAGTTAAGCGAACTTATGGGTGGATCAATGTGGGTCGAAAGCAGCGGTGTTCCGGGAGAGGGGGCATCTTTTCACTTTACCATAATGGTTCAATTATCTGCTGAAAAAGAAGAGCACGATGATTTATCTGCACTCTATGGAAAAAGAATTCTTATTGTTGATGATAATGGAACTAATAGAGAAATATTAACTCAACAAATGGAATCCTTGCAAATGACACCAACAAGCACTGCATCCGGACCCGAGGCACTAGAGTTACTTGCTAAAGATAATACATTTGATGTAGCTATCCTGGATTATCATATGCCGGAGATGGATGGAATAATGCTCGCAGAAGAAATTAAAAAACTTCACAATGGAGCAACCCCTCCGTTAATATTATTGTCATCATATGGTTATAAAGATAAGAAAAACAATTTGGCTCTGTTCAAAGCAACTTTAACAAAACCAATTAAATTATCTCACCTACAGAATGCATTAATAACAGTACTCAAGAAAAACGGTTCGATAGTTAAAAAGTATGACCCCGTGCCCACACAATTTGATGGTGAAATTGCACATAAATATCCTCTCAGGATACTTCTTGCAGAAGACAATAAGGTGAACCAAAAGGTTGCATTGAAGATTTTAGAAAAGATCGGTTACAAAGCTGATGTTGCTTTTAATGGATTTGAAGTTCTTGAAGCACTAAAATTAAAATCATATGATGTAATTCTTATGGACATTCAAATGCCTGAAATGGACGGTACACAAGCAACTATCGAGATTAGAAATAAACCCGATGAATTCAGACAGCTTCAAATAGTTGCTATGACTGCAAACGCCTTAAAAACTGATCATGATAAATATATTTCGATTGGGATGGATGATTATATAGTTAAACCATTTAAAATTGAGGACCTGGTTAATGTGCTTGTTAAATGTTTTAACTCTTTATCAAAATCTGCTTGAGACAACACCAAAATAATCTAAGTTTAGAAGATTTTCTTTTATTTATTAATAATGTATAATAATCCCCGGTTCTCCTTTATAAATAATCTCCTTTGCTAAAATCATATTCAACCGTTCAACAACATGAATTGAAGGTTTATTGCCGGGTCGTACTATTGCAATAACTTTGGATAATCCAAGTTTGTTAAACGCAACATCAATTGCTGCACGTGACATTTCTGTAGCATAACCCTTTCCCCATTCTTCAGGAATTAGACGATAGTATAAATTGGGGAAATCTTCGCCCTCTAGTTCTTTATTTGTAATTCCGCCAAAGCCTATCACTTTGTCCGGCTCTATCTGAATAGAAATTTTCCAATAACCATATCCGTATTTTTGCCATTGCTCCATCCATTCATTAAGCAAAACTCTACTTTCATCCACAGATTTATGCGGTCCTTTTCGGCTAAATTTGTGTGTTGCCGAATCGCTGTGAATTCTGAAAACTGTATCTAAATCTTCTTGTAATGGTTTACGCAGAATTAAGCGTAAGGTTCTTACATCCTCAATTCCATTTTTACTAATATTCAATGCTTGTTTATCTTTAATAAATTTAGGGGAAATTTAACTATATATTTTTCAATATCGAATTTTTTTGTACAACCACTTTTATTCATATATCGAATCTTACCATAAACTGATCTCTCTGCCCACGCTCTATCATGCACTCCACCGATAGACCACGCACAACCCACATAACCATTCGGGTCTCTGCCATCGAGTTCATATTTATCATTTAAATAAATTGCAATTCTTAATGCCTCTTCAGGCGATTGACTCCATTCAAGAATTTTCTTCGCCCAATACATTCTCATATAGCCGTTAAGTTTTCCTACTGTAACCAATTCAACTTGCGCAGCATTCCATAAATCTTCATGAGTTTTAGCATTTTCAAATTCTTGCAAGGAGTAAACATATTCTCTTTCATCTTTTCGGTGTTTATTTAAAGTTTCTTTTGCCCAATTGGGAAAACC
>JBJKPP010000147.1:0-3889 GCA_046706145.1 Ignavibacteriaceae bacterium | reverse complement strand
CTGAATTACAGTGACAATATGTATAACCGATTCCTGCATATTATTCACACAATAATCCCAAATGATGGTTGCTTCTTTTTATCAATTAATTCTTCTTCAAAAAATTTATTGTTGTAATATTCCGGCTTTGTAGTGATATTATTCTTTAACAAACGTTTGCCTACTGAAGCAATGTTGAATGCTGACAGTCCATTATTCTGGATGGGGAGTAGTTTTATTAACTCTTTAATGCTGAACGCAGAATAGACTTCTTTCCCAAGTGCCAACCCAATAAATACTACACTTGAATATTTAGTTATTAAAGTTTCACAATTTGCAATCATATGGTTAGTGTTTCCATCACGATAAACCAATGCCTCAGGAGCTAATTTTTTAATTTCAGTTTCAGCCCTATCGTGATTCTCGTTAGGATGAAGTTTGAAGATTAGTTTCCTGCCATTAGCTAATAATAGGCAATGAAGAATAAACTTTTTCCTGTTTTCATATTTGTAGGTTTCACGGCAGTCCGAAGTTGCAACAAGTACATAATTCCTGTGGGGGAAATCATTTTTGAGGTAACTATCGCAATTATCAAAATTAGGGATCCCGGTTACTTCAATCTTTTCGGCATCAGCACCTTTTTTTATGAATAGTTCTTTATATCCCTTAGAAGCAACGCAAAACTTCGAATAGGCATTGGAAATACCAGTGGCTGAGGTTCCTGCAACCCACGCAGGAAGCTTTAGTTTTTTAACGGCTTGAAAAAGAATATTTTCAGGATCTGTCATTCCTTCCTGAACCAGGACAATTTTTTTGCCATAAATGTTTTGCGGAACAATTAAATCGCTGCAGGTAAAAATAAGGTCGTAATCGTAATTTTTGCCATCGAGGTCAATGTTTAAATTATTCGCTGCAAGGTATTCTATTGTTTTTAGCCTGAACTGACCGCCAAGCACGGTATTGTCCAGAAATCCTTTTTCCGCAAAGTACCTGACAAAGCCATCAGAGTAATAAGGGGTAACATAGCAGTTATCATCGGGGAAGTAGCCAGATTTTTTATGCATCATTGATGTCTGGTTCATTGAACCGCAAATAAACAGGATATTGTTGCCGGCCATAGCTTTTTAAATTGTTAAGATTTGTGGCAAAAAATATCCTTTTAATGTTAAGAGATTATTATGTAAATATTATAGAAATGTTAAATGTTGAAAGGGGATACGGTCTAGAGACTTAACAATTAGGTCACATATTCTTTATATTTCCTTAATATACGTGAATTAAGTTGTCGGGCAAAAGAGGAAAAATATAGAATATGAAAATCGCACACATATCCGATCTGCACCTTAACACCTTCTTCAAAAATTCAAATCTTAGAGAGATAAAATATCTCTTAAAATATATCCTTCAAGAAAAGACTGACCATGTTGTGATAACAGGAGACTTAGTAGATAATGCCGATCCAAAGGATCTTGAGACTCTCAGAAATTTATTCAGAAAACTTGGCTTATTAGAATCAGACAGGATGTCGCTGGTAATAGGCAATCATGATATTTTTGGAGGGCCGCAGACGCCGGAAGAACTGTTTACTTTTCCTGAAAAATGCAGAAATGTTAACTATGAAGAAAAGGTTACGGAATTCGGCGACTATTTTTCAGAAACATTTAAGAACTGTATTTATAAAAACGAAAAGAACGTATTTCCCTTCGTAAAAATACTGGATGATGTTATGATTGCAGGATTCAATTCAATAGCAAAATATTCAAAATTAAAAAATCCGTTTGCATCCAATGGAGAAATTGACTTCGGACAATTTCAGGAATTAAGCGACATCTATCGCAGCTACTCAAAACTTGCAAAATACAAACTGATGCTTGTTCACCATCATTTCAATAAAATTAAGGTTAAGGAAAAATCAATAGCCAGTTTCTGGAAGATGACAGAAAAACAGACAATGAAACTAAGAAAAAAGAAACGGATAATTGAGGCATTTAAGTTTTTAGGCACAGATTTGGTGCTTCACGGTCATTTACATGAACAAAAAGAATATGCAAGGAAAAAGCTTCGATTTCTGAATTCCGGTGCCAGCATAAAAAATAATTACAACGGGAAACTGTTCGTTAATTTTATAAATCTTAAAACAGATGGTATTAAAATTGATCAATGCTCAGTATCTCCAAAAGCAAAAACTGAAAGCGTACTTTATCCATTACAACTTGAAGTTGCATAATTAACAAAAGGGACTAAAAATGAAAAATAGACTTGATGGTATTATTGCAATTCTTTTGATGGGAGCAATATTGTTAACCCAAGTATTTGATGTAAAATTGCTGGTAGTTTCAATTTTATTATCAGTATTCACTTTCCTGCGGTTTGCAAAACAAAAGATGCAAAATTAATTTAGTTAAATTTTATTAGAATATAACAGAATATATTTCTCTTAGTTATTTTATTCTCCTGCAGTTTTATTCACACCCCGCAATTCATTTCTAAATTCTTTCAGGAAGATAATCTCACTTTTTTGTAAATTAATATTGAAGTTTAACATTTATTTTAAGTAAGAATTGAATTTTAATTGTTTTGGGACGATTTAAATTCCGGTGGCTGTTATACTTTAACTAAAATTATTGAGAGTCAGTACGATTATGCCCAGAAAAAAGAGAACTACTGTAGCCGTAGTTTATAATCATTCCGGAGAAGATATTTATGAAAAAATGAAGGATGTGGATCCGTCCACTCTTGATTTTGTACCGGAGTATAATATAAACGTTCCCACCGTTACAGAGGAGTATGAAGCAATTTCGGCAGCGTTAAAAAAACAAGGGTATAAACTCAGACTGTTAAATATTAACGAGGACATACAGGTATTAATAGATCTGCTTCGCCACAATCCGCCTGATGTTGTTTTTAATCTCATTGAATATTATAAAAATGATCCTGGTCTTGAACACCTAGTAGCAGGACTGTTTTCTTTGTACGGGGTAAAGTTCACAGGTGCCAGGCCTTTTACTCTTGCTTTGTGCCAGAGGAAAGGTTTGACGAAGCAGGTTTTGCTGGCCAATAATGTTCCAACTCCAAGGTACAAACTATTAATGGAGCCAAAGTTTCCGAGAAGGCATGGATTACATTACCCTATGATAGTCAAGCCTTCACGTGAGGATGCCAGTTCCGGAGTAGATAAAGGTTCTGTAGTTTATGATTTTGAACAGCTAAATGAAAGAATTAAAAAAACATTTGTTGAGTTCGATCCCCCGATTCTCGTCGAAGAATTTATAGAGGGGCGGGAACTTCATGTTTCAGTGCTTGGCAATGATCCGCCTGAAGTATTACCGATCATTGAATTTGATTTTTCCGAGCTTCCATCCGATCATCCGAATATAATCAGCTATGATGCTAAATGGAATCCACTGGAAGAATCGTTTCACAGGGTTCACTCTATATGTCCGGCTAAGTTATCGAAGAGGGTCGAGAAGAAAGTCAAAGCTGCAGTGCTTGATGCTTATAGAGTTACCGGCTGCACGGACTATGCCCGTCTTGACCTTAGATTAACAAAGGATAATAAAGTATTTGTCCTTGAGGTTAATCCTAATCCCGATTTGACTGAAGGTGTTTCTTTTATGGAGTCGGCCGAAAAGTTCGGTCTTTCATTTGGTAAGACACTGGCTAAAATTGTTGAGTACGCTTTGAGCAGACCCGCACCGTCGATTCCTGTACTTCAGAAGGCCGGTGAGAAAAATGAAATTCCAAAAGAAAATCAAAAAAGTTAATTGCCAGTGTAAGTTTCTATTTTTTGTAAACATCAGTACTTAAATATTTCATGCCTGAATCTACCATTAACTTAACTATTTTTTATTCCGGACCCAGCTCTTTGGCAGTTTGAATGGCAGCAATAACATTCGCACCTGAAGATGTT
>JBJKPP010000146.1:0-12089 GCA_046706145.1 Ignavibacteriaceae bacterium | reverse complement strand
GCGTAGTTTGGATAATGAGAAGTTCCCTCTAGAAGTATTTCGATCGCCTTATTTTCATTTCCTCTTCGTATTTCTAAATCTGCCTTGCTTACAAACAGTGGAGAAAGATTGTCCTCAGAATAAATTCTCTCCACAATTTTATCGAGCTTTTCCATAGCACCATTATTTTAATTTTTTATTAATGCATTCTTAATCGAAGTTACTGACACCAAAGAAAATCCGAGAAAGAATAGAATCTGGAATGGCAATGCAGCAATTTCGGCAAAATAAAGTGAAGAGACAACCCCCAGCAAACAATAAATTGCCATTAGTAATTCTACGATAACAGAAAACTCAATTTTTTTGCTAAAGTATCTCTTGCCAACCCATGTATCTTTTTCTGATACCACTTTGTATTTTGGGGTTCTTACAAATTCACTTTTCCTATTGAGTAATCCTTCTATCACTGCCCTAGAATTATTAACAGAAAATCCCATACTGCCAGCCATGAACAGCGGAAATAGTACAATTTTTTTTCTCCAATCTGCTCTAACATCTTTCTGAGAAAAAAGGTAAAATAAGAAAGAACCAATAAAAGCCAAAACGAATAATGAAAGAATTGCAAAATAAACTTCATGCGAACCGCTGTTCTTTATAAAAATAAGCGGCACATTTAGAATGGCGGCTAAAAGTATGAAAGGAAATACTAAATTATTTGTCAAGTGAAAAGTTGATTGAAATTTTACTCTCAACGGGACATTGGATTTCCAAACCAAGGGAAGTATTTTCTTTGCAGTTTCAATTGCGCCTTTTGTCCATCTAAATTGCTGATTCTTCAAAGCATTTATTTCGGAAGGAAGTTCAGCAGGTGATGTGTAATCTTTTAAGAAAACAAATTTCCAGCCGTTTAACTGCGCTCTATAGCTTAAATCCAAGTCTTCAGTTAAGGTATCTTCCTGCCAGTTGCCCGATTCTAAAATACATTTTCTTTTCCAAATACCACCAGTACCATTAAAGTTTATGAAGAACCCGGCTTTGTTTCTCACAGTCTGTTCAATAACAAAATGGCCGTCAAGCGCCATTGCCTGAGCCCTGGTCAGCATAGAGTAAGTTCCATTTAGATGTTCCCATCTTGTTTGAACCATTCCGACATTTTCATCGCTGAAAAAGGCTAAAGTTTTTTTCAAGAAATCGCGTCTTGGTACAAAGTCAGCATCGAAAATTGCAACATATTCGCCATTTGCAATTTTTAGTCCTTCTTTCAATGCCCCAGCTTTAAATCCTTTTCTAGATCCTCTTCTTATATGAGAAATATTAAAACCGAGTTTTCGTTTCTCTTCCACAAGTTTTTTAACCAAACCCACAGTTTCGTCAGTGGAATCGTCTAAAACTTGAATTTCCATTTTATCTTTTGGATAATCAATTTTACAAATTGAATTCAAAAGTCTATCGACTACGTACATCTCATTATACAGCGGAAGCTGAATTGTAACCATGGCATCGCATTTTACATTATCAAGAGGAACATTCTTTACGTTCTTGTATTTTCTGTAATAATACAACATTACAAAACCATGACAGCCGAATACGAAGAGAACAAGTAAAGAGACAAAATAACCTATTAATACTATTTGGTCCATTTTTACCTCAATTAATTTTACCAGCCGGATACAACATCAAGCAAAATATCTTGCGAAATCTTACTTATAGCATTATTTATTGCATTCGTTCTATCTGTTGTATTTGCACTTGTGGGATAATTACTGGATTCAGAGAAGGTTTTTTCGAAAACAGTTTTATGTTTGACTAAATCTTTGTACACGGCGCTTACGTTTATTGTTATCACTCTACTAGTTACTTGTTCTCCTGCAGAAACGATACTGGGGGCGTCTGTAAGCGAAGTAATTGTGCATTCAAGTAAAGAGTTGGCATTTGTCTTATTGGATACTTGCAAAGAATTATCATCAATAAAATCTTGTATTAAACTATTTGTTAGATTTTCCCTCAAACCCGGTTCCCCTGAGCCACTCTTATCATCAGCAATGGGTATTGCGATGGTTTTTAAGTGTGACGGAACAGACGAACCAGTAAAAGAATAAACTCCACAGCCCTCAAAATTACCAAGTATTGAAATGATAAACAAGAAGATAATAGTTGCTTTTATATTTCTGCCGCTGTTTATCACAATTTTCTAATTTCTCTATATTTTTCAAAAAATTCTTTCAAACCGATTCCAATATCTGCTAATCTAAAATGCCGTAATCCTTTATTTTCCTATACAAAGTCCTTTGACTTATGTTCAGGAGTTGAGCTGCTTTTCTTTTATTACCGCGTGTAGCCTCTAAAGCATTCTGGATTGCTAATTTCTCTACTTCATTCATAGGAATTATTTCATCAGGATTGCGATGATTTTGCTTTACATTGGACTCATTCTGATTCTGATAAATCATGTCCTTTATATCAATTAGGTCTTTTTTTATTTCAAACAAAGCTCTATAAAAAATTTCCCTATCAACTTCTTCAGGAGATTTTTTTAAATATACGGGTAAATTCTTGGAAATTTGATTTTCCGAATCATCTTTTAATAATAAAGAAAATGCTGAAGAATCAATTTTCTTGCCTCTATTTAAGGCAATTGCCGACTCAACAGTGTTTTTCAACTCTCTTATATTTCCCGGCCATTTATAATCTCTCAACAAATCTATTGCTTCATGTGAGATTTGTGGAATGTTAATATTATTAAGTGCACAATATTGAGTTACAAAATAATTAACCAATTCATCTATATCTTCTTTTCTACTGCGCAAAGGCGGGATACTCAAACTGACAGCCTTTAATCTAAAATACAGATCCTTTCTAAACCTCTTTGAATCGACTTCAACCTGCAAATCTTTATTTGTAGCAGCAATTATTCTCACATCAACTTTAGTCACTGTTTCAGCGCCAATTTTCATGAATTCTTTTGTCTCTATTGCGCGAAGAAGTTTTACCTGTGTAGTCAGAGGCATTTCGGCAATTTCATCTAAGAATAAGGTGCCGCCGTCCGCAATTTCAAAATAACCTTTTCTTGTTTCTACCGCGCCTGTAAATGAACCTCTCTTATGACCAAACAACTCACTTTCAAGTATTCCTTCTGGTATTGCCCCACAGTTTACGCTAACTAATTGCTTGTCTGCCCTGCTGCTGTAACCATGAATTGCTCTTGCAAAAATTTCTTTGCCTACGCCGCTTTCTCCGTATATCAAAACCGAAATATCGGATTTTGCAACCTGCATAGAAATATCTACTAAGTCATTTATTTCCTTAGACTTACTAACTATCCCAAATTGTTTTTTAAATTCTTCAACAGTCATAATTTAAGACTTAAACCCTTAATGTAAATATACAAACAGCACTGTTAAATATATTATAATTTGGGACTTAATTAAAGCCTGCGGGTAGGCAAGAATGAATAGGTCCCTAACCCTTCCTTCTTCTGTACATCCAGAACGGATTTGTAAATAATGACTAAACTGTATTTTATCAATATGTATAAAATTTCATATAAAAACGTGTCGCAGCGCATGTCTATACCTAAAGCAGGGCAAAAAAGAATTAATATAATTAGCGCTCACAACTTATGTTTTTGATTTTTGATAAATTTTTTCTTTACCTGTTCAAATTTACACATGCTAAAGAAATTTCTGTTAAGTATCCAAAAACTGCAAGATTACACACTCCTTCTCTTCCAAATTATCAAAGGTTTTCCGTCATGTTTTAAATATCGCAAGGAGACGTTAAATGAGATGTACTGGGTTGGCGCTAGTGCTTTTAAACTGGTATTAGCAGCTGGGCTTTTTGAGGGAATAATTTTAGCAGTAGAAACAGGACATCAATTAGCTTCATTTGGTGCAGAATCTCTTGTTGGAAGAAGTGTTTCATTAGGCATGGTTAGAGAATTAGGTCCGGTTATTACCGGACTTTTACTTGCAGCTAGGACAGGTGCAAGAAATGCCTCCGAAATTGGAGGGATGCAGTTAAGTGAGCAGATTGATGCTCTAAGAGCCTTTGGTATAAACCCGATTGAAAAGTTGATGGTACCCAAAACCATCGCGGCTGTTATTATGTTTTTACCTTTAACACTCGTTGCAGACCTTGTAGGCATTATTGGAGGTATGTACGCAACCAATATCTCAATGCATGTCGATATATCTTTCTTTTGGACTTCAGCTATTACTGCCTTGGGAATGAAGGATATAATAGTAGGCTATTTGAAACCTGTATTTTTCGGATTTTTCATTTCTACTATTACCTGTTATTATGGATATACAACTAAGGGAGGAACAAGCGGTCTTGGAAAAAGCACAATTAATGCAGTTGTAATGTCTTCTTTAGTCGTCATCATTCTAGACTTCGTCTTTACCCAAATTATATGGATGTCTTTCCTATCTTATTAGTACGTAATAACTTTTTTAAGTTATAAGTTTGTTAAAATTAATTTTTTCTAAATTACTTTATAAAAAGAACAAGTCATATGCTGGATCTTAATGCTTCGGATAAAATAGACGGTGTTTATTATCTTTCGGCAGTAACTCTAGAAAGCTTTGACGAAAAGGAATACGTCTCAGTGAGGGAAAGGGAAGGACGACTTTATCCGGATTCTATAGTGAAATATCTCCCTTTGGTTGAAAGCAGTCACCCTCTTACTCAAGAATGGGCTATAAGGAAGAGATCTTTTGATAAATTATTACGGTATATCAGGAGGAAAAATTATCAAACCATTTTGGAAGTAGGATGTGGAAACGGGTGGTTATCAAATGGAATAGCAAGTAAAGCAGATTGCAAAGTAGTTGGTCTCGATTTAAACCAGGAAGAACTAAAACAAGCTGCCAGAGTTTTTGGTAATAATAAAAAATTAAAGTTTGCTTACGGAAATATTTTTGAAGACATATTCCCTGCGGAAATTTTTGATATTATAATCTTTGCATCTTCAATTCAATATTTTAACAACCTTCATAATTTAATACAAGCTGCTTTTCGATTTCTTAAGCCAAACGGAGAATTACACATTATTGACAGTAAGTTCTATAATACGAATGAAGTTGAAGCTGCCAAAAAAAGAACAGAGAACTATTATTCCAATCTCGGGTTCCCTAATATGGCCAAGAGTTACTTTCATCACACATGGAGTGATCTAAAGGAATTTAAATATCGAATAATGAATTCTTGGTTATATAGCTTCCACAAAAAGGCAAAGTTTTTAAATAAATTTAGTGGAGTTCCTTTCCCCTGGATAATAATAATGAAATGATTTCAGAATAAGCAACACTGTCTAACCTCTTGTAATCAATCATTTCACAGTCTGGTAAAGAGCCCAGCCATTCTGCTGTAACATATCGGGAAATTTATAAATTACTTTAAGCTTATAATTAGACTTAATGAATTCCCAATTGATCATCGGAAGTTTGTTTTTCCATTGTTTCTTGAATTCGTTTTCATCAAACAGAACATACGAACCAGGCGGTACTGCCTTTATTTTACCATCATATAAATTGACAATATTGTTTTTAACCCCGTAGTATTTCAATGAGCTTACGAGATAAAATGTGTATATGGTCTTGCTTGTATCAAGCGTGACCACTTTGGTTGCAACTCTTTTTTGGAACGTATTCAAGTTATAAATGCCTATCGAGTATTTATAGATTAGCGCACATTGTACACCAATTAACAAAACAAGTAAACATGTTGAAAATTTATTTTTAATCAAGTTATTTTTTAGCCAGCAAAATCCAGAGAAAAGCAACAAAAGAACCAGCGGGAATGATGGGATCAGGAAACGAAGATTTTGGTAAGGAATGCCTGATAAAAACAAGAAATACAGCAACAGAGAGGAAATTACTATTATATAAAAAGGATTATCAAAGTATTTTTTCCTCAAACAAACAAGGAACAATAGTCCACAAATAATAAATGCCGGATGTACAAAACTTAAGAGTGGGTACAGAAAGTTGAATATCGGGTAAGTCTCATAGCCGTCCGCAGTATGAAATGAATGCAAAAAATAATTATTAAACGACCATTCTCTAAGCCACTCGTGTCCAAGGAAATTCATCGCCCTGCTTTGATAAATAATTATGTGAGGTAGTACGGTTAGTGCTAAAATTGCCGACCCAATAAGTAAGCCTTTATAATTAAAATTTTTAATGAATAATACAAGCAGATAAATCGATGGGATAAGAACAATAACAAAATCAGCATACCTCGTGATGATTGAAAACAAAATGAACAATGTTGCAAGAGAAAAATCCTTTAAGTGTTTGCTTTTGGCATAACTGAAAACATGATAAAAAGCCCCCGTTAGGCACAATACAGATAACGATTCTGACATAACCAGGAAAGCCGATCGAAACATGTACGGGGAGAAAAAAAAGAAGATGAGAACGAAATAAATCGTGTCTTTTCGCTCATTGCCATTAATTAAGTGCAACAATCTATTCAAATAGAGAGCAGACAGTACAAACGATACCATCGACACTACCTGTAACGAAAGCACATAATTGTTTAAGACCAAATTCACTATCGAAGAAATGAGTGGATATCCAACTGGCCAATAAAATTTTCCGGGATCTGTTCCCTTGTGCAAAAATATGCTAAGTCTATTTGTGTATCTAGCGTACTCGAAGGCATCTTGACCATACAATCCATTGAAGCGCGTAATAATCAAAACGGCAATAAGAATTACAAGCATCAACAGGTATAGAAATGTTTCAGAAGCCCCTTTCTTAAGAATGAAACCGTGACCTTTTTTCGAATTCATCAAGATAACTTTTTTAATGAATTTATAAAGTGTCTATATTCACTTTAAATATTAGACAAGAAAAACTACAATTCATAATATTGAAAGTGACTCTATAAAGTGCCCTTTCCATTTTATTTTTTATAATTTATTGATTTAGGTTTAAGTATTCTGATAGTCCCCCTCGTCCCATTTGAAATTATCCCCCTTTACAATAAGTTCCAGCTACCAAATAGCTTAGTCCAAGAATGACGAGCGAACTAAATTAGGTTGATTCACATTAAAAAATTTGTTTGAAATACAAGAGAATTACTTAGTTGATAATTCTATTTATCCTACTTGAATATTAAGCTGGTTATTCGCAAAATTTGTTTTATAGGTTGGTAGAGGAGAACCTGCTGGTCCCTGTACAACTGAACCTGTAGCGCTGAATCTAGAGCCGTGACATCCACAAACAAATTGGTTTTTGCTTGAATCAAATAACCCGATAAGACAACCCTGGTGTGTGCAGATCGCTGACATTGCATTAAATGTATTATTTGATTGCCGGTCAACAAGTAAGTACCCATTGGAGGATTTTATTTGTGCAGCACTGCCACTTGCAGCAAGAGGAGAAGATGAACTGACCGGAATGCTAACTGTCCCGTTCTGATAACTGCCATTTATCGTTGTCAGTGAAGATGTACCGGAGCTAGCGCTTACGGGATTATTATTGCTCGAACAGCTCTCTAAGAAAGAAGCTAATAAACCAGGGAATGCCAGTAAGGATAATCTTCTTGTTAGGGTAATAAAAAATTCCCGTCTCTCCAGTTTCATCTAATTTCCTCCTTTATGAAAAATTGTTTTTTAACTTATTTTTATAGTGTTAACCATGCAAGGGACAAAGAGTGCCATGCAGTAAATATTGACCGCTTAAAAACAAATTCTAACTTCGTGTTATAAATTCATCCGTGTGATTCTTGCCTAAGGTTATTATAGCTCAAATAGAATTAAGCACAAAAAAAATTTTAATCAATTTTATTTTCCTTTATATTACCTTAGAAATAAAAACTATGGCTTAGAGCCCCTCAGTATTAGCTAAGTCAGTCCGTTCAGATTACTTTAACATAAAATAGTTTTACCCATATTATTAAAAACAGTCAAAGAGAAAACTTGCTGGAGACTCAAAATTTAGAATCCGTTAAAAAAGCGTTCTCACTTCAGTCAAAAATTTTTGATGAATATGAAGAACGGAATGATATTCTAAAATGGATGCGTTCTGTTACAAGAGAGCACTTTCTCCGCCACTTAAAGAAAGGTGACAATATTCTGGAACTAAATGCTGGGACAGGTTTGGATGCTGTGTTTTTAGCACAAAACGGTTTCAATGTTCACGCAATTGATATTTCAGAAGGAATGCTCGAGAAGTTAAGATTAAAAGTAGAGAAGCTTAATTTAAAAGATGCAATTTCTTTTGAACTGCTTTCGTTTACAGAACTTGATAAAATTCAGAGTGGCCCTTTTGATTATATATTTTCCAATTTTGGTGGATTAAACTGCGTGAGCAATTTGAGTACAGTTACTAAACATTTTAGAAATGTTCTGAATTCAAAAGGTAAAGTTACTCTTGTTATCATGCCGCCGGTTTGCCTTTGGGAGATAGCATTAGTATTCAGAGGTAAATTCAACACTGCAGCAAGAAGATTACATAAAGAAGGAGTAATTGCAAACATCGAGGGAGTAGAATTTGAAACTTTTTATCATTCTATTAATAATGTTGTGAAAGCTTTGGGGCAAGATTTTAAATTGATTGAAGCACAAGGACTTGCTTTTATAAGTCCGCCTCCTTACATGATAAATTTTCCAAAACGGTATCCAAAATTATATAGAAAACTAACCGGACTTGATAAAAAACTTTCCCACGTTTTTCCATTTAACCGGTGGGCAGACCACTTTATAGTTACTTTTGAATATAGACCGAAATAAATTTTAATTATGCATGTTCTGGTCATAACCCCTGGATTTCCTAAGGACGAAAAAGACACGGATTGTATCCCACCAATGCAGGAATATTTTGATAGCCTACTTCAAAAAATACCAGATATTGAAGTCTCTGTGATTAGTATTCACTATCCTTTTTCAAAAGAAAAGTATAATTGGAAAAGTATAAATGTTTATCCCTGTGCTGGGAAAAATAAGAAACAACCATTCAGAAGCATATACTGGTTGAAGGCAATTTGGTTTTCTTTAAAGATTAATCGTAGTCGTAGAGTAAATATAGTACACAGTTTTTGGCTAAATGAAACAGCTTTAGTCGCCCACATAATAGCAGGTCTGTTGAAAGTTAAACACTTAAATACGATGATGGGCCAGGATGCAAAACCTGAAAACAAATACTTGAAAATTCTTCCCTCAAAAAACATAACTAAAATTGCAGTTTCAGAATTTCAAGCAGGGTATTTTAAAAATTCCACTGGGTTAGAAGTTAATAGAATAATTCCTTGGGGAATTAAGCGATTTCCAGTTGATAATAATTCTCGCACGATAGATGTTTTGGGTGTTGGGTCATTAATTAAGGTCAAGAATTTTGAACAATTTGTAAGAATAATAAATGAATTGAAAAATGAATTTCCCCAAATTAATTGTATTATAATTGGTGAAGGAAATTTAAGAAGAGAACTTCAAAATCTAATTGATGATTTTCATCTTGCAGAGAATCTAAAGTTAGTTGGACAAATTCCCCGCGAAGATGTCTTGTCTTATATGATGAATAGTAAAATTCTTCTTCATACTTCAAATTATGAATCTTTCGGTTATGTAATGACCGAAGCATTGGCGGCTGGCTGCTATATTGTAAGCAGAAAAGTTGGCTGTGTTCTAAAAACTAATAAAATGTTTATTGCAGAAAAAGATGAAGATTTTTATGAAGCAGTTAAAAATTTGCTATTGAACGGAAAGGATTTCACACCACAAAACTTATTCCCCATTTCAAAAACTGTTGAATCTTACGGTGATTTGTATAACCAGTTATCTATTCCGTTGCTCTCTACCTAGTAAGGAGACTGTGCGAAAATTGTCATGTTGAACTTGTTTCAGCATCTCATAGTAGCGAATTTGAATCAATTGAGAGATTCCGGATCGAGTCCGGAATGACATCTTTGAGTCTTTTGCACAGTTTCTGGTAAAGAGTAGAATGGGTGAGGTTGAAAAAATTTCAACAATACAAAATAAACTAAAAATCACAAAGCAAACTTTAATATTCAAAAGGAAAAGAGACATTCGAACTATAAGATTTTATCTTTTTACACAACTCATCAATTCTACCCTTAACAAACTTGTTGTTCTTATTGATTTTGATTTCGGAATATTCTGTAAAATCTATACTTGTTCCTGTAAGTTGGTTTTTCATTGAAGAATCGAAAAGAACAACTTTTCCATCTTTAATTATCATTAAAATATCTTCATGATTCGTTTCATAGAAAGTATGAAGAAAATCGTATTTGTCTTTACTTCTTGCAATCACAATGTCAGCCCGAAATCTTTTTGCTATGAAACCTTTATCTTTTAACTTCCACACCTTAGCTGCCATGGATGTTAGGGTTTCAAATAATTCTTTTTCGCTCAATTTTCTCAGGTTCTTTGCAAATCGTAGATGATGCCACAGATTCCAATCGGCACTCACATTTGAATCTGTACCGAACAATATTGTGGTTTTACTCTTAATTTTTTCAATGGCAGGCTGCTCACCATATAAGAAATCATTTGAAACGGGACACCAAATTAGAGCTTTGAAATTTACGGCTTGTTTTTCATTCATCATTATTCCATGTATTCCAATCAATTCTTTCTTAAACAAGTTCCAACGAATCAAGTTATCTATTTCAGCCTCTGATTCTTTGTTTGTTCCTTCGCCTATGTGAATAAGAAATGGAAGTTGGTTCAGTTTTAGGTTTAACTTCAGCCTCCAATATTTTTCAAGTTTTGTAGAGTGCAGATAATTGTAATTTGTAAAAACGTCAATTAATTGACGGTTGATATTTCCTTTTCCTCCGTGGTGAATTACCGTTGTTACTCCGTTCAATAAGTTCTTATATATTCCGTACTCGGTTCTAATATTTTCTGGAATTTGTTTTATTTCTTCTATAATGTTTTTGTTTACTTTGTGTATGTCTTCTCCCCATTCTACATAGTCTCTATATTTTTTATTACCAAGTTTTGGAAAAAGATTAAATTCAAGGTGGTCATGTGAATTGATTAATCCGGGGAAAACAATGGCATTTTCAAATTCTATAACGTTGTTTTCTATCTGTTTGCTTGGACTATCTCCAGTTCCCAGGTCACTTATCTTATTTCCTTCAATTTTAACCCAAACATTGTCCTGGTTGTCTGGAGTTACCAGATTTCTTAGTATCATTTTCTCTCTTTTTCACTAACTTTTTCTATCAACATGCCGTAAACTAATGGAAGTCCTTTGAATCTTTGAAAGATATGCAATGCCTTTTTCCGCTTGTAGAAGTCGATAACATTTTCATTTATGTATCTTTCTTGGGTCTCTGTGATTTTTAGCTCTAATGTTGAGAATATTTTTTCGATTTCTTCGAGACCATGTTCGTAATTTTTAATTTCATATTCTTTTCCATTTACCTTAAAAGTTCTTTTTCCGCCTGCTGCTAAAATTTTTGGATGAAGGTCAGTTATAATAATTTTACCGTTTGGTTTAAGAAGTTTATCCCAATAAGAAAATATTTCTTTGAGATTTGCGATTTGCGCTATCACCAAAGTTGAAAAAATAACATCCATGGACCGTGGAGAAATCGGTGGAAACTTATCTTTTCTTAAATAATAAGTTTGTGCATCTGGAAATTTTTTTTTGAGTCGTTCTAACATTACTTTAGACACATCACAGCCAACGATTTCTTTTGGACTATATGTTAGAAGTCTTACCCAGTTTCTTCCAGTACCACATCCGTAATCAAGAATAGTCGTGCCGTTTAAGTTAATTTTCTCTAACAAGTTATTAAGAATTTCATTTTCGAAGAAGAAAACCAAGTTATCTTCTTCAGAGTCATATTCTTTTGCCCAAAGGTCATAGGCCCTTTCTGGGTCCATCGGTTTGGGTGTGTGATGGAATAAATTGTATGCGAGTTTCTTTATTTGCACATTCTTATGTCTAAAGTTTTATAATATAAGTTAATATTAAAATTTCAATTAATTAACAAAGCTATGAGGGTAAAAACCGAAAGAACTCCTATTTGTCCTTTTATTGAACAATATTAGTACTATTTTAAATAAATAGAACTAAATTTAGCCGAGATGAACAAAATTATCTTTTTTAATCCGAGAAGCGGAAGATACA
>JBJKPP010000145.1:0-1161 GCA_046706145.1 Ignavibacteriaceae bacterium | reverse complement strand
GTTCGTGTGCCGCTAGTCCTAAAAAACTAAGATAGCTCGATTCGGGTTTGTAGATGAATCTATTTACTTGCAGGGTAGTGGAGTTTAAATGTTCCAGGCCGCCTCCACCATTTTCTGTATTGTGGATAAGAAAAACATATTTTTTATTAGGATTTTCTCCAAAGACGGCGGTTTCCTTTTCAACGATTTTCTTTAAGTCATGAAGTAACGTATCGATATCATAATTTCCTTTTCCAATCATCGCTACCTGGTAATCAACTCCAGCAGCAGAGAAATGAAATACTTTTTGGTTTCCAATTTGTATAGGGCAGTCTGCCAAAATATCGTAATTAGGAGTTTTGAATTTCAATTTATTATTTGCAAAGTTTTCTAATCCAGTGCTTATAACTTTCCAATCTTTGTATGGAAGAACAGTTAAGGTAAGCGGTAAATTCTTGAATTCTTCTATATACATAAATGTATTTGCTCCGATTACATAGCCCTGGTAGGAGTTTAAGAAGTCCGTTCTCAAAGAATAATCAAAAGAATAAACTTCATAATTTATAATAAGATTTTTCTCGCTTCCGTTAAAAATTCTCCAGGTATTTTTGTCTTCTTTTTGAAATTTTAGCTTGTTTCCATTTATGCTTTTTGCACTGAAACTATCAACATCTTTAGGATAATCTCTAATAAGATATGAACCCGGAGTCCATACCGGCAATTTTAAGTCTATAGAATCTTTTGTCCAATTATTAATTTCAATTTTAACTTCGAAGTAATGTGTATA
The DNA here is from genome assembly GCA_046706145.1 of Ignavibacteriaceae bacterium. Classification (GTDB taxonomy): domain Bacteria; phylum Bacteroidota; class Ignavibacteria; order Ignavibacteriales; family Ignavibacteriaceae; genus JBJKPP01. Next base: position 395 of record JBJKPP010000145.1, on the reverse strand, counting down.
AGGTTTAGGCATTGAGAGTGTATATTCAATCTGAGGGTTTCTAGCAAATTCGGTTACAGTAAAAAGTGAAATAAACAGGAGAAAAGAGAAAAATTTCCTTGCGGAGTTTTGCATTGCTTTCGTTTTTGTTTTTGTGTAGAAACGTTCAAAATTAAGGTAAGGAGAGAAGAAATCAAAACAGTGTACAAGCTGTGTTTAGTTTGTAAAATAATGGAGAAATAAGACCGCGAAGTACGCAAGGGAAGTGCAAAGATTGAGATATGAAGTCGTTTAACCTAAATTATTCGACTAACCTGCGATGATAGTTTATCTGTCCGAGGTGATAATTTAAGTGGCTTACCAGATGGATCAATATGAACTCGGTTGTCGCATCTTTTTTTATCATCTCAATTGGA
>JBJKPP010000144.1:0-3432 GCA_046706145.1 Ignavibacteriaceae bacterium | reverse complement strand
ATAAATTTTATTTTGATCAACAACATCTTCAACTTCCAAGCCTGACATAGTGAGTCTGTCTGTAATATCCTCTACAGAAATTCCACTTAAATCTACATAATCTTTAAGCCAGTTAAGAGAAATTTTCAAATCTAGTCTCCGCTAAAATTGTTTGAGAAACCGTAAATCGTTATCAAAGTAGATTCTTATATCATCGATGCCATACTTAAGCAAACCAATTCTTTCTATGCCCATTCCAAAAGCATATCCAGAATATTTTTCCGGATCAATGTTTACGCAACCGAAAACATTAGGGTCAACCATACCACAGCCAAGAATCTCCAGCCACCCTGTTTTTTTACAAACCTTGCAGCCTTTTCCTCTGCAAATAAAGCAAGTAATATCCATTTCTGCACTAGGTTCAGTAAATGGGAAAAAGCTTGGGCGAAATCTGAATTTTATATCTTCACCATAGAATTGTTTTGCGAAAGAGACCAATGTTCCTTTCAATTCGCTAAAAGAAACATTCTTATCCACGAATAATCCTTCAACTTGATGAAACATACAGTAGCTTCTTGAACTGACGGCTTCGTTTCTATAAACTCTCCCAGGCATAATTGCTCTAATCGGGGGTTTACTTTTTTCCATAATCCGAATTTGAACTGGTGATGTGTGAGTTCTTAGCAAAAAGTTCTCGCTTAAAAAAAATGTATCCTGCATGTCCCTGGCGGGATGGTCCGGTGGAAAGTTTAACGCTTCAAAATTATAATAGTCGGACTCTATTTCCGGCCCCTCAAAAACAGAGAAGCCCATTTTCTTAAAGATTTGCTTTATCTCGTCCAAAGTTTGTGTAAGAATATGTCTATGTCCTAAAGGACGTGCATAGCCCGGAAGACTTAGGTCTATTGTTTCACTAGAAGATATTTTTTGAGTAAACTTTTCTTTAGCGGAATCATAGCTATGATATATTTCATTCCTAAGTTCATTGAGTTTCTTGCCTAAGGTGGGTTTATCTTCCTTAGAGACATTTTTAAGTTCATCAAAAAGTTGGGAAACTAAGCCATTTCTGCTTAAGAACTTAACCCTGAATTCCTCAAGTTTATTTTGATCTGTTGCGTTAGAAAGTTCTGAGGAAAAAGCTTTTCTAACTTTAGTAATTCTTTCTTCAAGCATTTTCAGTTTGGGGAATTAATTAGTCTGAATCTGATCCGGCTAAGGCCGGGAAAGACAAAACCCTCTTTAGAATTATATAATAATATTTCTATAAAGAGGGTTAAAAAAATTAATTAGCAGAAAAACCAACTATATCAGCAAATACTTTTGGATTTTCGGCAGCAAGATTTGCAAGGATTTTCCTGTTAATAACTACTCCTTTTTGATTCAAAGCATGAATCAGCTTAGAATAGGTGGTTCCATTTAACCGTGCAGCAGCATTTATCCTTACAATCCACAAACGTCTAAATTCCCTTTTCTTCAGTTTTCTGTCTCTATAAGCATGTACTAAACCTTTTTCAACATGGTTTTTTGCAACTGTATAGACTTTGCTTCTGGCGCCCCAATAACCTTTTGCCTGGTCGAGTATCTTTTTCCTTCTACGGTGTGAGGCTGCTTTGTTTCTTGAAAGTGGCATTTTTTATTCCTTCTTTTTTATAAAACCATACGTGCAACTCTTTTAGAATCTGCATCTGAAACAAGAGTCGCTTTTCTCAAACCTCTTTTTCTTTTTCTTGATTTTGACGTCAAGATGTGGCTCTTAAAAGCTTTCTTTCTCTTAAAATTTCCTGATGCGGTCTTCTTAAAAGTTTTTTTCGCACCTTTGTTACTTTTCATTTTGGGCATTTAAGTGATCCTTTATTTATTTTTTTTCTTCGATTTATCCGGAGCTAAGATCACACTCATGTTTCTACCTTCCATTTTTGTTTCAGTTTCAACACGAGCTACATCATCCGTTTTTTCTATAAATCTGTTGATAAGTTCTTCACCTTGTTCAGTATAAGCCATCTCGCGTCCCTTAAAAATCACGACAACTTTGACTTTGTTACCTTCCTCCAAAAAGTTAATCGCATGCTTAGCCTTAAACTCGAAATCATGTACATCCGTGTTTGGGTGCAGACGAATTTCCTTTAATGTAGATATTTGTTGATGCTTTCTCTGAATCTTTTCCTTTTTTTGTTGTTCATATCTGAACTTTCCGTAATCGATAATCTTACAGACAGGAGGCTGAGCCTGAGGAGCAATTTCAACTAAATCCAGGTTTCTTTCAGTGGCAAACCTCATTGCCTCTCTGACAGTAAAAACTCCTAATTGTGAACCGTCTATGTCGATTACTCTGACTTTGGGTGCTCTAATATCTTCGTTCACCCTAACATTTTTATCAGCGATTTAGACCTCCTAAGTTGTTTGTATTTCCTTATTACTTATTTCATTCTTAATTTTATGAATAAATTCCTTCAAAGACAAACTTCCTGTGTCACCCTTTTTGTGCTGCCTAACCGAAACATTTCCCGAAGATTTCTCCCGCTCTCCAATAATTAGCATATAAGGAGCCTTCTTTGTTTCCCAATCTCTAATCTTGTAACCTATCTTTTCATTTCTTTCATCAAATTCAACACGAATATTTTCTTCTTTCAGCTCTTTGTAAATATTCTGCGCATAATCTGCAAAATTTTGAGAAACCGGTATAATAACCACTTGTGTCGGGGCCAGCCAAAGTGGAAATTCCCCACCGTAATGTTCAATTAAAACCCCAATAAACCTCTCCAAAGACCCAAAAGGAGCGCGATGAATTACAACTGGCCTATGCTTCTGTCCATCACTGCCGGTATATTCAAGATTAAATCTTTCAGGCATTACATAGTCAATTTGCACCGTTCCGAGCTGCCATTTTCGTCCAAGTACATCCTTTACCATAAAGTCTATTTTGGGACCATAAAATGCCGCTTCACCTTCTTCAACATGATAGTTAAGATTCATCTGGTCCGCAGCTTCTTTGAGTTCTTGCTGTGCTCTTTCCCATAGTTTAATATCCCCGCCATATTTTTCCACATTCTCATCTCTAAAAGAAAGCTGTGTTTCAAAATCTTTAAAACCCATTTGGGAAAAGACTTTCTGAATCAAATCAATTACATCACAAACTTCATCTTTTAATTGATCTTCCCGAACAAACATGTGCGAGTCATCTACAGCAAAAGATCTGACTCTCGTTAATCCATTTAATTCTCCAGATTGTTCGTAGCGGTAAACAGTTCCAAATTCAGCGTACCTGATTGGAAGATCTCTATAACTCCTTGGCTTAGAAAGATAGATCTGAAAATGATGAGGACAATTCATAGGCTTGAGAAGATATTCTTCCTTACCGTCTTCAAGAACAAGCGGAGGAAATTGGCTGTCTTTATAATAAGGATAATGACCGCTAGTTTTATAAAGATTTATGTTTCCAATATGCGGAGTAAT
>JBJKPP010000143.1:0-5670 GCA_046706145.1 Ignavibacteriaceae bacterium | reverse complement strand
GTATCAAACCCGCTGACTTTTGAATTAACAGAATAAAATGAGTAATGATTTCTTCTCTCCTTATATTCTGTTTTGTGATAAATAACAGAGTCTTTTACCTCAACTTCACCAATTGAATAATTACGCTGGAAGTTTGTTTGATCGTCGAGTGCATTCCACAAACAGAATTCAACAAAGGAAAATAATTTTAAGGATTTAGGTTTGCTGCTATTATTTTTCAGCTTAACTTTTTGAACTTCTGCGTGAGTATCTACCGGCACGAAGTAAAGTACCTCAGTTTCTACCGAATTTCTTTTCCCTTTAATTATCGTGTAACCTAATCCGTGGCGGCATGAATAATCTTCTATATCTGCTTTAACTGGTTTCCATCCTGGCGACCACACATCGCCGTTGTCATTAATATAAAAATACTTGCCGCCGTCATCGGTAGGAACGTTATTATACCTGTACCGCGTGATTCTTCTTAAGAGAGCGTCTTTATAAAAACTATATCCGCCCGCTGTATTTGAAATGATTGAGAAGAAATCGCTGGTTCCCAGGTAGTTGATCCATGGATACGGAGTTTTAACATTTGTAATTACATACTCTTTGTTTTTATCATCAAAAAAACCGTACTTCATGATTTTTCACCCTTGTTTTGATTGCAGTTTAATGAGAGTTTCAGAAATCCTTGCCCTAAAAAAGCAAAATGATTTTTACTTTGACAGCCAGATATGTACAAATATAAGATAATCTTATAAATGCATCAAAAGCGGGGATACGTTTAGGTATCACTTAATAATTTATTACCTAAGATTTAGGAGAGGACCTAAATTTTGTATTTTTCAAAAAACTGCTTGACAAATTATTCAAAAAAAAGTAGTTTTCAAACGTTTGCGGGAACGATTGCATATGAAACATACTACAATTACGGACATAGCTAAAAAATTAGGAATATCAGCATCTACAGTATCCCGTGCTTTGAATGGGCATCCTGACATTAAAGATGAGACTAAGGAACAAGTTAAGAGAATTGCTACAAAGCTAAACTACATTCCCAACCCGATGGCACGTAGCCTTAAGAATAATCGAACTACGGTTATAGGCGTAATTGTTCCTGAAATTAAACACGATTTTTTTTCATCGGCAATAAGTGGAATTGAAGAAGTGGCGTATCACTCCGGTTACACTATTTTAGTTTGCCAATCAAACGAGAGTTTTGAAAGAGAAGTAGTTAACACAAATGCATTAATACAACAGAGAGTGGCTGGTATTATAGCTTCTATATCTCAAAGTACAAAGAGTGAAAGTCATTTTCAGGATGTAATAGATAGAGGTATCCCTTTAGTTTTTTTTGATAGGGCTTGTAAAGACATTAGTGCTAGTAAGGTGATAATTGATGATCGAAAAAGTGCGTACGAAGCGGTTACTCACTTAATCAAAAGAGGCTATAAAAAGATTGCTCATTTCACGGGTCCGAAAAAACTGGAGATTTGCAAGCAGAGATTAAATGGTTATTTGGATGCACTGAAGAAAGCTAGGATTAAGATTTCTAAAGAACTAATATGTCATGAAGGTATGCATGAAACTGACGGATATAATTCAATGGATCGCCTTTTGAAAGAGAATATTATCCCAGATGCAGTTTTTGCTGTAAACGACCCCGTAGCAATAGGCGCTTTTCAAAGAATCAAAGAGGCGGGATTAAAGATTCCTTCACAGGTAGGTATAGTTGGTTTTTCGAATAACAAAATTACTAATTTGGTTGATCCGCCGTTAACTACAGTGAATCAGCCTTCTTTTGAGATGGGGAAAAAGGCAGCAGAGATTATGATTAAAATAATAGAAAGTGATAAACAGGATGACCAACAGAAGACAATCGTTTTGGCTTCAGAATTAATTATAAGAGGCTCTACTTAAGAGTGCAATTTTGGGACTTATCCTGCAAACGTTTGCGATAAGGTTGCAAGAAAGAGTTGAAAATTAAGAAAATATTTAATGGGTAACTTAAAAAACTTTTATTGTGTTAAAGGTTTTCACTACTGTTAACTTGAGGTTATATGAAGATATATACTACCGTCCAGAAAAAATTTGTCGAGATATATAACAGTAATCCTATACTTTTTCGTTCACCGGGGAGAGTAAATCTGATAGGTGAGCATACGGATTATAATTTGGGATTTGTACTGCCTGCCGCTATTGATAAAGCTATTTACTTCGCAATTGCACCGAGAAATGATGAAGAGTGCCATGCGTTTGCTGTAGATATGAATGAGAGTGCCAGTTTCTCAATTCATAAATTGAAGAAATCCGAAAAAGGCTGGCCAAATTATTTAATGGGGGTTGTTGATCAATTAAATAAAGCAGGATACAAACTTAAAGGATTCGACTGCGTATTTGGCGGGGACATTCCGATTGGAGCTGGTCTTTCTTCTTCCGCAGCACTTGAGGCTGGTTTGGCCTATGCCCTTAGCCACATTTATAAGCTGGGAATTGATAAGCTGGATTTAGTCAAGTTTGCTCAAAAGGCAGAGAATGATTTTGTAGGCGTTAATTGCGGAATCATGGATCAGTACGTAAATGTTTTTGGAAAAAAGGGAAACGTACTTAGAATCGACTGCCGCTCGCTAGAGTACGAATACTTTCCGTTTGAGTACGAAAATATATCAATCGTTCTTTTTGATACTTGTATTTCTCATTCACTTGCTTCTTCCGAATATAATAAAAGAAGAAAAGAATGTGCCGAAGGGGTTAAGGTAATAAAGAAAAAATTTCAGGAAGTAGAGAGTTTACGCGATGTATCAAGTGATATGCTCAATGAATTTCGTATGCAATTGAATCCTGTTGTTTTTAGGCGTTGTAAATATGTTATTACAGAAAACGAAAGATTAATGAAAGCATGTGAAGCACTAAACATACACGATTTGAAAACATTTGGCTCATTGATGTATCAAACTCACAAGGGCCTGAGTGAAGATTATGAAGTAAGCTGCAAAGAGCTTGACTTTCTAGTTGACCTAACTAAAAATAAAGACGAAGTCTATGGCTCCAGAATGATGGGTGGGGGTTTCGGCGGCTGCACAATTAATTTAATAGAGACTGATTCTGTTGATTCAATAAGTAAAAGAATGAAAGAGGAGTATAAAGAAGAATTTGGTATAGAAGCTAATGTTTATGTAACAAAAATCAGTGAAGGCACGGGTATAATTAATAATAGTTAAAAGGGAATCTTAGTTATGAAAACATTAAATCAAAAACACAAATTACTGGTTATCTCATTCTCCTTCGTAATTTTTATGTTATTTGCATTTACATTTAGATTCCGGGGGCATTTCTATTCTTCTTCGGAACGGGGAGTAAGAATTAAAGAAAATTTTGATAATAATTGGAGATTCCATCTTGGCGATGTAAAAAACGGCCAGGAAATAGGATTTAATGACTCTGAATGGAAATTATTAAATCTTCCGCACGATTGGAGTATTGAAGGAAAATTTAGCAAAGATAACCCGGCAGGTGTAGGTGGTGGTGCTTTACCGGGAGGTATCGGATGGTATCGTAAGGATTTTACAATGAAAGAATCTGAAAGAGATAGACTTGTTTTCATCGATTTTGATGGGGTTTATAGAGACAGCAAGGTTTGGATTAATGGCCACTACCTGGGAATGCGCCCATATGGTTATAGTTCTTTTCAGTATGAACTTACCCAATATCTAAATTATGGAAGTAAAAAGAATTTTTTGGCGGTCAGAGTTGATAATTCAAAACAGCCAAATTCGCGATGGTATTCAGGTTCCGGAATTTATAGAAATGTTTGGCTGGTAACTACAAATAAAATTCATGTTGATCATTGGGGTACTTTTGTTACAACTCCAAAGGTAACTAAAAAATCTGCAGAAGTTTCTATACAGATTAAAGTAAAAAATTCAACTTCACGAAATGATAAAGTTACTGTAAAAACAACTATTTTGAACGAGGAGGGAACTAAAGTTGCCGAAACCAAAACTCTACTTTCACTAGGTAACGATTCTGAAACAGATGTTAATCAAAGGTTGGGTGTAAATGATCCTCATTTATGGTCTGTTCAAAATCCATATTTATATAAAGCTGTAACCACAATCGAGTATGATGATAAAACAATAGATGATTATAATACGACATTTGGAATTCGCACTTTTTATTTTGATGTCGCCAAAGGTTTTTTCTTAAATGGCAAACGTTTAAAGATACACGGAGTTTGTGATCATCATGATTTAGGCTGTCTTGGTGCAGCAGTTAATAAGCGTGCTATACAACGCCAGCTTCAGATATTAAGAAATATGGGATGCGATGGAATAAGAACTTCACATAATCCTCCTGATCCGGAACTTTTAGATTTATGTGACCAGATGGGTTTTATAGTTATGGATGAAGCTTTTGATATGTGGAAAAAGTCCAAAACAAAATATGATTATTCACTTGATTGGGACAAATGGCATAAGCGTGACCTTCAGGATATGATACTAAGAGATCGTAACCACCCCAGCATATTTTTGTGGAGCATAGGAAATGAGATTATAGAACAATGGGATAGCAGCGGTATAGCAATTGCCAGAGAATTAGCCGGCATAGTAAGAAATCTCGACACAACACGTGCCATTACTTCTAATTGTAATGATCCTAGTACTTCTAATTTTATTATTAGATCGGGAGCGTTAGACGTTATAGGTTTTAGTTATCATCAAAATGATTATGAAACTTTTCTCAAAAATTTTCCCGGACAAAAACTCATCGGTTCCGAAACAACTTCGGCTTTGGAAACACGTGGCCATTATGATATGCCTTCAGACAGCATAAGGATATGGCCTGAAAGGTGGGACAAACCATTTAATGGAGGAAATCCCGACAACACTTGCTCATCTTATGATAATTGCAGAGTACCATGGGGAGAGACTCACGAGGAAGCCTTAGAAGCCGTAAATAAATATGACTATGTTTCCGGTATGTTCATTTGGACAGGCTTCGACTATCTTGGTGAACCTACTCCATACGGATGGCCTTCGCGTAGTTCATATTTTGGAATTATTGATCTCGCAGGTTTTCCTAAAGATGCATATTATATGTATCAAAGCGAATGGACTAACAAACCTGTTCTACACATTTTTCCGCCATGGAATCCTCAAACATGGACAACTGTAAAGAATGGAAAACCTGACTGGCAAAAAGGTGACTCGGTAGATGTTTGGGCTTACACAAACTGTGATAATGTTGAATTGTTCTTAAATGGAAAGTCTATGGGTACAAGGGAAAAGACAGATGGCAAATTGCACCTGATGTGGAGAATTCCTTACGTCCCTGGTACGCTTAAAGCTGTTGGTATGAAAGACGGCAAAGTTATTTTAACGACTTTAGATAAGACAGCAGGTGCTCCGGCTAAAATACTTCTTCAACATGATAGAGATACAATTTCAGCAGATGGAAGAGACCTTTCTTTTGTGACTGTCAAAATTCTTGATAAGGACGGCATCCTGGTTCCTTACGCTGATAACCTTGTCAATTTTAAAATATCTGGGCAGGGGAAAATCGTTGGCGTAGATAACGGATCTGAAACAGATCATGAACCTTTCAAAGCCGACTATAGAAAAGCTTTTAATGGAATGTGTCTTGTTGTTGTCCAGTCAAATGGTAAAAAAGGTGTGATTACATTGAGAGCCT
>JBJKPP010000142.1:0-12699 GCA_046706145.1 Ignavibacteriaceae bacterium | reverse complement strand
CTAACATCAAAAATTTTCTTTAGCGGAGCCCAGTAAGGAGGAATTGATTTTAGCAATGTTATCAGATTTGACGGACCGACAATATCAAAACCTGCTGCATAAAGTTTTGGTGTAAAAGCCAGCCCAGCAAGAGTAGCATAACCTCCGTAAGAACCACCGGCAATCGCAATGCGGTTTGGATCGGCAATTCCTTCATCAATAAGATATTTTACCCCGTCTGTTATATCCTGCTGCATTTTTCCAATACCCCACTGCTTGTTTCCCGCATTGAGGTATTCCTTACCGTAACCTGTTGATCCTCTAAAATTTGGCTGGAAAACTGCATAACCTCGGTTTGCAAGAAATTGCGCGAAGGAGTCGTAGCCCCATTGGTCTCTTGCCCAGGGTCCGCCGTGAATAAAGGCAACAACAGGAAGATTTTTTGCTTCAACTCCTTTGGGAAGTGTTAAGTAAGCATGCAGAACCATTCCATCGCTTGCTTTGTAAGTTACAGGTTTCATCTTCGCAAGATATTCTGTTTTCAAATCAGGTCTGTATTTGTAAAGTAATTCTGCTTTTCCTGTTTCTGTGTTGAATATGTAAACAGAACCTGGATCAACATCGCTGGAAACTGAGACTAACCAGGTTTTCTCATCTTTAGTCCTGGACATGAGTCCAAGGTTTCCCGCAGGGATTGCTTTTTTCAATTTATCAAAAGTTTTTTCGAAATCTTTATCCTTAATATAAATTCTCTGTTTATCCCCGGTATAGACGGTTGCTATTAATTTATTAGCTATATCGGAAAAAATTGCATCATCGATATCGACCTCATTTTCCGGATCTTTATCTATCAGCTTAGTTTTTCCTGTTTCCAAATTGTAGAGGACAAGTTCGGTTTTATCAAGACTTTTTCCCTTGTTAGTTATCATGTAAAAACTGTTTCCGTCTTTAGTAAACCTAATTGGTGATGCTGTTTCTTCACTGTTTACTGAATAAATTGATTCAACTGTATCTTTACCAAGTTTCAGGATTTCCGAGCCGCCGTCTGGGGTCATCCTTAAACCAAGACGCAAATTCCCTTTCAAATCCGTCAGCCATCCCACGAGATTTTCATTGTTTTGTCTTATTAAAGTCCGTTCCCCCGTAGAAATATTAATTTTATAAGCGTCAAATACCTGTGGATTTCGATCGTTTAATCCAACGATAATTTCATTAGGATAATCTCTAGGCAGGTCTATTATTGTTGCTCTCACATTATCAAGAGGAGTTAAATCTCTTGAGGGCGGAACCGGGTCGCCTTTCGCTGTTGGGTCAACAGCATAAATCCTGTAATTTTCATTTCCCCCTTTATCTTGAGCATAAAGAACATACTTGCTGTCCCACGACCAAAAATATGCACGTACGGGTCTTAGCGAATCAGCAGTCAAAGGGTGAGCTTGCTCAAAATTTTGGTCTATTCCTTTTATCCAGATATTTAATATTCCGTCATACTGTTTCAGAAACGTTATATATTTCCCGTTCGGGGAAATTTGAGCACCGGAAATTTGCGGATCTCCAAAAAATAACTCTCTATCAATTATTGGTGGCGTTTGCGCCAATGAGTTACCTATCGCTGTGATGAGGAAAAGAGTTAAGAAAGTTAAAGTTTTCATTGCCTCTCCTTTATCAATGATCATTGCAATTTAGATGGGAATTGTGAACTGAAATATAACTAAAAGATTTTCTTAAGTGAAGATTTTTTTACCTTCAATGAAAAACAATCAAACATTGCTTTTGCTATTGAAAATTCAAGCTTAAGCGAGTGGTCTATTTCTCCGAACTTTATACATTATTTTGCTATATTTGTACCTTTACGCAGTGATTGCTACGCAACAAAATGTAAATGGAGGTCGTCATAAGTAAGCAAGAAAAAACCGGATTAACTGTTGACAAAATCGTTTCCTTGGCAAAAAGAAGAGGATTTGTTTTCCAATCAAGTGAAATTTATGGTGGATTAAACGGCTGCTGGGATTATGGTCCGCTCGGAGTTGAGCTTCTGAAAAACCTGAAAGAAGAATGGTGGAAATTCATGACTTATCGCGACGATATAGAAGGCATAGACGCATCTATATTAATGCATCCGAGGGTTTGGCAAGCTTCCGGTCATGTTGAAAATTTTACAGACCCGATGATTGACTGTAAAAGTTGTAAAGCGAGATTCCGTTTAGATGTTTTAGCCGAAAACCTTAACCCGAAGAAAAAAAACAAAGCAGTTGAAGAATTAAAAAACAAAGTTACAGGCAATGACGAACTTCAAAATAAGTTTGACAAAATATTTAATTCTTCCGAAAGTGATGATGATAAATTTAACAAAGCCCTTGAAGATGCTGAGCTAGCAAAGTATTTATTAGAGGAGATAAATTGTCCTCAATGTGGAAATAAAAACACATTCACTGCTGCACGTCAATTTAATTTGATGTTCAAGACATTTATTGGCCCGGTTGAAGACTCGAGTGCAGTTGTTTATTTAAGACCTGAAACTGCTCAGGGAATTTATGTTAATTTCTTTAACGTTCTTCAATCATCGAGACAAAAAATTCCATTTGGAATTGCTCAAATTGGCAAAGCTTTCAGGAATGAGATTAATACGAAAAATTTTCTTTTCAGAACGAGAGAATTTGAGCAGATGGAAATGCAGTTTTTTATAAAACCTTCAGATGACAAAAAGTGGTACGAGTACTGGAAAGCCGCCAGATTAGAATGGTTTATATCTCTCGGAATGAAAAAAGATAAATTGAGATATCATGACCATCCGCCCGAAAAATTAGCTCACTATGCAAAGGAAGCAACGGATATTGAATATCAATTTCCATTTGGTTGGGGTGAGATTGAAGGAATTCATAATAGAACAAATTATGATCTCTCCAGGCACGAAGAGTTTTCAGGAAAGTCCATGAAATATTTTGACGAAGAATCTAAAGATAGATTCATACCATTCATCATAGAAACTTCTGCTGGAGCTAGCAGATCCTTTATGGCTTTTTTGATTGACTCCTATGATGAAGAGGAAGTTAATGGAGAAACAAGAGCTATACTGAAGTTTGATCCTCGTTTGGCTCCAATGAAAGCTGCTATACTGCCGCTGGTAAACAGGGATGGAATGCCTGAAACAGCAAAAAAAATTGAACAGGATTTAAGAAAAAGACTAAAGGTTTTCTATGATGATAAAGGTGCGATAGGAAGAAGGTATAGAAGGCAGGATGAAGCAGGCACACCTTTTTGCATAACTGTTGACACCCAGACCTTTGATGATAACACAGTTACTGTCCGGGAGAGGGATTCTATGGCACAAGTTAGAGTCTCGACAGATATGGTTCTAAATTATTTGATAGACAAAATAGAAACTGTGTAATATATTTTGATCGGATAATTTAATTTTTGGGAGATTCCGAATGACGAATCTTAGATTCATTAGAACTTTAATTGTGATTTTGATTCCAGCTTTGTTTTTGATTGGTTGTGGCTCTTCTACAGGCCCCGCGCCGGTTGTAGTAGCACCGCCGACCAATATACAACTTTCACTTGATGCGATTCAGCAGGGTGGAATTTCTACGGCAACAGTGACATGGACTGCTTCTACCAGTGAAAATGATGCTAATTTTTCAGGGTATGGAGTAACGACGTATCAATTAGATTCAAATGATAAAATTGTATCTTTATTTGCAGATAAGCTGGTACCTAAAAGTACCCATGCATGGATTGTTAATAATATACAAAGAGGTGTTAGATATGTTACTTACGTCAAGTCGGAATTGACCGACGGTACACTTAGTGACTCTGCTGCTACTAAAGTTTATGGTGGTGTGTATTATAATAATGACGGTCAAATAGGGGACCAGGATTCTCAAGACGGTTCAATTTTAAGTGCTTATGGCTGGAACGTTAGTTCTGGTAATGGAACTGCATATTCACTATCAGAGGCTAATGCTTCATCTATAGACCTCTATTGCAGATACAGGGCGGGAATTTATTTCTATTCACCCGATCAATATTTGGCTGACGGCAAAACGACACTATTCGGACTTGTGGGAACAGGATCAGATGCTTTTTATCAAACTAATTTATCTGAGCCGCAATATTCTAGTATAGAAGTTCAACAGGGTGATGTTTATTTAATCAAAACGGAGCAGGGTAATTATATTAAAATTTGGGTGACTAACATTCAACAAATAACTAATGCTAATATTTCGATCGATGTAGTTTCCTTCGAGTATAAAGTGCAGCCGATTGCAAATTTGATAATGGTAAAGAAATAGTTTAACATCGCAGACTACCCCTAAAATCTGCTTGCTGAAGTCCGATTGGGGAAGATATTTTTTATGATGGGCTTATGAAGACGTGGATATCTAAATGAAAGAGAAATTATCCCTTTATATATATATTCTCCTGTTAACAAGTCTCTCAACTGTTTATGCACAGAATAAAAATCTGAGTAACAGACCAGCCGGGTTTGATTCTATTGTAACTTCTGGTATCAAACAAATCTATAATATAAAATTTCCGGAAGCTAAGGCTACCTTTGATTTATTATCAGCAAAATTTCCAAATAACCCTGCGGGCAAATTCTTTTTGGCCATGATCGACTGGTGGAAAATCCTACTTAATTCTGACTCAGAACAATATGATGATATTTTTATTAATAAACTGGATAGCGTAATTGATCTGTGTGACAAAATATCGGATAACGATCCTAATAATTTTGATGCTTTGTTCTTTAAAGGTGGTGCATTAGGGTTCAGAGGACGGCTGCACTCTTTCAGAGAGAGCTGGCTGAAGGCAGCGGATGATGCTAAAGATGCAATGCCTTTAGTTGGTGAAGCGTATAAAGTCGATCCTAATAATGTCGATCTTCGCTTAGGTTTTGGAATATACGACTACTATGCTGCTGTTATACCTGACAAGTATCCTTTCATAAAACCATTAATGTTTTTTCTGCCAAAGGGAGATAAGGAAAAAGGCATAAAGGAATTAAATTATGCAGCGGAAAAAGGGGAGTTTACTAAATATGAAGCGCGTTATTTTTTAATGTCGATTTATTACGATTATGAGAATAATCCTTATAAGGCTGATGAGTACGCTGATGAATTAATAAAGGACTTTCCTGATAACCCAGTGTTCGAACGGTGGAAGGGCAGGATAATGGCGAAGGAAGGCAATAATCTAATGGCTGCAAGTTATTTCAGTGATATTCTTCAGAAAGCAAATCGTCGTATGCCAGGCTATAATTTCCCTTCTGTCAAAAGAGAAGCTTCTTATTACGTTGGATTGCATTTAAAAAATGTTGATAAGCTGGATTCGGCAAAATATTATTTTAATACTTGCGCAGAGCTTTCCAAGCAATTAGATAAGGATAAACAATCTGGATTTCTTATAAATTCTTATCTTTATTTAGGGATGATTAATGATTTGCAGGGAAAACGGCAGGATGCAATAAATGATTATAAGTTACTGCTTGATATGAAAAATTATGGTAAGTCGCACGAGTTAGCGAACGAATATTTGAAGACCCCTTATAAGAAATGATTCTAAATATTGGTTGAGATTCCGATCCTATTCATACCGCCTGCAAGACCAAATGATGAATAAGCATAATCAAAATAGTAAGTTGATATTCTCAATCCAACTCCAATATTGAACCCTGCAATTCCTGGAGTTGAGGCAATGCTTAAATCCTGTCTTTCCTGGTTATTATAACCAAATCTTAATTTAAGTGCCTTGCTCAAAGTAAATTCAGCGCCAACTGCAAAGGATTTGAAAGTAGAGATAAAATTATCTCTCTTCTGGTTTAAATCATGAAAGTCTAAAGAAAGCTTTAGCGGCAAATGCTGAAGTGATTTCGAAATACCAAACACAACATCAAGAGGTAAGTTTTCTTTTGTTGTGTAATATGACTTAAGCTGGGTTCCTACGTTTAATATCGCAAACCCTATATCAAAATTGTCATCAGGGAAAGCATAATGCAAACCCAAGTCAAATGCTAATGCTGAAGAGCTAACACTGGCAATATCGGAATAGATTAATTTTAAATTTGCACCATAATAAAAGTTGGTATCCAAATTATTGGAATAACCAAGGGTCAACGCCGCTTCATTTGCACTAAAAGTACCAATTTTTTGTCCGTCCGTAGTTGCTTCATCAAAAGTTCCATAATTCACGTATTGTATTCCAGCGCCAATTCTTCCAATACTTTTTAAATCGGTAGAAAAAGATATGCTTGCAAGATTTATATCTAATAAATGTTTAACGTAAGAAATTGAAATGGGGGTTCCGTGTAATAAACTTAATCCGGAAGGGTTGTAGAAAATAACATTTGGATCATCATTATTTGAGACAAAAGCTCCACCCAGTGCACTTGCTCTTGGACTAGTGTCAACATTTAAAAAGTCATAAGTACTATTTTGTGAAAATGAAATATTGCTCCAAAGAAAGAGCATAATTATGACACTGAAAGAAGCTATTTTCATTTAATTTGTCGCAATTTTGGGGTTCTATTTAATTATAATAAATAATAAAGGCAAGTGATTTTGGACTGGATTCACCCGTGTGTTCTTCTCTTTTCCTTGCTTAAACATAATTCATTCTTTAATTTTTAAAAGGTTGTAAAATATTTTTGGAAAACAGTATGAACACGTTGAAGACTGTCTTTTTAATGACAGTAATGATGGTTCTGTTTCTTTTAGTCGGTTATCTTTTGGGAGGTGAAACCGGCTTAACAATTGCATTTCTTTTTTCACTATTCATGAATTTCGGCTCTTATTGGTTCTCCGATAAAATTGTTTTGAAGATGTATAAAGCCAAAGAAGTTACGGCAGAAAGTTCTCCGCGGCTTTACGGAATAGTCTCGCAGCTAAGCCAGAGAGCCGGACTTCCGATGCCTAAAGTTTATATTATAGAAGATCAAACGCCCAATGCTTTTGCCACCGGAAGAGATCCACATCATGCAGCGGTTGCCGCAACTACAGGAATACTAAATTTACTTGATGATAATGAAATTATGGGTGTGCTTGGTCATGAATTAGCCCATGTCAAACATAGAGATATTTTGACTGGAACTATAGCGGCAACATGTGTTGGAACTATTACCTATTTGGCACAACTTGCAGGCTGGGCGGCGATGTTTGGTGGTTATGGTGGAAATGACAGAAGGGGTGGAGGATTGGGAGGATTGTTTATGATTATATTAGCTCCTATAGCAGCGGTGCTCTTGCAGCTTGCTATTTCAAGGTCAAGAGAATTTGCTGCTGATCAAGGAGGTTCAGAAATTTCCGGTAAGCCTCTTTCATTAGCATCTGCACTTGAAAAATTATCACAGGCAAACAAGCTTAAACCGGTAACAAAAGCAACGCCTGCTACAGCACATATGTTTATAGTAAATCCTCTGAAGTCGCAGGGAGTTATGAAATTATTCTCAACACACCCACCTACAGAAGAGAGAATTAGAAGACTGAAAAACATTGCAGCAGGTATAAGATAAATAAGATGCCTTCTCTCGGTAAGATATTCGATTGTTTTTTTATTACTAGAAATTTGTTCCAGACTCCTCTTGCCACCAGCGGGAGGAGTTTTATTTTATCATTTCATAAAACTTAAAGGCACAACGATATGATTACGCAAATTTATAAAGAGCCTGCCCCCATAGTAGATAAGGAAAATCCTTTCGAATCGATGATGGAAAGATTTGATGTTGCTGCATCAATTCTTGGCTTAGATGTAGGAATTTATAACTATTTGAAAGAGCCCACAAGGCAAATTATTGTTTCAATACCGATCATTATGGATGATGGCAGTATAGGGGTTTTTGAGGGATACAGAGTAATACACAATAATATTTTAGGACCTTCAAAAGGCGGAATTCGTTTTGCCCCAGATGTTAATTTAGATGAGATGAAAGCACTGGCCGCATGGATGACTTGGAAATGTTCGATTGTGAATATCCCCTTTGGAGGAGCAAAAGGAGGTATTAAATGCGATCCGGAAAAACTAACGGTACAAGAGCTTGAAAAACTGACAAGAAGATTCACTGCAAACTTGCTTGATGTTTTTGGTCCGGATAAAGATATTCCGGCTCCAGATATGAATACTAACGAACAAACTATGGCCTGGATAATGGATACTTACAGCATGCATAATAAGAGAACTGAAACAGCCGTCGTTACAGGAAAGCCTCATATCATTGGAGGCTCCTGGGGAAGAAGAGAAGCTACTGGCAGAGGTGTTATGACTGTAGCAATAGGAGCGCTGGATAAACTAAAAATTAGGAAGAGTGAAGCAACTGCGTCGATCCAGGGTTTCGGCAATGTTGGATCAGTAGCGGCAAAATTAATGAAGGAACAAGGCGTTAAAATTATTGCACTCAGCAATATAAACGGTGCGATATATAATTCAAAAGGTTTTGATGTGGATGACGTAATTGACCATGTGAGCAAACAAAAAAGTTTAACAGACTATAAGAATTGTGAAGTAATTTCAAATGAAGAATTGCTTGAGATGAAATGTGATGTTTTGGTACCCGCTGCAAAAGAAGATCAGATTACGGCAAAAAACGCAGGCAAGCTAAATTGTAAGATAATTGTGGAAGGAGCAAACGGTCCGACAACAGCAAAGGCTGATCCTATTTTACAGGATAAAGGAATTTTGGTCGTTCCTGACATCCTAGCAAATGCGGGAGGCGTTACGGTTTCTTATTTTGAATGGGTTCAGGATAGAATGGGTTATTTCTGGACAATTGACAGGGTAAACAGAAGATTGGACAGAATGATGCACCAGGCTTTTACTGATGTTTATAAAACTGCGGGACAATATAAAGTATCTTTGAGAATTGGTGCGTATATTATGGCAATTGATAAAGTTGCTAAAACATTAAAGGTTCGCGGAATATATGCTTAAGGTCCTTACTCATATAAGAATATCTTATTGTGTGCTGCTGATTGCGTTAGTAATTCCTAGTAGTTCTTTTTCGCAGACAAAAACTAATATGGAAATTTTTGAAAATTTAGTAGATTCGTCTGCAGCGGTAATCTCCAATGTAATACCGGCAGACAGAAGAAATCTTTCTTTTAATTTTGTACTCGGAAATGAATATGACTTATTTAAAGATCATTTTCTAACTTATTTTATTAATAAACATTATACAATTGTTACACAAGGTAATAAAGATCAGGAAATTCTTAATATTGATTACACTATTGATAATGCAAAAGTAAAATATGGGGATGTTTTCAGGAGCGGGTTTTTAGGTTCTTTTAAGGTTCCAAGGATAATAAATTTTTCAGGCAGCTATGTTATTAATTCAAATCCTTCAATTGGGAAGGAATTCAATTATTCATACTCCGATACAGTTAATTATGGTAATATTCATGATTTAGAGAATACTTCATATCCTGTTACTAGGGGAAACATTCCACCAGAACCTTTTTTGGGCAGTTTGCTTGAACCTGTAGTTGCAATAGGAACCGCTGCAGTTGTAATTTTTCTTTTCTTTGCAATTCGAAGCAAATAATGGATTATTACCTTTGATGACTTTCTTTATTTAGTTATTATTGTACAATTAAATGGAATGGAAATGCATGGTTAAAAAAGTATTTGCTGTAATAATATTCTCGCTCATAGTTGCTGGTTGCGGAGGAATTAAGGATACCACGAATATGCCGCCTTCGGAAAGACTGAATTATGACATCCAGTTGTACAATCAAGAAGATTATCAGGATGCCTTGAGTGAATTTCAGGCACTGGTGCTCCAGTATCCTGGAAATACAATAGCGGATAAGGCTCAATATTATCTGGGTATGACAAGATATAAAAGACAAGAATATATATTAGGAGCCTACGAATTCAGCAAATTAATCAAAACCATGCCCGCCAGCGATTATGTACCTAAAGCTCAATATATGCTGGCTCAATGCTATTATGAACTGTCGCCAAACTATGCTTTAGACCAGACTTACACAAAAAAGGCAATTCAAGAGTTCCAGGCTTTTATAGATTTTTATCCGTCTAACGACAAAGTACATGAAGCAGAACAGAAAATTCAAGAGCTAAATGATAAATTGGCGCATAAAGAATTTCACAGTGCGGAGATATATGATAAATTAGATTATTATGATGCTGCGCTGGAATATTACGATGATGTTATAGATACATACCATGATACTAAATATGCCCCGATGGCTTCTTATAACAAAATTAAGCTTTTATTAAGCTTGAAAAAAAATAATGAAGCCATTACTGAAATGGATAGATTCCTGGAAAGATTTCCTAATAACGAAAATGCGCCGGAAGTTCGTAAGCTTAAATCATCTCTTCAGAATCAATTATCAACATCTGAAAAATAGTGGAGAAAAAAGTTAGCGACTCTACTGTCGTGATGACAGAGCTTGTTCTACCACACCATACTAATCAACTGGGAAATTTACTTGGCGGTCAGTTGATGAATTGGGTTGATATATGTGCTGCTCTGTGCGCAGCAAAACATAATAACAGAATATGTGTAACGGCATCTGTGGACAGGGTTGATTTTCATCATCCCATAAAATTGGGCGATGCAGTAACTTTGATGGCGTCTGTAAATAGAGTGTTCAACACTTCCATGGAAATTGGTGTAAAGGTTTTTGCAGAAAACTTTAAAAAGGGAACTAAGCTACACTCAAACACAGCATATTTGACTTTCGTTAGTGTTGATAAAGACGGGAAACCTGTTGAGGCAGTCAAAGCGATTCCAGAAACAGAGTATGAGAAAAGAAGATTTGAACAAGCGTTACAAAGAAGAGAAATCCGGCTTAAATATAGAGTCAAAGAAGATTATTAGAGCCTGCCTGCCCATGGGCAAGGCGCTGTTAGCTTTATTCTTACTGCTGCCCGTTAAACTCTTTTCCCAAACCCCTATAAACGGCTTCTGCGAATACAACTCTATTGCTATTGACAGCGGGTTTAATTCCATTACACCTTTTATATTTATTAATAATAACCATCCTATACAAAGTCTGCTGACATATTCGAATAACAAAAGACAAATTGATTTATACGATTACAATAAATACAAGAATTTTGACCTCCAAAATATTCTTTCATTAAGAGGTAATCCATCAAGAATAAAAGTTTTGAACAGAAAACTCAGCTCCTTCGTTTATTCATCCAGGAAATCGAGAAAGGTTGGGATCTTCAAGATAGTAGAAAATAAGAGAATTTATTTTGTTTCAGATATAAGTTTTAACTCATATCCCCAAAACTTATCGGTTTCAGATTTGAACAATGATGGGAATAATGAAATTTTGGTATCAGGCAGTGCATTTAATGGATTGTCGATTCTTTTTGCTGACGCTAGTAAGATTTATGAGAAAAAAATTGCTCAGAACTCAATTTACTCACAGGCCATTTTTGCGGATATTAATAGCGATAGTCTATCAGATATTGTCGGTTTTAATTTATTGAGTGACTCACTGGATTTCTTCTATAATCAAGGAGACAGCACATTCTACAAAGCAAGAAGTATTGGTCTCGACGGGAAGATTGGTTGTCTTCTTAGCATGGATTTAAACAAGGATTCTTATCCCGATATCATTTACTCTGAGGATAATACAATTCATATACTTTATGGTGATTTTCGAAATTCCTATTCTAATGAAGCAACTCTTAATACAGATTATTCACCTGATAAAATAGTCTTCGGAGATTTCAATAATGACGGTAAGACTGACATAGCTTATCTCGATACTACTCAAGGAATCATATCAATATTCTTTGCGAAGAACAAGGATGAATTCTATAGTGAATTCACAATTATGGAAAATGTAAATATTAAAGATATTGAAGTCTCAAAGGTTGATAATAGGGCAGTTTTGTTTGGCTTAACAAAAGGCGGTGAAATATTTTCAATATCACGCATGGAAGATTATTCTAAGCTTTCCAAAATGGTTCTTACACAACATCCATCTAATCTTTCTCTTTTCAAATACAATAAAAACACTAATTATTGTCTGATTGATAATTCTGTAAATAAACTGAAAATAGTCCTTACTGGGACCAACTCTATACCAAAGACGGTTTACTCTCTGCCCTTGGTAGAAGATAAATCAAATATTGTTATAGCTAAAACATCTCCCAATTCCTTCGGGTTCTTTTGCTATAATATGGGCAGTAAAATGATTGAATTTTACATAGTTAATTTTGTTACCAAAAACATCAGTAAAAGAATTGTTTATGGCGCAAATGGGATAGATGATTTGAATGTGCTGACAAACAAAAACGGAGTCGAGAGTATAATATATTCGTACATAGGAGAAAATAAATTTGGAGTTGCGGAATTAAAAAATGTGTCCAATAAATTTCAGGATGAAAAGATTTTTGAAATAGATGAAAATGTGCTGGAATCAAAGATTTTTGTAAAAGAGAAAAAGATGGTTTACTATTGGGTAAAGTATGATAATTATATTAGGCTTTATAAAAAACAGCTATATAACCCTTATATAGGTTTCGAGCTGGATGTAGTTCCAACGCACAATTTCCAGAAGGTTTTCAATTTTTGGACTAATATGGTTAATGATTCTGAAAATAGATTGGTGAGTCTGGTGGTAACACAGAAGAAATTAATGTCTGTAGTTAAAGGCGGGAATAGATTTTATACTAGAAATGTTATTGGTCAAGATAATTTGCTTGCAAATGGTGATTACTTTTTACAGCTTGGAT
>JBJKPP010000141.1:0-4080 GCA_046706145.1 Ignavibacteriaceae bacterium | reverse complement strand
GGCGTAGATAACGGATCTGAAACAGATCATGAACCTTTCAAAGCCGACTATAGAAAAGCTTTTAATGGAATGTGTCTTGTTGTTGTCCAGTCAAATGGTAAAAAAGGTGTGATTACATTGAGAGCCTCATCAAAAGGTTTAGAAAAAACTTCAATAGTAATTAATACAGAATAGATATACAATAAGTTTTTTGTAAATAAAAAGACAGTTTTGACAATTTAACTTAGGAAAAAATACATTGAAAAATTCTAACTTGTTTATTGTGTCTAAACGGTTGGAAGTTTTAATTCTTTTTTCCATATTTTTTTTTCAGCCTCAAAATATTAAAGCACAGCAATTCGCGAACGGATCAGATGTAAGCTGGCTTTCTCAAATGGAAGATTATGGATATATTTTTAAAAACAGTTCTGGGGTGCAGGAAAATTGTCTACAAATCTTAAAAGAAAAAGGAATTAACGCGCTAAGGTTTAGAGTTTGGGTAAATCCGCAAAATGGATATAACGGTAAAAAATATGTGGCTCATGAGGCTTACATTGCAGACAGCATGGGTTTTAAAATAATGATAGACTTTCACTTAAGTGATACCTGGGCGGATCCGAGTCATCAGACTAAACCAGCAGCATGGGCAAACGATTCTTTCTCACGATTAGTTCAAGATGTATATAACCATGTATATGATGTGTTGGATACGCTTAAATCAATTGGTGTTGTTCCCAAATGGGTACAAATAGGAAATGAAGTTGGTAATGGTATGTTATGGCCGGATGGAAGGGCACCTGCAAATATGAGTAATTTTGCTCAATTGATAAATAGTGGTTATGATGCTGTTAAAGCTGTTGATAGTACAACACAGGTAATTGTTCATCTTGAAGACGGACATAAAGATAATTTATTTAGGCAGATTTTTGATGGTTTAAAGAACTACGGAGCAAAATGGGATATAATAGGAATGTCTGTATATCCATATTGGGCAAATTTACCCTGGGCTTTTGATGATAGTCTGGCGCTTCTAACTATGAAAGATATGATATTGAGATATAATACTAAAGTTATGGTTTGTGAGGCAGGTTATTTATATAACCAACCTGTTCAAGCAAAAGATTATCTTATGGATTTAATTGCAAAAACAAAATCAGTAGGGGGATTAGGAGTATTTTATTGGGAACCGGAAAGCTATAACTGGCAAGGATATAACCTTGGAGCATGGGACCCGACAACTAAAGAACCCACAGTTGCTATGGATGCATTCTTAGACTCGACCACTACTTCAATAAGCGATAAAAAAAAAGTGACTAATTATGAACTAAGTGCTTACCCAAATCCTTTTAACCCTACAACAACTATTAAATATTCAATTCCTGGCCACTCTCATGTTTTGATAGATATTTACAACATTTTAGGTGAACGAGTTAAAATTATAGTGGACTCCATTCAAGAAGCAGGAACACACTCTGTAAATTGGAATGGGACAAACGAGTTTAGTAAACAAGTAGCTTCCGGTATCTATTTGATCAGAATGCAAAGTGGCGATAATATAAAGACTAGAAAGTTAGTTTTGCAGAAATAGTTGAAAAAGATTTTGAAAATGTAATATACATTATGAATGGACTATAATTATGAATGAAAATAGTTTTGAGATTTATCACGGTTAATTCTTTTATTTATTAGACTTATTTTATCATAAAATCAGAAAAAAACTTAAAGTAAGATGGCTAGAGAATTCCTCTTCACAGTAGATGAAAATAAGGAATCAAATCCATTGGAGATCACTATTAAAAATAATAGGACTAAAGAATTTACATCTATTATTCCTGAATTTGGGGGAAGGTTAAAAGAACTTTGGCTAAATAATGGAAAGAATAATATTTCAGTCCTTAGAAAGGTTGTAAATATAAATACTCAAAACCGTGATGATCTTTTTACTAATGCTAAACTCTCCCCATTTGCCGGACGAATAAAAGATGCACAATTTTTATTTAAAAATATTACGTATAAGATGAAGAAAAATTTTCCTGAAGAGGGAAATGCATGTCACGGTTTTATTTATTCAAAGAGATTCCATGTGGTTGAAAGGGGGGTTAGTGATAAAAGTGCAAGATGTACTCTAAGATATGTTTATGAAAAGGGAGACGATGGCTATCCCTTTCAGTATTCAATAGACCTTACCTATGAATTGTCTCAAAAACATGGATTAACCTGCGTAACCAAAGTTGTAAATAACTCTGAAACTGAAATTCCAATTGGAGATGGATGGCATCATTATTTTGATTTAGGAGTGGATATATCTGAGTTAAATCTTAAGATAAATGCATTGAGCACGATTGAGTTGGATGCAACCAAAATACCAACCGGGAAGAGAGCTTTTCAAATTCCATTTAAGGATCTAGAAAAAATTGGGAAACATGAAATAGATTCATGTTTCTTAGTAAAATCGAATAGCGGTGAGACTGAAACCAGACTAGTTTGTAAAGCGAGAAACATAGATTTACATGTCTGGCAAGAAACAGGCCCTAATAAATATAACTACGTCATAATATATACACCTCCAGATAGGAAGTCTATTGCGATAGAACCAATTTCTTCAAATATTAACTCATTTAACAGTGGTGAAGACCTGATTATTCTCTCACCTGGAGAAGAGTTTGTTTCAAAGTGTGGTATTTATCTTAGGAAGGAATAATACAAAATTTATTATTCATAAATTACATTCCACTCATCTGCTTCCTCCAACTTCGACCTTATTGTCGAACCGAACATAAAACTCGTCGCTATTAAATAAATATTTCTTTGTTTTTCAGTCAAAATCCTTGTTTGTATAATGGATTTTAAAGGCACTCCATTTGATATTTCCATTTTGAAGGAGATAGCCATGAAAAGTCTAATAACAATCTTTTTAATATTTATTTTTTACTTAACGTCTTTTTCACAATCTAAAAATGATTCCACCGAAGCAAAACTTAATGAAAAGACCAAAGCACAGTTTAATAAAGAAGTAAAAACCGATACAAATCTAAATTCAGGTAAGTCCATTAAGCAAAGATTTCAAGGGCAGGGAATGGGGAACGTGGGTGGTGCATTCGGAGGACAGTTTGGCAAAATGAAAAATGGAAAAGATGTTTTTATAGATAAAGATGGTGATGGGATTTGTGATCAAAGGGTAAACGGGATGGGTTTTGAACAACATAGAAAAAGACACAAAGCAGGTCAAGGAAGTGGAGGCCAAAATGGTGGTGAAAAGGGAAACGGCGGATCTAAAGGAAAATAAATTCATAACTCATCTATTATGTTTGATAATTACAAATACAGCCTTCCAATAATTCTATTCTTACTTATTTTTAGTTACTCCGATTCTTTTTCCCAGTTTTCGATGTCGGCAAAGTTGGAAAACTACTTCGATGATAATATTTACAATAATTACTCCAAGGTTTCTGATTTTGTAAATAGTTTTTCTCTCGGTTCCAGTTACGATTTTGAAAGTGATAATAATAATCTTCAGTTCTACTACATGGGCAATCTTAGTTATTTCAAAGACAATATTTTTAAGTCATCTAATTCTTATAGAGTTGGTGTGGTAAATACATACTTGTTTTCTGAGAACGGGAATCCACTGAACTTAGGACTGAATTTTAATCTTAGAAATAACAGAGATAATTTTTCTATTTATGATTACAATGCATTTTCTGCTTATGGAAATTATAGACATGAAATTGGAGAGAATGCTTTTTTATTATTAGGCTATTTATTCAATCGTAACAGCTTCAAAGATTTTTCGATTTTTTCTTATAATGAGCATAAAGGATTTATTAAATTCAGCCAGGTCTTTCCTTCAAGAACTTCATTATTCTTAGGGGTAGAATTGGACAGTAAAAATTATACTGAACAATACTCGACTCCCGAATCTACTAATAACACATCTCAATTGAGTGGGCAGATTAGCCTTTCACAGTTATTGGGCAATGTGACTGAACTAAGTGCATACTTTGTAAAGAGATTTAGTATAGCCAAAGGCACGAGATATATTAGCACCGACGAATTCATTTTTTATGAAGAAGAAATATTCAATGATATTTATTCTTATGA
>JBJKPP010000140.1:0-7317 GCA_046706145.1 Ignavibacteriaceae bacterium | reverse complement strand
TGAGATTATTATCAGAAAGAAGAGCATTCAATAATCTCGATATAGAACATCTTGATTTCATTTCCCTTCTAAAGTCAGATATTACTTTAAATATGCCAGATGGTAAAAAACTTTTTTTCGGTACATTGAGAAAGGATAGCCAGTGTATTGGGACAAAAATTAAAGACAACTGTTTATTAGATAAGCAAGAATTTAATTTTGAAATTGCGGGTATTTTAAGAGATGAAAATCTTTTAATTCCACACCCATATACAGTTTTAGAGAGCGATGATCAACTAATTGTTTTTGGAAGTGATTACGTGATTGAAAAACTGAAGAAGGAATTTGCTCCTAAGGATTAAGCACTATTTTAGAAATGATTTAATGTAACAAACTTCATTTTTCAAAGTTCACAAAAAATAGTATCTTTGTGACAGTTTTTTCTCTACGGTGATGGATAAGACGACGGGTCTATGTTGCTTTTGAATTGCAGTTAAACCGCGTTTCAAAGGGCGGTTGAATTAATAAATTATACAAGTTCTTACAAATATTCTTTTTTTTACAACTTCGACAGCCGGAGAGGTGCCCCGGCGTATCGGAGTGAAGGCAATCCCGATTTATCGGGGCTAAACCATCGTACTTGTTCTTTTTTATATTTTCATCTTTATTACTTCAACAGCCGGAGAGGCGCCCCGACGTGTCGGGGTGAAGGCAATCCCGATTTATCGGGACTAAACCGTTATACTTGTTCTTTTTTATATTTTCCTTTTTATTACTTCAACAGCCGGAGAGGTGGCCGAGTGGCTGAAGGCAACGGTTTGCTAAACCGTCATACTCTGTAAAGGGGTATCGGGGGTTCGAATCCCCCCCTCTCCGCTAAAGATAAAACTTACATTTTTTATATTCTTGATTAAAAAAATATCAACAAAAAACCCCGTTATGGAAACGGGGCTTTATTTTAATAAAAGTAATTATCTGATTAAAGAGAAAAGCCCACTCCTGCTGTTATGGTAAATGCTCTGTTTTTCAAATCCAAATTATTCGTAGCAGCAGAGCCAAGTCCCAAACCGTAACGTAGATCTAACAGTAAATCTGCTAAACCAACTTTGAAACCGACACCTGCTCCAAATACTAAATCGAAATCAAAGCCGCTTGTATTACTCGACTCATCTACTGTGTTAGTCTGTCCAGCATAAGTCTCAGTAATGTTGGAAGAGACATTAAAATTAAAATCAGGTCCAGCAAATACATTCAAGTTTACTGGTGTACCTGGAGCTAGAGGAATAAGCAGCTTTAACAATACAGGTACCTCAAAATAATTTAAAGCAAATGTGTAACTTTCACCTGCTCCAAGCGAACCCGTAGCGCCTTTAGCAGAATATAGAAGTTCAGGCTGAAGGGCAAACATCGGGGCAAACTTATAGGTCAAAAATCCACCGATCAACAATCCCGTACGTGAAGAATTACCTTGTGGAACGTCATTTCCACTTAGGCTGGCAAAATTGAGCCCAACCTTACCCCCAATTTCAAGCGGAGACTGGGCAAAAAGACTAGTTGAAGAAATTAAGAAGACCAGCACAAAAAACATATGAAGTTTTCTTTTCATATTAGGGACTTCCTTTTTTGTTTAACCGATTCGGCAAACATTATAAAAAAAGTAATATAAAGCAAGATTTATTATGATTATTTGTTGACTTTTGCAATTTGGATTATGTTTACAAATATACTATAAAGATAAATCTTTCTTTAATATATTAATTTATAACTGTGTTCCCCTTGGTTCCTTTTTTAAGAGATATTAGATTGGATAAATTTTGAAATCTATCTTTTGTAGGAAAAAATAATTAGTAAAATTTAATCAAAGAAAATTCAGTACCCTATTTTTTGGAGCTTAGGTCATTACTAAGAAATCAACAAATCTCTTCTGATTACTATAATTATCCCTTTTCCTCAAATCATTATCCACGACTATTTTTGACTAAGCATTTTTAGCCACTTCTGCAGCTCGATTTCTTCCTATTTTATGACCTTTCAAACCATAGAATCCCACATAGCTATAGGCAATTAAAGGAACAATGTACGAAATTTGTAAGCCGCCTAAATCTGCAATATGACCCTGGATTGGAGGTAATATTGCTCCACCCAAAATTGCCATAACAAGTAGTGAAGACACCTGGCTTTTAAATACGCCAGTCCCCTCTAAAGCAAGAGAGAATGTATTAGACCAGCCAATTGAAGTAAACAAACCAACTCCTACAACACACCACATTGCAACTCTTCCCCCTGCAACAATAGCTGTAATAAGCAAGGCTACAATCGCTACCATGAAAATTGTTAAAGTTCGAGCAGCTTTACCTTTACCTAATTGGAACAGAAGCCAACAAAGAATTATTAGCGGCAGGTAATGCAGCATAACTCCCCATCCACTTATTATGCCCAGCAAAATAATAGCTGCTATAGGTATCCCGCCTAAAATAAGCTGTTTATTTTTTGTTTTCATCTCACTAAGTATCACAGCTCCCATAAACCTGCCTATTAGCAAACCACCCCAGAATAATGCTACATATTTACTTGCTTGAAGGGCGGTTAGTCCTGCTACACTCTTTTGTCCGAGAAACACAATAATCGAACTTCCAACGGTTACTTCTCCGCCCACATACATAAAAATTGCAATGACGCCTAGGACAACATGCGGATATTTTAGTGCGCCGGCTCCCTTTTTAATTTCTCCTTCTCCAATATGAGGTAAATGAATAAAATAAAATATTACTGCCAGGATAATGAATACGATACAAAATGCGAGGTAAGGTACTTTTACGGAATCCGCTCCATGTATATTGCCCTGACTAAAATATTCGAAAATTAAATAACCTCCAATCAACGGGCCTATTGTCGTTCCAACAGAATTGAAACCCTGCGCAAGGTTCAGTCTACTGGACGCTGTACGTTCGGGGCCGAGTATAGTTACATATGGATTTGCCGCAATTTGCAGCATCGCAAAACCAAGACCTACAATGAAAAGTGCAATTAAAAACATCAAATAAGAATTGAGAGTAGCTGCTGGCCAGAATAAGGCGCTACCTAAAGCTGATATTAGAAGGCCCATTACAATGGCATTCTTATAACCCATTTTCCCAATTGGATCTCCTGTAGTAGAAGAGATTATAAAATAAATAAGCGACCCAATGAAGTAAGCTCCAAAAAATGCAAATTGAACCAAAAAGGCTTCAAAATAGTTCAATGTGAAAGCTTCTTTGAATCTTGGAATCAAAATATCATTCCAAACCGTCATGAAGCCCCACATGAAGAATAATGAAGTCATTATTGCAAAAGGCACTCTGTACATTTGTGCCTGATTCGTTTGTGAAGTTGGTGTAGCTTGTCCCGCTGATCCGCTAATGCCTGCCATGAAATTGTGCCTTTCTGTATTATAACTTTTTCAAAAGGGTTGTGGTTGCTCGATTAAATGTTCGTTTAAAATCCTTTTTATTCTTCTAATAAACCGATTATAATAAAACTTTGAATTCTAAAAATATTATATCGGTACAAAATAACAAAATTCGTTTAGAATAATACAATTAAATTTGTTGTTATAAGAATTTGAGACTGCATAGTAAATAAAGAAACTTAAAAGCGAATCCTCACACGAAAGTAATTTATTCCTTAAGGTGTTTTGCGAAAATAGATTAATAGGTTTAAGTTACCATTAGAAATGTACGTTTTCTCCAAAGGTTTGGTAAAAATAATATCATGTAAAGAGAAACTCTAAAACCAAACTTTTATGAGGGAGCTACAATTTTAAAAGGGAATTTTTGAGTCAGTATGCAAGCCGAAACCTCCGAAAGAACTTTTAAACAAACCTTTTTTTATCTTAAATATTTATACTTGTCATAAATTTTAGGGAGATATCCATGAAGAAATTCTACTTATTATTTTTTTTAATTTTATCAGTAATTATAATTACAAAAACTTATGCACAAAATGAGAACGCACCTTACAAGAATGCAAAACTCTCAATCAAACAAAGAGTAGATGACTTACTTAAAAGAATGACCCTCCAGGAAAAACTGGACTTATTAGGGGGTACAGGGTTTGCAACTAAGCCAATTAAAAGGCTCGGAATACCTGAATTAAAAATGTCAGACGGCCCTCTTGGAGTAAGATGGGGAAAATCTACAGCTTTTCCTGCTGGAATTTGCATGGCAGCCTCTTGGGATACTTCCCTGATTAATAAGGTCGGAGAATCAATCGGAGAAGAGTTGAGGGGCAAAGGAAGAGATGTATTATTAGGACCAAATGTTAATATAGCCCGTCTTCCTTTATGCGGTAGAGATTTTGAAAGTTTTGGAGAAGATCCTTACCTAACTTCAAGAATGGCAGTAAGCTATATTGAAGGTGTTCAAAGTGTGGGCGTTGCTGCTACAGTTAAACATTTCGCCGCTAACAATCAGGAATACGAAAGAATGTTTGTGAATGAAAAAATTGATGAACGGACTCTTAACGAAATTTATTTCCCTGCTTTCAAGGCAGCCGTCACAGATGCACATGTTCTTTGTATAATGGCAGCTTACAATAAAATCAACGGTACCTATTGCAGCGAAAATCCTTATCTGCTGAATGATGTTTTGAGAGATAAATGGGGATTTAATGGATTGGCAATGTCCGACTGGGGCGCCGTTCACGGCACATTAGGAACTGCGAGGAACGGTTTGGATCTCGAAATGCCAACTGGAATATATATGAACCCAGAAACATTGACCGGAGCAGTAGACTCCGGTAAAGTCAAAATAAAAACTATAAACAATAAAGTTAGAAACATTCTTACTTTAATATTTAAGCTTGGATTATTTGATCATCCAATTAAGCCAAACCCAGCTTTAATCAATTCCAAAAAACATCAATCAGTTGCGTACAGAAGTGCTGTCGAGGGAATAGTGCTTTTGAAAAATCAAAGCGAGGCACTGCCGTTAAACGTGAAGAACATAAAATCAATTGCTGTAATAGGACCGGATGCAGCAATTGCTCGTACTCAGGGTGGAGGCAGCGCTATGGTTACCCCGGTTTATAGTGTAAGTCCACTGCAAGCTTTAGAAAAAAAGCTGCCAAAAAAAATAAAAATCAATTTTTCACAAGGAGTTAAGTTTGGCGGGGATCTCATACCTATCCCAGCAAAAAGTTTATTCCAAATTGCAAGTGATAAAAGCGCAAATGGTTTAAAAGCAGAATATTTCAAAAATGAAAACCTAGAAGGAAATCCTGCAGTTACAAAAATAGATTCACAAATTAATTTCAATTGGGATAATCTTTCACCGGTCAAAGGATTTGACCCTGATAGTTTTTCCGTAAGATGGACAGGCTTTCTGAAAGCTTCTGAAACGACTGATTTTTCAATAGATGTTGTAAGTGATGATGGTGTTAGGATGTATTTTGATGATAGCCTCGTAATTAACGATTGGAACCAGCATGCACCCGAAACGCGAACTTTCAAAACTCATTTAAGAAAAGGTATATTTTATAAGATCAAACTCGAATATTTTCAGAATACCGGAGGAGCAGAAATTAAGCTTGGCTGGCGAAATTCAAACAAAAATTTGATTCAGGAAGCTGTTGAAGCAGCTAAAAATTCGGATGTAGCACTTGTTTTTGCAGGAACCTCTAACAATTTCGAGGGGGAAGGCTCAGACAGACCAAATCTTGATCTTCCTGACGATCAAGATCAATTAATAAATGAAATTGCTGCCGCAAATAAGAACACAATTGTAATAATAACATCGGGCTCCCCCGTTTTGATGAGCAAATGGCTAGGAAACGTTAATGCGGTGGTTGAATCATGGTTTGGAGGTGATGAAATTGGCAATGCAATAGCAGACGTCTTGTTGGGGAAATACAATCCTTCCGGAAAGTTGCCTATAACTTTCCCAAAAAGTTGGAAAGACTGTTCTGCTTACAACTCTTATCATAAAAAAGACAGCGTTTCAGTCTATAGTGATAGTATCTTTGTGGGATACCGATACTTTGATAAAAATGATATCAAACCTTTGTTTCCCTTTGGCTACGGACTCTCCTACACAAAATTTGATTTTAGTAATATCAACATTAAAGGTGAAGATAATAATTTAGTTGTTTCGTTTGATGTAAAAAATGTTGGCAAATACAAAGGTGCTGAAATACCGCAGCTTTACATTCACGCAATTAATTCCGTGGTCGAAGAACCACCTAAAGTACTAAAAAATTTCAGCCGTGTTGTGTTAAATCGTGGTGAAACTGAAACAGTAAAATTCAAACTTGTAAAAGAAGACTTCGAGTATTATAATACGCA
Source organism: Ignavibacteriaceae bacterium (assembly GCA_046706145.1). Classification (GTDB taxonomy): domain Bacteria; phylum Bacteroidota; class Ignavibacteria; order Ignavibacteriales; family Ignavibacteriaceae; genus JBJKPP01. The sequence goes on along the minus strand of JBJKPP010000140.1, from coordinate 1,019 downwards.
GAAACACGATTGGCAGGTTAGCCCGGGGTCGTATGAAATATTAATTGGCTCTTCTTCAAGAGATATTAAATTAAAGGAAAAAATAACTTTTAAATGATCAGATTATGAGAACGATCTCCTTATCGTCATTTTTATTCAAGGCTGAACGGAATCTAAGTGATTGTGCGCTAAATCATCAATAAATCTATTGAGTCTGTGTAAACTTATTTTTCCAAGATATAAGTCATTTTAGCAAGAGTTCTGAGGTCAAAAATGAAAAAGCTTCTTCCCTTATTCTTTTATTCAAGTTTAATTACTTGCACATCACTTGCACAAATCAATGATCATAAACTTCCGCCGTTGAGATATGCGCCAAATAGAGAGTTCCATATGGTAAATCTTTCACTTGATTTCCATTTTAACTTGAATAAGAAAGAGCTGTTTGGTGTAGCAACCGAAAAGATAGTTCCTCTTAGAGAAGATTACAGGGATGTTACTCTGAATGCTACAGGTATGACCATAAACAAAGTTGTAATGAATCACGAGAGTCTAAACTATAGCTACGATGGTAAACAGCTGATAATAAAATTAGATAAATCATATGGTTTAGACGATACTCTCACCTATTCTATAACCTATTCGACAATACCCAAAAAAGGAATATTTTTTATTTTACCAGACAGTGCTTATCCCAACAGAACTCCGGAAATATGGAGTCAAAGCGAGGAAGAAGATGCTCAATACTGGTATCCATGTCACGATTACCCGGATGACTTTTCAACCAGTGCTCTTACAGCAACTGTACCAAAAGATTGGACAGTTGTATCTAACGGGATTTTAAGTAAAGTGACAACTGATAGAAAAAACAAAACAAAAACCTTCCACTGGGTTGAAAACATACCTCATGTAGTATATCTGAATTCTATAGTCGCAGGTAAATACACAATCATAAAGGATAAATTTGATAATATTCCTGTTTACTATTATGTAGAACCAAGATACGCTAAGGATGCAATGCAGGATTTCAAGGATGAGCCTGA
>JBJKPP010000139.1:0-3699 GCA_046706145.1 Ignavibacteriaceae bacterium | reverse complement strand
TGGGCTTCCGGCAGTGGATTGGATGTTAATGGTGGAGTTATTCTTAAAACAATAGATGGTGGAAATAGCTGGTCGCTGCAACTTGGTAATGACACAACTTTATCGGCAGATGGAAATAGATTTATTTATTCGGTTTCTTTCAGTAACCCAGATTCTGGATGGGCTGTTGGTGATGATGGAGTTATGTTTAATACAACCAACAGCGGACTAAACTGGGTTTTACAGGGAAGCGGAACCTTTGCAGACCTTTATTCTGTTAATGCAAGTAGCGGCTGGTCCGTAGGAAACGACGGTGTAATTTTGCAATACGCAGACAGCCTTTCTCCTGTGTACTCAATTGCTGGCTTATCAAATCCAGTTGTTCCGGAAGGGTTTAATTTATCACAGAACTATCCTAATCCATTTAATCCGAGTACGGTTATCAGTTATCAGTTAACAAACAGCAATCATGTTACATTAAAAGTATATGATATATTAGGAAGAGAAGTTGCAACATTAGTAAATGATGAAAAACCCGCAGGAAATTATGAAGTGAGATTTAATGCAAACAATTTAGCAAGCGGAACTTATATTTATCGTCTCACAGCAGGCAGTTTTGTTAAAACAAAGAAGATGATTTTGTTAAAGTAGTATAAGTAAAACCCCCAAGTTTTATGGCATAGCTACCACGACGTCGCAAACCTTGATGATTGATGTATATTACTCCATTAAATTAGTTGGTGTTTCAGGTGTTGACAAAAGTTCTTTAAAGAGTTTCCATCGTATTTCCGGGTGGTCCGGTGTTCCACCGTGTCTTATCATATATTTTTTTACGAGGTCTTCACCGTAATTGTAATTTATTACATAGCTTCTGTATTTCTCAATAAACTTGATTCTTTTCTCCGCCTGCTCTTTGTTCATTAAACCATATTTTTCCAGCCAAGCCTGAGTTTCTGCATTCGTCCATTTGCTGTTTAAGTAATTTCTTGCGGCTTCATTTGTTGCATAGTCTAACTTTTTATAAAGCTGCATAACCTCATCATATTCGTCGGCTTGTGAAGAATCCAATCCCGCTAAAGGAAACAAAACTTTTTTTTCACACTCTATTTTTTCTTTTCCAGGGAATACCATATTAATTCCGTAGTTTGCAGTTCCTTCTGCTATTAAAGATTGCGGACTAAATAAAACATATACCGAAAACTCTACCCAGCCTAAATCCTTATAAAGATCTTTTTCTAACAAAGTATTATAAACATGATGACCGGGATAACCTTCGTGACAGGCTAGGTCCAGAGCACGGTCAATATAAATTGGGAGGTCTGTGTTAATTTGAATTACACTGTAGCTGTTTCCCTTGTACCAATTATATCCGCCCCATGGTTTATCCTTAACATATTCTACTTTGAAACTTTCGTTCGCAGGAAGTTTTATATGTTCAAGAGTTCTTTTTCTCGCTTCTTTTATTGCTGCATTGAAAACGGAAGATAGCTTGTCCTTGGGGATTATGAAATGCTTTCTGAAGCTGTTAAATCTTTCTGAAATATTTCCTTTTCCAGGAAGAATTTTATTAAGACTATCAAGTATCGTTTGGAAATGTTTGGCATCGTAAGTCGGCGGGTCAGCATCGAATATTGCTCTTGCTTCTTTTTCGAATGTAAATTTTCCGCCGGCAAGAATCGCGAGTCTTGCTTTAGCTGCCAAGATCTGTTTATACAAATAACTGAAACGGCGTATTTCTATATCTTTTGCTTTATAATTTTGGAGAGCATCTAATTTATTCAGCAAAGTATCGGTTTCATTGAACAAATTTTGAATAGCAGATGAATCATATTTTGCAGTGGAAGTTTCTTTTGGTCTCCATTCTGCCGGACCATAATAAGCATCGATGTAATCAGGGTCGTATTTGCCTATTTGTAAAACCAATTTAACATAAGATTCTGCAACCTTATCCATTTTAGTTTCCAGTTCTTTATTTAGCTTTGGTTCTTGTTTCTTTTCTCCGCAAGCTGATAACAGCAAGCTTAATATAATTAATGTGATAAGATATGAAAATAGATGTTTTGTCATAAAAATTTGTATGTGATAAAATGAAAATTAATAAAATATTACTTAACGACTGCTTTATTTAAAGTAAAAAAACCCGCCTGGGGGGGCGGGCTTTTAAATTCTATTTTATTAGAAGTTATTTTTTCTTAGGTAAAACTGCGTCTTTTGCAGCTTTAGCAATTCTAAACTTCAATACTTTCTTTGCCGGAATCAAAATTTGTTCACCGGTGGCAGGGTTTCTCCCCATTCTTTCTTTGCGGTCAAGAACCACAAGCTTTCCAATTCCAGGAACGGTAAAAGATTTTTTTGCCTCTTTGTATGCCAACTTTGCTAACTCTTCAATAAATTGGTTAGCAGTTTTCTTAGTAACAGAGGTCTTATCTGCTATATGACTTACGATTTGTGACTTAGTCATTGGTTTGCCGTCTGCCATTTTTACCCTCGTTTTTATTGTTAATTAACGTAAGTGAAAATAATTATAATTTTAATTAAATAAAATATTTACGGGGTTATTTTGAATAATTACATAAAAAATGGTAGGTAAGAGTAATGATTATATACTCCTATGAGTTGATAGGTGCCTATCAAATCAGGGCCGTTCAAAATATCTCGATTGGGTTATAATAATTGGGAGTTTAATTCCCGATGAGAACTTTCTCTCTTATTCAGATAAAATCAAGCGTTGAGTTACTTTGTGCAACTGTAAAAGACTAACAAAGTCATACCAAATATTGCACTTCTGAAAGAATGGTTATGCCAAATATACCTCAAAGAAATATCTGGTAGATTGATATTAGTCCTGACTGCTAAAATTGTTTATTTTTTAGTATTCTTAAGCTGCTTTTTATATAAATATTTGTCTCTTGCAAAAGTAATGAAATTTTTTTCTTCTATCTTTTTGTTAACTATTCTTATAGTATTTGAACGGAATACTTATTGCGAGCAAGCTTTTGTTGCAGATACTATTTACTCCGCTAACAAAGTGGTCAACTCTGAAAAATCTGATAGCACAAAAAACCTGCCTGCCAGTAGGCAAGGCCTTGATACCCTTCAGCATAAAGAAAAATCAGTTTTAGTTCCGATACATCAAAGTTCGTTTTATGAGGGAAGCTATTTTATCAGTAATGAAACTATGACGCACAATGATTACAGATATACCGGGGATTATTTTAAGGTTTTTCCTTTCGGGTTTTTGAGAGATAGGGGACAGATAGGGCAGCCGAATTCTTCTTACATATATGGTTATCCAAACTCATCGACAAGTTATCTTGAAAATGGGATTTTGTTGAATGATAGAAGCAGCAACGATTTCGATTTGAACAATTTTGAATCTGAGTTTGTAGATTCTATCGAGATTGTTCCTGCGCCAAGGGGATTTTTATATGGCAACTTCAACAATTTTTCAACTGTAAATTTTATCACGAAAGATTTTCTAACGCCTAAACCTCTCTCAAGAGTTAGATATTATCAGGGTGCAAACGGGGAAATTTTTATAGATGGATTTTATAATGGAATTATTGTTCCAAGACTTAAATTAACTTTGGATATACAAAACAGGAATTTTGACAGCACATACACAAATTCAAGCTATACAAATTGGCTCGGTAATTTAAGATTAAAATATTACTTCTCAAATAAACTTAATGTTTTAGTTGGATATAATTATGTAAAATC
>JBJKPP010000138.1:0-5771 GCA_046706145.1 Ignavibacteriaceae bacterium | reverse complement strand
TGATAAACAGTAGAAACTTATATTTTGTAGATTTGGAACTTGTCGAAGTGATGAAGCAGAACTGCAAATTTTATTTATGGTAGAAATAAAAAGAACTAATTCAGATAACCCTGATTTTGTAGAGCTTGTAAAATTGCTTGATGAAGAACTTGCAAAAAGAGATGGAGAAGACCATCCTTTCTATGCGCAGTTTAATAAGATTGACAAAATCAAATATGTAGTTTTGGCTTACGAAAATGAGAATGCAGTTGGTTGTGGAGCTATAAAGGAATATGAACCTGGTAAAATGGAAATTAAAAGGATGTTCGTTTTACCTAAACATAGAAAAAATGGAATTGCTGCAAAAGTTCTATCCGAATTAGAAAATTGGGCAAGAGAATTATTCCACACAAAATGCATATTAGAAACAGGTAAAAAACAGCCGGAAGCTATCGGGCTTTATAAAAAGAACGGATATAAATTAATTCCAAATTACGGACAGTATGCTAAAGTTGAAAATAGCGTGTGTTTCGAAAAAGAAATTTAATTAGATAAAAACATTGCCCAATAGAATGAAGCCGGACATAAATCCGGCTTCATTATTTATATTGTTTATTTTTTGCCCTTTGTTTCACATGACTATAAGTTTTTGTTCATCGAGACTGGATTTCGGTTGTAGCTATGAGTGAAAAAATTTCCAAAACTGAATTATTTCTAAGATGATAGGACTAATGTAAAAAGTTAAAAACTGATTTTAGAAAATGCTACGAAAACCGTTCATTAATCCATTTCCATTGTGTATCGGTCAATAATCCCTGCTTTTTATTTGTGATTTTTATTACCAATAGTTTGTCGCCCTTTCTAAAGTAAGGTTCTAGCATATTAACAATTGAATCAGGTCCTTGATCAGTATATATGCAATATTCTGAATTACCAATTTTAAGGTAATCGTATGTTTTTATGATGGCGGTAATATCATTGTTATCTTCTGGTGGTTCCTTGTGCAATTCATACCCAACTATATAAAGGTGTTTCATTGTGTCCTTTTTAAAATATAGGTTATTAAACTTAATTAGTGTAATCTTGTTATGTACTGTAATTTTTAAATATAATTCACAAATGCAAGCTATAGAATGTTCTATGATATCAAGTCTGCAGAGTTCTATAAGTCTTTAATTAAAGAGGGAGTACTTCTATCTGGAATTGATATTCCTTCTGACACTTTGAATTGACCGCATTACTGTGACTATCAGAGCTGCAATTACTAAAGCTCTCACTAAACCCCCGGAAGAACTAGAATAAACCAAACCTATTGACCAAAACAACGTTGAAATAACATAAACAATCCAAAGCATAACTACCTCCTTCTACTTTTGTCTAGGTTAAAACTGCATTGATTCATTAGATGCTTCAGTGTCGAATATTTATTATAATTCCATCCTACTCTAAATTTCTTGTTTACATTCATGAATCTTCTTTTACACTTAGATTTGGTTCTCTTTGTGGCATCTCGTTCTTTTCTAAACTCTTATTAAATAAATAAAAAATTGCTCCGGGTAAAATCCCGATCAATAAAGTAAGGTGTTCTATTACTCCAACACTAAATCCGATCGATGCGGATACTCCTGCCAAAGAGAGAAAATATGCTGCTCCACTTTCTCTCAGACCAAGTCCATTAATGGAAATAGGTATTCTAACAAAAAACATCATCAACGGGACAAAGCCAACGAAGTATAAAAAGGAAACATTTAATTGAAAACTCATAGCTACGCTGAAGTAGACAAATATTCCAACCAAGATTTCAAGTAAGGTGCACAAAAAGAAACAAAATAAGGTCTTCTTTTTTGTTTTGTAGGATTCATAGGAGAGAACTAGTTTTCGTATTGTTTCAGAAAGCCTGGGAAGTATGTGTTTCTTTCGTATTAATATCAATAGGCGAATGATTCTCTGATTCAATTCAGTGTTGAATGAAAGAACAAGGCCTAAAATTCCTGCCAAAGTAAATAAAGTTACTATTAAGAAGAGTGTATTAAAATGGATGTTTATAGTTATCCCTAAACTAAATAATATGGACAACGCCAAAAAAACATAAACAGCAAGCGCCATCAGTCCTATTACTCTCTCTATTATTATAGACGCAATGGCATCATTTGCACAGATATTTTCTCTTGAAATCAAAAAAGTTTTAGTAGCGTCTGAACCAAGAGTAGCAGGTAGGATTAAACCGGCAAAATTTGACATATAATAAATTTTTACGGTTGTAAATAAAGAGACATTGATTCCCTTAGCCTTTAATAGCAGCCTCCATTTGAATGCCATAAGTATTCGATCTATTGTATATGAAATAAGAGCCAGAATGATGTACCAAAAATTTATACCTTCTATAGATCTAATTATTTCGGAAGGATTAATTAGATTGAATATTATGAATAAAAGTACAAAGCTTATCAGTATCCTAATGTATTTTTTGAACTTCTTCAACTTCATTTCTCACTCATATTATAAATTCACAAATTGAGCTACTCGTTTAGTAACATCACCAATCTCAAAATTGTTCAAATCTTTCTGGACGTTGTATTAAAAGCATTTCATTTTTATTTTGAGGTATCAAGTTCTTAAGTCTAAAATCATTGGCTCTTGACAATTGTGTATTCTCTAGAATATCCAGCGTTTCTTCAGCACATTTTCTCCAACTGAACTCACAAGAACGCTTATATCCTTTCGTAATTTTTCCCATTCGTAATGGTTTATTTATTGCGATTGCTTCCATACCTTCCGATATACTATCTATATTCTCCGGATTAACTAAAACAGCAGCGTCACCTGCGATTTCTTTCGTGCCAAATCTGTTTGAAGTAATAACAGGACAACCCACTGACATTGCCTCTATTATTGGCATTCCAAATGATTCATATAAGGAGGGAATAACTAGAGCTTCAGCAAGTTTGTAAGTGCATGTAAGTGCGTGATTGCCGAGCCAACCAGGCCTTACAACCCACTCGGAAATACCTAGTTTGTCAATAAGTGTTAATTCATCACTGCATAACTCCTTATGTTTACCTGCAATCACTAAACTTATTCCCAGCTTTGGTCCTACTTTAGCATATGCCTGCAGCAACCCACCAATATTCTTTGGAGGATAAATTTGTCCTGCAAAAAGGAAAAATCTATCAGGTAAGTTGTATAGCAGTTTTATTTCTCTCAGCTCGTTTTCACTAATCTTATTCCCGTGTGAATTATTGACACCGTGATAAACTGTATGAATCTTACTTTCATCAACATTTAGAAAGTTCACAAGCCCCTCCTTCGTGGTTTCCGATACAGTTATGATGGATGAGGCTTTGGAAACATATAGAGGGAATAAAAACTTATGACTTAAATGATCCGCCCATTTGTGTGCCCAAGGCATTATGTACCAATCCATACCATGACATACAAAGACAGTAGGGCATCGGACTGATAAAGGAAGAGAATATTTGGGATTAAAAATTATATCTATCTTTTCTTTCTTCTGTACCAAAGGTACTCCTATTTGATCCCATAGAACCCGCGATGATATATTCACAGCAGTTTCTGTAACATTCTCGTATTTATTGAACGCACCTAAATGTTTTGAATTATTGTAAATTAGTATGAACTCATGAGGAGAATTAATGGTGAATAATTCCCTTAATAAAAAGTTTGTGTAGTTCTTTACTCCTCCCCCAGGTTGGTCAAAGTGACGAAGCATGATTCCAATTCTCATATATTACCTCAACTAAATTATGTTGCACATTATCCTGTAAAATCGACATTGAATATTAATCCAACTTCATCATTACACTTGAGAATTTTGAAACATAAAGAAAAGAGTTTCATATTTCAGTGTGTGTTGTCACCCAATAAGAATGAGTTTAATCTTAATCACTAAATCAAATAATGCGAATAAATCGCGTTGTCAAATCACAGCATTCTATTGTACTTATTTGCTATGTTGTCAATTGAACTTACACATTGATTTTTGTATGAATAAAGTTCGCACAAAACGAATTTAATTCATGGAGATAGAATTTTCTACAACACTATTAAAAAGAAAATGATGATCTTGCGTTGGCATTGTGATTGATTTACATACAATGAGAAGTGTACCTCCTTAAAGACAGAACTATAATTTCTAAAGTTAGAGAGACATGTAATGTGATGTAGATTATTCTAAAAATGATGTTATTCATAGGTTTAAATATTTCATTAACGTAAGAGGTGTAATAATGTCGGGAATAGTTGATTTTAAAAAGCGACTCGCGGAAATCGATAGGGCATTGAATCTAATAAAAAGGGAAAGTGAAATTCAAAATCGACTTCTAGATGTTGAGCTAAAACTTAGCGAGAAACAGTATCAAAGTTTGATTAGAGTAATTCATATCGCAACAGATGCACTATTGATCTATCCATGTAATTTTCAACTTATTAAACGACGTGCTTTTGCAAGATGTTTGATTGCAGCTTTTTCAGAGAGAAAGGACGATATAACATCAGCAGAAAGTGACTTAAAGCTAATTTATGAAATTGAGCCAAATAACCTTGAGGTAGGTTCAGAACTTTTAAATTTATTATTTGGTTTTTATAAGAAAGACAACATGGAAGTTGCTCAAACTGCAGAGCACCTGGTGGTTGCAGCGGAGAAGCTTTTGATTAAATACGTAACTCTTCAAATTTCCGCGCTTAAACGCGCTTTCGAATATTCGAAAGCAGAGGAGGTTTATGATCATTGGAAGAAATTCTTTCCAAGGTCGAAGGTACCGAGTTTCACACATGAAGAGATAAGTTGCCTTAGTAGTTAAAGCTACATGATTGATTAAGATCTATTATAAGTGAATTGCATTGTATCAGATGCTACTTAAGATCTTGATCGCCGTAAATTAAGGAATCTTAGTTTTTCCTAGTCATTTTGTAGAAGTAATTATTCGATTCAGCTTCAAAGAAGTATTTGAGAAAGCTAAATGCAAATCTAATCAAAGATAATTGCGGCTCAGAGGCCATAGATGGTTGTTCAGTATTATTAATCAATTTATTTATTCAACAAAGTAAAGGATACAAACATGGAAACGCAAAGTAACTTCTTAAAATATGTTCCTATTTTTTCAGAACTGGATGAAGAAACACTAAACAAAATTTCAAAGCTCGGGTTAAAAAAACAATTTAAGAAGGATTCAATAGTTCTTTTTGAAAACGAAAATGCAAATACCTTGTTTGTAATCATTTCAGGAAGAGTAAAAGTATTCAGAGCTGGCGAGGGAGGGAAGGAAGTAATTTTGACAATATTTGGAGAATCCGATTTCTTTGGTGAAATGGGACTTTTGGATGGAATGTGCCGCTCAGCTAATGTTACAGCGATAGAAGATTCTGAATTGCTGCTAATTCAAAGAACGGATTTCTTGGAGTTTCTCAATTCTTATCCTGAAGTTGCTATTGCTCTTTTGCAAGAATTGACCGAGAGACTGCGCGCTGCAGACATGAAAATAAAGTCGCTTTCTCTGAAAGATGCAGAAGGCAGAGTTGCAAGTGTAATTCTACAAATCGCCGATGATACGGGTAAAATAAAACAAGGCACTGTGGAAATTGAGAAATTACCATATCAGCATGATTTAGCAAACATGGCCGGTACTTCCAGAGAGACCATATCGAGAATGCTTCACACATTTGCCAAAAAGGGATTAATGGAATTAGACGGCTCAAAACTTAGAATAATGGATTATGAGAAATTTAAGAATGCTTATGGTTACTAAATAGTATCAGATTAATAGATATTTTAC
>JBJKPP010000137.1:0-3516 GCA_046706145.1 Ignavibacteriaceae bacterium | reverse complement strand
TAAAGAACTATCCAAATCTATTAGAACAAATTCCGCAAAACCAAATTGCATCATACCTTGGTATTACACCACAGTCTTTAAGCCGCATCAGGAAGGAACTCACCAAAAAACGTTAACATATGTTAACAGAATTTCTTAACATACGTGAATGCGCAGGGCACGTCTTGTTGTTTATTTTTGGTGTATAAGTAAGACAAAAAATAATAAACGAAAGGAACAAAAAATGTCAACATGGAAAATAGACCTCGTACATTCCGAAGTTAACTTTAAAGTTAAACACATGATAGTTTCAACTGTAACCGGACACTTCGGCAATTTCGAAGCTTTAATAGAAGCAAACAAAGAAGACTTCAGCGATGCAAAATTCGATTTTGAAGCTGACACAATTAGTGTAAACACAAAAAATGAAATGAGAGACGGACATCTTAAATCACCCGATTTCTTCGATGCAGAAAAATTCCCAAAAATGTCGTTTGTCTCTAATACCGTTAAAAAAACTTCTGAGCATGAGTTGGAAGTTACCGGAGACCTCACGATAAAGAACGTAACGAAGAAAGTTAAGCTTGATGTAATATATAATGGAACTGTTGCTGGTAACGGAGGCTCTCAGATTGCAGGATTTGAAATTCGTACAAAAATTAACCGCTTCGATTACGGATTAAAATGGAACGGACTCACAGAGACAGGTGGCGTTATGGTAAGCAACGAAGTCAAGATTGAAATACTTGCAGAGTTCAATAAAGTAAATGAAGCCGCAAAAGCCGCATAACTTTAACCGTAGAGACGACTCTGTGAGTCGTCTCTTTTACTTTTATACTTGATAAAAATTAAAGATTTGAATGAATTGACCATATCGTGACAGCACGGGCAGATTGCTCGTGCTGTTTTGTTAATTTGACAAAGTCAACCTACATTATATTGTCAAAAAAATTCAAATCTCGGATCGTCTTTTTCTTTGGGTGGATAGAAAACACCAATTATAACAAACGGATTTGGCCTATTTAACAAATGATGTTGATATGTAGTACCCATAAACAAGTACAAATCTCTTTTCTCAACAAATTCCTCAAAATATTTTTTTCTGACCAAGTTGTTCGCTTCAATCTCATCACCCTCTGTTTCTTTTAAGCAATTAAAATACAAAGCTTCTATCTCCCAATCTTCAATCATATATCTCCTTGGCCTTGAATCGCCTTCGCTCAAAAATTCATAAGAGTACTGATAGGGAAGCTTACGTAATTTTTTCCTCAATAAAGGCTCCCCTTTATCATCTAGATTAAACATTGAAAATTGATTATAAAAACCTCTCCACTGTGACTTCCACTCCCGGGTGTCTGCTTTAATTTTAAAATTAACTATTTCTCTGGGTTTGAGAACCCCTAATGATTTTTTCTGCTCACCACGTGCTAAATTAATTAATTCTTTCATCGAAACGAATACCTCTTTAAGTACATACTCCTTTCTTTCAGCCCATTTATTTTTAGTGCCTAAAGAGCTTTGAATAACGATATGTTCAGCATTTGAAGTTGGATTATAGCTTTCGGGTCTAAAATCTTTTTTTACGTCCCTTTTTTTTAAATCAAGGCGAATCCAATCGTATTTTTTAAATTGTTTTCCTTTAGGGAGTAATCTGAAAGGCACGGGATATATTCTTATCCATTTGCCATTTTCTAAAACACCAGCAGTGCAAACTAACTCTCCGTATTTACTTGCTGGTAATGGATAAGCTTTAACGGTTATTAGAACTTTGGCATTTTCAATTTCGTAAGGTAAATACATTATCCCCATTTATTAAATGTGAATTATTTCCTCCTTAAATGAAGAATCGCTTTCTAACCAATCTGTAATTTTGTGTCTATGACATGAAGTATGGTCAGACTCGAAACAAGTAAGGGCAACTCTCTTGTATTTATTAGTCAATTCTTTAACGATATTAATTGATTCAAGATTCTCAGGTAGAATTTTTTCTTTGTATAACTCAAATAATTCTTCATAATCTGTTTTGGTTTTTAAATTCTTTCGTAATTCCGAAATAATACCTAATTGAGGAATATGAACATACTTGACTCCGGCTCTTTCCAGGTATGATTTCATCTTCACTTTTGAAAAACCATATTTCATGGAAAGAGGATTCTTACGAACATCAATCACGAGAGCAATATTGTTCGAAATTAGCTTATTTATATAAGCATCTATCGTAAGTCCTTCATATCCTAAAGTAAACAAAGTTTTTCTAGTGGGAAAATTCTTAAGTTTTCTTACTTCCGCAAATTCCTTTTTATTAAGAAGCCTCTGTGCTATCTCACTCTTTATGGCATAGTACGGGTGCTCTCTGTATGTTCTTCGAATAAGATCATTTCCTCTTGTATTTTTGAAAGCATGAGTAAATTCAGCTAAGGATTTCTGATCGTCATGATTTAATCTATTTAGATAATTCTCATTTTTTATCAGGATAAACTTATCTACATTATCCAGCAAACCTTGACTAATCAATACTCTTCGATCCTGATAAGAGATATAACTAAACCCACCATATTTATATGGAAAAAAATCATAGTGGTTTCGCCTTGAAAATTGGCAATAATTAAAGAGAAGCTTCTCAAAATCAGTATTATCTAAACTACCGCCGAAGGAGTCAAGTAGGGCTAAAAATATTTTTCTACGGTAATACATATTTTTTAAACTAAAAAATTACGTGACAATGTCAAAATTATAGTTTCGCAATAGATAGTACATAAAAAAATTAAACTAATTCATCCTCAAGATAATGCTTCAATTCAGAATCATCTATACTTCTTTTATATGTTATAGGAAATCTTTTCTGCTCATATGAACTTAACCTAGGATATAATTTATATAAATCTTCCCAAACTGCTGGCTCTTTGATTCTACGATCATTAATATATTTATTTGAACTCAGATAATATAATCTAATCCAGTGATAAAACTCATGCCAAACCATTTCAATTGTAACGGCTTTAATCCGCACTAAAAAAGACACCTCATCAAAAAAATCAAGGATATCTTCAATTTCCACATGTGGATTTTTAGTAGAAATATTTTCAATGCAAGTTAGCGCAGCATTATTTCTCTTTTCAATATACCCTTCACTTTCAAAACGCTCAACTAATTTCGATAAGGTTTCTACCTGTATAGAAATTTTTAACCTTTTTGCTTGAATCAGAGTAGCTATTGCCGTCAATAAAGCCACCACTGCGGTAATTGCTATTAGTATAATATTAATATTCAATACAGTAATAAACCTTCTTTTGGGTTTTTTATTTCAAATGATCCCCATCTAGTTTACTTATATTGTGAATTACAAAAACATTTATACTCACCAATTCATCCTAAGCCTAATTATCGGCAACATAGTTTCAACCATCTTGTAAGAACCATAAATATTAGGATGCCCATCGCATCCCCAATCTTTATTATTCAAATTGCTCCGGGGAATTTCAATAAAGAATACATCTTTATATTGATTTTCTTTTTTCTGCTGTTGTTTAACTACAT
>JBJKPP010000136.1:0-15836 GCA_046706145.1 Ignavibacteriaceae bacterium | reverse complement strand
AAAAAACCGATACGGGCGATGAAATACCCAACAATTTGAACCAGGCCCTGGAGAATTTTGAAAAGTCACATATAATTAAAGTTCTTATGATGACAAACTGGAATAGGACAGAAGCAGCAAAATTTCTGGGGATTGACTTTTCTACTCTTTACAGAAAGATGTTAAAATATTCAATAATAGAGCCTGCACACAGCAAAACGTCAGAATAATTATATATTTCAAGGAAAATGGGAAAATCTTATTCCATTTTCCATAAAACATTTCCCACCTAAAATTAACTACTTTGCTGAGGAAACAGCAAGACTGTCGCTTCCAATTTTTGATTCCGCCATTCTCTCAGCTCTTGCATATAAATCAAAATAAACCGTCAATTTATCGTGAGCTTTTATGAGTCCAAAAAAAGCTGAAGGCGGAGTTATATTAAAATCGTACATTGAAAGAGGCTCGTGGCCAATTAAATGATATGTTCCATCATTCAATTTTTCTACATGCATCAATATGTTAACAATATTGGTTACGCCGGCAATGCTAAGCTCTCCTTTTGTATTTAGAGTAAACTTTGCATCACTTAAAGAATCTTTTCTCGATACAACATCAGCGTTAAGTAACTTATACTTAATTAGAGGATATCTTTCATATTTAAGAGCGTCGTGCATATCATCGTTCATACCTTCAACACCGCAATCGAAACTTTTAACTGAGACTGTTATATCGACAATGCTAGAGTCAGAAGATTTTATCTGCTGATCAGCATTTTGGTTTGGTTTTAAATACCCGAAGCCTTTTATTTTATCACTAGAACATGAAAAATCATTAATCGTTGAACTGCCATCAATCCATATTCTGCTTTTTGCAAGGGCAATATATTCTATTTTAGTTCTGTCCTGTGCAAAACTGTAATTTGTTGGAATAACAAGACCAGCAATCAAAAAGATGGATAATATGACTAATGATTTTTTCATGCTCTTAATTCGTTATTTACTTAACCATGTAATAATTAAAAAATTTAGATTACTTCTTAGCTAAAACAAGGTTATAATCTATTGTTATCTCGTTTCCACTTTTCATTACACCAAAAAAGGCGCTTGGTGGGACAACACCAAAATCTGTCATCAATAATTTTTTCTCGCCGGTAAAAGCAATATTGTTACTATCTACTTTGCCATTAACTTTCATCTCAATGTTTTTCGATACGCCAGCAATAGTTAAAGTACCGTATGTATTAATAGTAAATTCATCTTTTGACTTATCATTATACACAACAGAGTCAACTTTATTTAAAGCGTAAGTTATTGCGGGGTGATCGTCAGCCTTCAACGCATCGTCCATTTTGTCATCCATTCCGCTTTCACCACTTTTTAACCCCTTAACAGGTATCACAACTTTCATTGCTGATAAGTCGCCAAGATTAGCTACAACACTTGTTTCACTGCTGCCGTTATCAATAGTAAGATTACCATTGATAATCTTAGCATCTACTTTCCAATCGTGTAATGTAGAAGTACCTTTTATTGTAAGTGTGCTGCTGTTAATTATATTATAATCAGCCTTGCTATCTGCCTGAGCAAACAAGTTACTCAATGAAAATAAGACAACTAAGCTGAAGGATAAAAATAAGGTCCTGCTTTTCATAATTTTCTCCAATACTTAAAAAAATTTTTAAACGTTACGACATCTAAGATTCAACAAGCGTACCGGATTTAATTTTGTAAAGATCTCCGCCATTTTTTAGGGTTTACGTGGAATCTAACTCACCCAAGGAAAATAATATTGCAGAACTGCAATGATTAATTACAAAATTTATTGCAAATACGCAATAGATAGGAATCACCTCATTTTTAGTACAAATTCTAAAACTTTCAATATTTAGTTAATATCACATTTCTAAGTCTGAAAATTTTGAAAAGCTACTATGGCACTTCAGTTGAGTAGTAAGAGCGAGTTAAAATAATCGGTGCAAATCCGAAATTCTTGATAAAGTTAAATAATATAGTTAAGGAGCTAAAAAATGAAACGGTTCAGTATTACATTTATCATGACAATGATTGAAGGATTGTTGCTCGTACTCGTATTCGGTTCGGCAGGTCCAAAAATATTTTCTCAGCAGAGAGATTTAGAATTTTACAGACCTCCGGATGAACGGGGAATTAATATGTTTGAGACTTCCAAAGTTGACACTATTCCCTTTAAGGGTGTAGTTGTTCGTTTAGGTGGTGCATCAACAATCCAGTTCCAAGGAATTAGCGACGAAAACAACGCATTATTTTTGAACGACGGCAATGGAAATAATGTCAATCAGTTAGTTGACTTAAGTCATAATTTTAATCTCCCAACTGCAAATCTTGATCTTGATGTACAATTAGCCCACGGGCTAAGAATGCATTTGAGGGACTATATGTCATCCAGACATCACGATGAAGGCATAGTTAAGGGAGGTTATCTACAAATAGATGATCTGGACTTCATAAGTAATGGATTTTTGGATGATGTTATGAAAGTTGTTACAATTAAAGTCGGCCTTATGGAATTAGATTATGGAGACGCTCATTTCAGAAGAACTGATAATGCGATGGCCTTATATAATCCCTTTGTAGGCAATTATATCCTGGATGCATTTACAACCGAAGTTGGCGGAGAAGTATATTACAAGGCACATGATATAATAGCGATGATTGGAGCAAGTAATGGGAAATTAAATCAAAGCGTAACTGATAATGGTGCAACTGGTCCTTCGATACTTGGAAAGCTTGGTTTCGACAAACAAATTAATAATGAATTAAGACTTCGTTTGACCGGATCTATTTATTCAACTAGCAAAAATGCAGCAATATATCTTTACGGCGGCGATAGAGCGGGTTCACGTTATTACAGTGTAATGCAAGGCGTAACTGCTACCGCTGATAATTTTACTTCGGGTAGATGGAACCCCGGTTTTGCTAAAAAATTGACATCTGTTATGGTAAACGGGTTTATAAAATACAATAATTTAGAATTGTTCGGAACTATTGAAAATGCTAATGGCGGCGATTCTAAAGTTTCTTCTGCTTCAAGAACCTGGAATCAATATGCATTAGATGCCATCTATAGATTTGGGGCAAAGGATAACTTCTATGCTGGACTAAGATATAACACAGCAAGCGGTAAATTACAAAACAGTGACCCTGAAAAAGTAACAATTGACAGAGTGCAGGCAGTACTTGGCTGGTTTTTGACCAAAAACGTTCTGGCTAAACTTGAATATGTAGATCAATCTTATAATCACTTTGCAGATACCAGTATTTACAGCAACGGAAGATTTTACGGATACGTACTTGAGGCCTCTATAGCATTCTAATTTATTTAAGATTTTATTTTATATGATAATCTAGAAAGTTAAAGAAATGTTAAAGACTTGTGCAAAATATCGTACAATCTTTGACCTGATTGATGAGATGATCTTTCTGGTAGATGATAACGGCAAGATCGTGGAATACAATAAAGCAGCGGCTAGAATACTGGGCTGCGATCCTGTTGATTTAATTAATAGGCCAATGAGAGATTTAATTGACAAAGAACATTGGGGTAGTTTATATGAGCTGTTAAATAGCAATGAAGTTCATAAAGTCTTTCAAGTTGAATTCATAAACATGAACGGGATAAAGTTTGATGCTTGTATACAAATTTATAAAATCAAGACAACTGATGAACAATTCTCTATTCTTTTTATAAAGAACATCAAACCAACCGAAGCTAATAACTTAGATGCACTAGTAACTATGAATGCTCTGCAATATTTACAGATACCAATAGAAATTACTGACAAAAATAAAAATGTTTTATATGTAAATCCTGCATTTGAGCAAAAAACAGGATACATGCGGAATGAATTGCTAGACAAAAATCATATGCAAATTGAAAGCAACATCAAGTTTACGGAAACATTATGGAACGGTGACATAGCGGTGAAAGAAAAAGATGGTGAAGTTTTCAACAGTCATATATGTCTTATCCCAATCAAAAGCAAAAAGAAAATTGAAGGATATCTCATCTTCTTTACTGAGAACTCCGAAAACTGAAAACAAGATTCAGGTCTATATATAAAAAATCCGTGATACTTAGCTACACGGATTTTTTATTTTAAATTATTTTTAATAGCACTAACCTCGTGAGGAAATCCCAGTTTATAATTTATGAAAGAAACTTTGGCCTCATGACTTTCCAGATACTTCCCTACTTAGATTAATATAGAATAAAAATATGCTGAAATTTACTAACTAACAACAGAGACAAAGCTCAATGTGAAACCAATTAATCAAAAAATGGTACAAATTTATTATATTTGTATTTTTGATAAATGTGTCTATAATATTGACCAATGGACGAGCTTAACGATAGAGAACGCAACATACTCCGTTACATAATCCAGCAATTTATTCTTACTGCTGCACCGGTTGGCTCAAGAAATATAACGAAGAAATACGATTTGAGCATTTCGCCGGCAACTGTGCGAAATATTATGTCTGACCTGGAGGAATCCGGATTTATTGATCATCCGCACACATCAGCAGGCAGAATACCTACAGATAAAGGTTATAGATTCTATGTTGATTCTCTGATGGACATTCATAAATTGAAAAGCTCTGAAAAGGGACATATATCTAAGGAACTTGGGATTACAGCAGATACTGGCGAACTTTTGAGAATAGCTTCGAGCATATTGAGTAGTATTACCAAACAATTAGCCTATGTTTCATATCCTAAGTTTGATACAGGTGTCCTGGAAAAACTACAAATAATACAATTATCATCGACGAGAATATTAGTTGTAATAAGTATTAAATCCGGTCTAGCTAAAACAATAACACTTGAAATAAACTCAGAGATTGACTCTAAGCAAATTGAATCTGTTCAGTCAATACTGAATGAAAGACTGAGCAGTTTAACATTGAAAGAAATCAGGACTACATTTGCTGAAAGATTTAAAGATGTAGAAACTGACCAAAAACCAATAATAAGACTATTTTTCGATTCTGCCGATAAAATTTTTTCCGACATCGCAGATAAAGAGAGCATCCTAATCACTGGAGCTAAGAACGTAATTAAACATCCGGAATTTGTGGCTCCCGAAAAATTCCAGAGCATTGTAGAACTTATTGAAGATAAAGACATAATCATTCACATTATCGAAAAATCGAGCGAGAGTTTTGATAAAAAAATATTCATCTCAATTGGAAGTGAGAATGAGGAT
The DNA here is from genome assembly GCA_046706145.1 of Ignavibacteriaceae bacterium. GTDB lineage: Bacteria > Bacteroidota > Ignavibacteria > Ignavibacteriales > Ignavibacteriaceae > JBJKPP01. The sequence goes on along the minus strand of JBJKPP010000136.1, from coordinate 10,609 downwards.
AAGAAACTTGAAGAATACAGCTTCATTTCAAAAGAATATAATTATGGCGATATAACCGGAACCCTTGGAATCATCGGACCCAAAAGAATGGAGTACGCAAAAATTGTTGCAATAATAGATTATCTTTCTAAAATTTTGACTGAAACACTAAAAAGCGAAAACTGATAACCAAAGAAAGGAAACCATTAAATGCAAGATGACAAAATGAATAATGAATTGAACAATGAAGAATCAAAAAAAGATGAAGAAACTAATGGAGGAAATGAGTCGATAAAAGACAACATAACGAATGAAGAAGAATACCTTGTAAAGATCGGACAACTTGAGAATGAAATCGGAGACTGGAAGGATAAACTTCTAAGAAAGGCTGCAGAGTTCGAAAATTACAAAAGAAGGGCTGAGAGTGAACAACAAAACTTAATAAAATACTCTGCAGAATCATTTATAGTTAAATTACTTCCGATTGTGGATGACTTTGAGCGAAGCTTAAAGCACATTGAAAATTCAAGCGAACTGGAATCCATCAAAAAAGGAATTGAACTGGTTTATATTAAATTGACTAAGCTCTTAGACGAACAAGGCGTAAAAAAAATAGATTCTGTGGGAAAACCATTCAATGTAGATTATCATGATGCACTTATGCAGAAAAAAGTTAGTGATGTAAAACCTCATACAGTTTTGGAAGAAATTGAACCAGGTTATATGTATAAAGACCGTGTAATAAGGCATGCCAAGGTAATCGTAAGTGAAGAACAAACCACCGCACAAAACCTGCCTACCGATCAGGCAGGCTCTCAAGAAAAATCAGACAAAAATACTGAAGAATAAATTCAATTAATACAAATGAATAAAAGAGACTATTACGAAGTACTGGGAGTTGATAGAAACGCTTCGAAAGAAGAATTAAAAAAAGCTTATCGAAAGCTGGCTTTGCAATATCATCCTGATAGAAACCCGGACGACAAAGGTGCCGAGGAAAAATTTAAAGAGGCAGCGGAAGCGTACGAAGTTTTAAATGATGATGATAAAAGAGCCAGGTACGATAGGTTCGGTCACGAAGGAGTAAAAGGCACTTACGGCTCAGCCGGATTTAACGATATCAACGATATTTTCTCTCATTTCTCAGACATATTTAGCGGATTTTCCATGTTTGACAATGACTTCTTCGGTACCGGACAAAGAAGCGGTCAGCGGAGAACACACTCTGGAATCCCGGGTACGGATCTAAAGCTAACCTTAAAACTGACTCTCGAAGAGATTGCAGAAGGTATTATAAAAAAAATTAAAGTCAAAAAGCAAATTAAATGCGATGAGTGTAACGGTACCGGCGCAGAAGCCGGAACATCAACAAAGACGTGCCCTGTTTGTAATGGAAGCGGAGAAATAAGACATGTAACAAGATCGGTTTTTGGTCAGTTTGTAAATATCACTCCATGTAATAATTGCGGCGGTGAAGGAAAAGTTGTTGACACGCCTTGCAAAAAGTGTATGGGTGACGGAAGAATTATAAAGGAAACAACAGTTAGTGTAAATATTCCCGCCGGAGTTACTGATAATAGCTATATGACTTTGAACGGCGAAGGTAATGCTGGCAAAAGGAATGGCCCGGCAGGCGATTTAATCGTAATATTCCAGGAACTGAAACATGAACATTTCGTGCGAGATGGCGATCATATTTTATACGAAGTTGTAGTTACATACCCTGAAGCTGTGCTTGGAGCAGAGGTCGAAGTTCCAACATTAAAAGGTAAAGCCGTTCTAAAGATAGACCCCGGAACTGCACCTGGAAAATTGTTGAAAATGAAAGACAAAGGAATAAAGCACTTGCACCATTCTGGCAGAGGTGATCAGATTATTAGGGTCAATATTGATGTTCCGCAAAAACTGAATCAGAAGGAAAAAGAATTGCTAAAAGAACTCTCTGAGCAGCAAAACTTTAAGTCGGTTAATATTGAGCATAAGGGATTCTTTAACAAGTTCGGTCTGTAAATTTTCAATATAATCTTGCTGTATTGTGAGTATAGTGTTATATTCACGTAAATGCTAAAAAAATTAGCGCAAAAAGTAGGCTTTACGTTATTAGAACTGAGGGTAATTCTTTTTTTAATTCTGGCTTTTGTAATAGGGTTGCTTGCAAAAGAGATAATCAACCCAAACGAAAAAGTTCATTACAAAAACTTTGATTATGCTTTTGAGGATAGCTCATTTAAGGCTGCTAATTTCAACGATTCAAGTAAGAAAACAGGTTTAGTTAATAACAAAGTTGACTATAAACAAGAAGTTTTAGATCTTAAGAATACCAAATTTAGCAGTTATAAGAGAAAATTACCCGCCAAGAAAAGCATCGATATTAACCAGGCGGGCAAGAACAAACTTATTCAATTACCCGGGATTGGAGAGAAAACAGCGGAGAAAATTATTTCATATAGAAAATTATCTGGGGGCTTCAAAAATTTAGCAGAAGTCAAGAATGTAAAAGGAATAGGAAACAAAAAGTTTAACAGGATAAAAAAATATATTTACATTAAATAATTTTTCTTTTTAATGGTCCGGAGGAAAAATGGATAAGAAAGAACCCGCATATATTCATATCGTTTTATACATTATAATTGCGGCATTAACATTAGTATTAATTAAGGTAGCAATAATTGATCCTAAGAAAATAGTTGACGAACAAGACTATGCTCGAAATGAATCTAGATTACGAATGAAAGACCTAAAGGAAGGTGAGATATTGTGGAACAAAAAGCATGGACGTTTTACCGGAAATTTGGATAGCTTGGTCAATTTTATCAAAGTAGATCCCAGCGTTGATAGTGCTATGAAGTCAATTGATACTTTAACAAATAGACCTGCAAATCCTTTTGTAGATCTTACAAACGGACAATTTACTCCTGAAAGTCTATATTATGCACCACAGTCTCATAGAAGATACACGCTTGATGTGGATACAAGCACTTCAGTTGATACTGTTGTAAATAGAAGAGGTCGAATAGTAAAAATTGACACAACAACTAAGATTGGAACTATTTATTATATTAATGATCCTGATGGCTACGGCAGTATAGGCAGTACTACTGACAAGACCCTTAAAAATAAAGCTTCATGGGAAGAAAAATAAATTAGTTAGTACTATGGATGATATTTATCATGCAGGGCTAAGCCTCTCAAACCTAAAGTTACAACTGGTTGAGATGGCAGCAAAATCGAATCATTTTTCGTTGGAAAATGTGGATGAAGTGTATTTTAACGATCCACTTGATTTAGCCAATGATAAAGAAACAAAAATAATGAGTGTTCTTCAGAACGCTTATAACGAGCTGTTATTAAAAGATGCAATTAATTCTTCCACTGTTTCCTTTACTCTTCCCGCAAATCTTTTTTATGTTCTTCAAATTCCATACGAGCCCCGGCTTTTGTATTCTGATCAGGTAGAAGAATTTAGAAAACAGATTTCAATTGCTTATCCATTTTTGTCCTCTAGTAATCTTGTAGTAAGGTTTTTCACAACCGGAAACAATAACTTTTTGAAAGCCGAAACGGCAATAATAGTTGCGCTTGAAAGAAAATATTTGGTGCTTGTAAATACATTTTGCAAAAACAATAATCTGACTTTAAAATATATTGACAACGTACATTTAGCATCAGAGAAAGCTCTTTTTGCCACACATGCTTATGATACTGCTGAATTAACTATGAGCATGTATATTGCGAATGAATATTTTTCTCTAATTTTTTCCTTAAAAGGAAAACCTATTTACTACAAACTTGTTCCACTCACAAAATTTTCTGAAATTGTTAATTTTTTAAAGGAAGAAATTATTAAAAACGATTTGATTGAAAGGTTAAGCCCCAGTCTTGTAGAAACGGCATATATCTCAGGAGATGGTGTAGGTCAGACTATCGTAGATAGACTCCAGAACGAAGTGGGAATCAAGTTTAATCTTTTTAATCCTTTCGAAACAATATCACCTAATGCAAAATTATTAAGTAATAATAACTATTCATCTAAGTTCAATTCGTTCTCTCCTTCTGCAGGTATTTCTTACAGGCTGATTTGAGTTCGCGCATACAATTATGAGATTGCGGATAATAGCCGGCAGATTAAAAGGTCATTTCATTAATGCTCCCAACTCAAAACATACAAGGCCAACAACTGACAGAGTGCGCGAAACTCTTTTTAATATTTTAAATAATACCATCATTTTTGAAGGAATTAGAGTTCTCGACCTTTATGCTGGCTCAGGTTCGCTGGGTTTTGAAACTCTTAGTCGAGGTGCTAAAGAAGTGCATTTTGTTGAACAGAACGCTACTGTTGCTAAAAACCTGGAATCTAATATCAAAAAACTAAACGTAGAAAATTCATGTGCTATATTTAAACTAAAATGCAAAAACTTTACGTCTAGAACTGCTAACTACAAATATGATCTTATCTTAGCAGACCCACCATTTTTCAAGTATGATATTTACGATGTAATTAGCAATTTACTGCACAATGATTTTATTGAGGGAAATGGCATTATCATTACTGAAAGATCTATTTTAACGAAAGGAAAAGATATTGAAAACTTTGGTATTGAGCCTTTTAAAATTATAGGAGATGCTTGCCTTTATAAGATAACTGCTAAAAAATAAAGTACTGATTAGTAGTTAATTTATAGCTGTTTTGTATGTCTAAATGTATTTACCAATTATTTTTTGCCTTTATTAGAAAAGATTCCGCAATTATTTTTTATTTTCAACAAAAAAATTTCGATTTGATTTTTTTTTCATCTAAATTTGAAGAGCAAAAAAAGAAATGACTGGGGAAAAATGGAGAAATCAACTGTAAAAATAGACTCCAAAATTGCTATCCAAAGCAAATCTCTTGATAATTTATTTAAAATTCTCAAAGAAACAGGCTATACTGTAGTTGGTCCAACTATTCAGGAAAAAGCAATTGTTTATGATGAGCTAGCTTCTATAAATGATTTACCAATTGGCTGGACAGATGATCAGGAAGGCGGCACTTACCGTCTTAAAAAAAGATCAGATAATTCATATTTCGGATATAATGTTGGTCCACATTCATGGAAAAAATTTCTCTTCCCTTCTAACTTGCTTTTATGGCAGGCAAAACGTAAAGGAAAAAGTTTTCAAATTATTCCTCAAAATATTGATGGACAAAAATATGCCTTTCTTGGGGTGAGATCTTGCGAACTTCACGCGATTGAGATCCAAGATAAAGTTTTTATGAAAGGAGAATATGTCGATCCCATATATAAAACATTACGTGAGAAGGCGCTAATAATTGCTGTAAACTGTGGACAGGCCGGAGGTACTTGTTTTTGCGTTTCTATGAAAGCAGGCCCAAAAGCTATTTCAGGATTTGATATATCTCTTACTGAAATAATTAATGGAGAAGATCATCGTTTTCTGGTAGAAGTAGGCTCCGAAAAGGGCGCAGAAATAATGAAGAAAGTTCCTGGGGTTGATGCTAAGAAAGATGACATTGAAACTGCGGAACGCATTGTTGAAAAAACAGCCAGCAGCATGGGCCGTACCCTGGACACAAACGGAATAAAAGAATTATTATACAGCAGCCACGACAGCGAAATATGGGACGATGTATCAAAACGGTGTTTAAGCTGCGCAAATTGTACTTTGGTTTGCCCAACTTGTTTTTGCTCAAATGTAGAAGATGTAACGGATTTAACCGGAGAAAATTCGGAACGCTGGAGAAAGTGGGATTCTTGTTTTTCAGTAGATTATTCTCATATCCATGGTGGAAGTGTTAGGTCTTCGGTTAAGTCAAGATACAGGCAATGGATGACGCATAAATTAGCTTCGTGGATCGACCAATTTGAAACATCCGGCTGCGTGGGCTGCGGAAGATGTATTACATGGTGTCCTGTTGCAATAGATATAACGCAAGAAGTCGATGCATTGAGACAATCGGAGTATCAAGAAAATAATATTTCAAAAGAATAAAGCTGAACAGACCTGCATTCATGCAGGCAAGGTTCTTAAGGAGGATTGAAGATGGAAGACCTTGGAAAAATTTTATCGGAACATCCTTTTCTAAAAGGAATGGATCGGCATTACATTGAATTAATTACCGGCTGTGCTTCAAATGTTAAATTTGATACAGGAAAGTTTGTTTTCCGTGAAGGAGAGGAAGCGGACAACTTTTATTTTATCAGATATGGAAAAGTTGCCCTAGAAATATTCACTCCTGAAAGAGGGCCTATTGTTATTGATTCACTTGAAGGGGGCGATGTATTGGGATGGTCTTGGCTTATTCCTCCTTACAAATGGAAATTTGATGCTAGAACTATTGAATTAGTTAGAGCAATTGCGCTCGATGGAAAGTGTCTTAGAACTAAATGTGAAGAAGACCATGATCTCGGTTATCAATTAATAAAAAGGTTCTCCCACATAATAGAGCAGCGTCTGCAGTCAACAAGATTACAATTGTTGGACATTTATGGTGTAACTTCTTGAAAGAAAAAGAATGAAATCTATTTCCTTAAATCAACAAAATACTACAGCCAATCCTATGCTGCCGGATCTGTTTTCGATTGGACGGATCAGACGTGAAACTCGTGATACTTTTACTTATGAATTAATTCCTAAGGAAAGAAAAAAAGAGTTCAATTTTCTACCTGGCCAATTCAACATGCTCTACATCTTAGGAAATGGCGAAGTACCAATCTCAATTAGCGGCAATCCTGATGAAAATGAAAAATTAGTTCATACAGTTAGAATTGTTGGAACTGTTACTAAAGCTATGCAGAGATTAAAAAGCGGAGAAACAATAGGAGTTAGAGGGCCATTCGGAAGCTCATGGCCTGTAGAAAAAGCTATTGGAAATGATGTGATCGTTGTTGCAGGTGGGATAGGACTAGCACCGCTAATGCCGGTCTTATATAAACTTATTTCAAATAGAGATAAATACGGTAAGGTTGCCTTGCTTTATGGAACACGATCGCCGGACGATATTCTTTTCAAAAAAGAACTGGAACAGTGGCGCTCCAGGTTTGATCTTGAAGTTTATATAACTGTTGATACTGCCCCTAAAAGCTGGAAAGGTAATATTGGAGTCGTAACAAAACTTATTAGAAAGGCGTCATTCGATCCATATAATACTATTGCTGTTGCCTGCGGTCCAGAAGTTATGATGAGATTTACGGGAGCGGAACTTGAAAAATATGAAGTCCCAACCGACCATATTTATATTTCAATGGAAAGAAATATGAAATGCGCAGTCGGGCTTTGTGGGCATTGTCAATTAGGCCCAAAATTTATCTGCAAAGACGGTCCAGTTTTTAGATACGATTTTATGAAACCGTACCTTACAAAGAGAGAGATTTAGAATGGCAAACAAAAGAAAACCGAAATTAGCTGTCTGGAAATTCGCTTCATGCGATGGCTGCCAGTTGAGTTTACTTGACTGCGAGGAAGAGCTGCTGGCTATAACTGGTGAGATTGATATTGCAAATTTTCCTGAAGCTTCACGTGCCGTAGTACGAGGGCCATATGATGTTTCCCTTGTAGAAGGCTCAATTACTACTCCTCATGACGCAGAAAGAATTCATCAGGTACGTCGTTCTTCAAAATTCCTGGTGACAATTGGAGCTTGTGCAACAGCCGGGGGCATTCAAGCGTTACGAAATTTCAAAGATGTAAAGGAATTCACATCTATTGTGTATGCAACTCCTAGCTATATTGATACATTAAACAAATCCACTCCAATTTCAGAACATGTAAAAGTAGATTTTGAATTAAGAGGCTGCCCTATAAATAAATACCAGCTTGTTGAATTGGTATCAGCATTTTTAAATGGAAGAAAACCAAACATTCCAACTTACAGTGTTTGTGTAGAATGCAAAAGAAGAGGAAATGTTTGTGTTATGGTAGCTCATGGAACGCCTTGTCTCGGACCAGTAACACAAGCAGGCTGCGGGGCAATTTGTCCATCATATAATCGCGGGTGCTACGGCTGCTATGGTCCAAAGGAAACACCAAACACAACATCTATAAGTAATCAATGGAGTAAATTGGGCGTTGATGAAGATGGACTTGTACGCGCATTCAGAGGATTTAATTCATATGCGGATGCTTTCCGAAAAGAAAGTGAGAACCATGAAAAGTAGAACAATAAAAGTTGATGTACTCGCCAGAGTTGAGGGCGAAGGATCATTATACGTAAAAATAAAAGATAATAAATTAAAAGACGTTAAATTTAAGATATTTGAACCTCCTAGATTTTTTGAAGCCTTTCTTCGCGGGAGAGATTTAAGTGAGGCTCCGGATATTACAGCAAGAATTTGCGGAATTTGTCCAATTGCCTATCAGATGAGTTCTGTACATGCAATGGAAAACGCACTTGGAGTTAAAGTTGATGGTCAGCTTCGTGCACTTAGGAGATTATTCTACTGTGGTGAATGGATTGAAAGTCATGCGTTACATGTTTTAATGCTTCATGCTCCTGATTTTCTTGGTTTCCAAGATGCAATTCAGCTTGCAAAGCAATATCCAGAGTTAGTAAAAAAAGGACTGGAATTTAAAAAAGCCGGTAACGACCTTGTTACTTTAGTAGGAGGCAGAGAAATTCATCCTATTAACGTACGTGTTGGCGGATTTTACAAGGTACCTACTAAAAAACAGCTTAGTGGAATAGCCGAAAGACTAAAATCTGTAATGGATATTGCATATGAAACTGTAAAGTGGGTCTCAACATTTACATTCCCAGATTTTGAAGAAGATTATGAATTTATTTCACTAAGTCATCCGGATGAATATCCTTTCAACGAAGGAAATTTGGTATCGAACAAAGGAATAAATATAACAATTGACAAATATGAAACTTTGTTTTCTGAAGAGCATGTCCCCTACTCCAACGCTTTACATTCGGTGCTTAAGGATCATGAACCTTATCTTGTTGGCCCAATGGCGCGGTTTAATCTGAATTTTGATAAACTTACACCTAGGGCAAAAGAAGCTGCTAAATCTGTGGGTTTAGACGGAAAATGTCTTAACCCTTTTAAGAGCATAATTATTCGCAGTATAGAAATGGGTTATGCATGCGAGGAAGCTCTCAGAATAATTGATGAATATGAAATGCCGGATAAACCTGCTGTTGAATTTGAACCACGTGCCGGTACAGGTTATGGCTGTACCGAAGCACCACGAGGAATATTATACCACCGCTACAAATTAGACGAAAATGGAAAAATACTAGATGCGAAAATAGTTCCGCCTACATCTCAAAATCAAAAAAGAATCGAAAGAGATTTATGGGATTTCGTACCTGAACATGTAGATTTAGATAACGAAAAGTTGACATGGCAATGCGAACAATTAATCAGGAACTATGACCCTTGTATTTCTTGTGCCACACATTTTCTAAAACTTGATGTTGACCGCTCGTGATTTTGGACGCTTTAGTATCTTTGTAAAACATCCAGCTTGATTTGTAAATGCCTACCGGTAATAAAAAAAATTACGACAGAGTAATCGTATATTGTATAGGGAATCCATATCGCTCAGATGATGGCGTAGGACCAATGATCTCACAGAATTTAAGAGCCAAAAAAATCCCTGGAATTACAATTATAGATATTGATGACGACGGACTTGCTTTGCTGCAAAAATGGTCAAATAGTGATAAAGTTATAATAGTCGATGCTTCCTTTTCAAACCAATCGGCAGGGACAATTTTTCGTTTCGATTTAATTAGGGAAAATGTTCAGCTTGATAGTTTTCATTTCTCCACTCATAATTTAAATATCTCAGATACAATTCTGTTAGCCAAAGAATTACATAGGCTCCCTGCCGAACTGAGACTTTTTGCTATTGAAGGAAAGTCATTTAATATGGGCACAGCGATAACCCAAGAAGTAATTGAAGCATCGAATATTGTATCTGAAGCAATATTTAAATTGTGTGAAAGTTGGCTGCAGGAAGACTAAAATTAATAGCAAGAAAATACTTTTACGTTATTTTTTTTATGCTTTTCTGTTCCCTGGAGACGTTCCAGCGGAACGTCTTTACAATAAGTGTAAAGACGATGCGTTGCATCGTCTCAATTCCCCATTAAACCTGACAATGTTTTTATTTCGTTTCCTACATTCCTGAAATGACTATTAAGTTTTTGCTTAGCCTTAAACTACATGAAAGCCAATTACTTAAAATCTGCCAACAATTTTACAAAAGTGTTAATTTCTTTATATTACATAAAAAAAGAATGAAAAATGCGAAAAGTTTTATACCCCGGCAGTTTTGATCCAATTACAAATGGTCATATAGACATAATAAAAAAAGCAGCAGAACTGTTTGACGAAGTTATTGTTACCATTGCAATCAATCCTTCCAAAACTCCTTTGTTCACAGTGAAAGAAAGAATTCAAATGTTGGATGAGAGTTTAAAGGACTTTGCAAATGTTACTGTAGATTCTTTTAACGGACTAGTGGTTGACCATGCACACGAAGTTGGCGCGATTGGAATAATAAGAGGATTGCGAGCAGTCAGTGATTTTGAATATGAATTTCAGATGGCTTTGATGAACAAAAATTTAGCAGAAGACATAAAAACCATTCTTTTAATTCCCCACGAAAAATATACTTA
>JBJKPP010000135.1:0-11050 GCA_046706145.1 Ignavibacteriaceae bacterium | reverse complement strand
TATTTTAATTACGTATTTATTCATCGCTCTGGGAAGCCCAAAAATTATGCTGGCTTACTTTATTTCGGTGGTTAGTGTTATTGTTGGAATTAGTTTTTAAAATTGAAACAATCGCTGCCACAGCATTCTCTAAATCATCAATGCTTTGGTCGGAATTATTTTTTCCATCGTTTTTAAAGTCGGTTTTTTGAAGAAAGTTGATATCATAATTCCCTTCCTGAAAATCATTGTTCATCAATATTTTCTTCAGAAAAGAAATATTTGTTATAACTCCGGCTACTTGATATTCTTCCAGTCCCTTAAGAATTTTTAGTATAGCGTGGTTTCTATCATTTGCCCAACAAATAAACTTGGAAATTAGCGGGTCATAATTAACAGTTATTTCGGAGCCCATCGAAAATCCGGAATCAACTCTAATCCCGGGACCAGACGGTTCTTTATAATAATACATTTTTCCGGTTGAAGGTAAATAATTGTTTGCAGGGTCTTCCGCATACACTCTGCACTCAATTGCATGGCCTTTAATTGCCAAATCATTCTGCTTAAATGATAGTTTATTACCCGCGGCAATAGAAATCTGTTCCCGGACAATATCTATCCCGGTAATCATTTCTGTAACCGGATGTTCTACCTGAATTCTTGTATTCATTTCCAGGAAATAGAATTCTTTGTTTTTGTCCATTAAACATTCAACTGTTCCGGCGTTATAATAACCGCATGCTTTTGCAGCATTTAAAGCGGCTTCCGTCAATCTCTTTCTTGTTTCATCATCTACAAAGGACGAAGGCGATTCTTCAATAACTTTTTGGTGTCTCCTTTGGACTGAACATTCTCTTTCAAAAAGGTGTGCGTAATTTCCATGTTTATCAGCAATAATTTGAACTTCTATATGACGCGGGTTTTCGATGAATTTTTCTATATATACCGAATCATCTCCAAAAGCTTTAAAAGCTTCCCGCCTTGTCGCATCAAATGCCGATTCAAATTCTGCTTCCGAAGATATTTGTCTCATTCCTTTTCCACCGCCGCCAGCGGAAGCTTTTAACAATATTGGATAACCAACTTCCTTGGCTACATTTTTTCCTACATCCAGAGACAAAATCGGCTTGGTAGTTCCGGGAACAACAGGCACCTTGTTTTTAACCATCAGTTCTCTTGCTGCGATTTTACTACCCATCATCTCAACAGATTTTGAAGACGGCCCGATAAAAGTTATCCCGGATTTTTCTACTAATTCTATAAACTTCGAATTCTCTGATAAAAATCCGTAGCCCGGATGAATTGCATCCGCGCCGATTTTTTTTGCGAGGTTAACTATTTTCTCCATATTAAGATAAGATTCCGAAGCAACAGGTTTCCCGATATAATGTGCTTCGTCTGCAAGTCTGGTGTGTAATGTCTTAATGTCTGCGTCTGTGTATATTGCAGCACATCTTATTCCAAGCTCGCGGCATGTTCTGATAATTCTTACCGCAATTTCGCCCCTATTCGCAATTAATATCTTTTTAAACATCTATTAACCTGTCTCAATCCTCTACAAATAAATTATCGAATTTGCGAATAACCGAATTCGCGAATTCGTCAATCCGATAATTCAGAAATTTACCGTTAATTTCTCACATATTTTATTTTGGCTATTTCAGTTCTACTATTGTTATTCCTTCACCACCAAATTCAATGGGGGCAAAATAAAAGCTCTTTACTGCTTCATGTTTCTTAAGAATTTCACCGACTAATTTTTTGAGAACTCCGCTGCCTTTACCGTGTAATATTTCAACCCGTTCCATTCCATTTGAATATGCATCATCAATAAATTTTACGACTTCATATTCCGAATCGGAAGGTAACTTGCCGCGGATGTCGAGTCTGTAATCTATTTTCGGAGCATCATAATCAAAATCTCTATTTTGGACTTCAGCCATTTTCTCTTTAGAATGAGATAACTGCTGAACTTTAACTTTCATTTTAATATTTCCAACATTCAAAGCGGCTTCTTTCTTATCCTTCGTAATTTCTATAATTTTTCCAATTGTACTTGTATCCTTTAATTTTACAATATCACCAACTTTAAAATTCGTATCTACATCTTCATCCTGAGGAATTAAACTCTTGTTTTCTTCAATCATTTCTTTAATAATCTTTTTTGATTCTTTAATTACTTTGCTTTCAGCATTCGATTCTCTAATATTTTTAATTACACTTTCAACCCGTTTATTGATATTTGCAATATACTCTTCAGCCTGAACTTTTGCACGTTTTAATATTTCCTTTTTTTCTTTCTCTAGCTTTTCGACGTTTTGACTATAAAGGTTAGACAATCCGCTTAATCTTACATTTTCAATCTCTAATCTCTTTAACTTTGTTTCCAATTCTTGTGATTTCTTTTCAATGTTAACAAGAAATTCTTCTATTTTATGCTTATCAACATCCAGAAATTCTCTTGCCGTTTTCAGTACTTTGTCATCGAGTCCAATTCTTTTTGCTATTTCGAAGGCATAGCTGGAGCCAGGCACGCCTTGATTAAATTTATACGTTGGTTCCAAATTTTGAGTATCAAATTCCATAGCTGAATTTTGGAATCCCTTTAATCCACTTATGGCAAGCTTAAGTGTGCCATAGTGCGTCGTTGCCAAAACTGTAGATTTCTTTTTCTGCAATTCAATTAACACTGCATTAGCAATAGCTACTCCTTCGTTTGGGTCTGTACCTGTTCCTATTTCATCTATTAAAACAAGCGAGTCTGCATTTGCTCCTTCTATAATCTCATTGATATTAGATAAGTGTGAACTAAAAGTAGAAAGGTTTTCTTCCAGTGATTGATTATCGCCTAAATCCATAAACAACTTTTTGTAAAAGTGAAAATTAGAATCCGGATCTACAGGAATGGGAATGCACGCGTTTACCAAAAGTGCGAGCAATCCAATAGTTTTTAGTACGACTGTTTTTCCACCGGCATTCGGGCCGGTGATTAATATTACTTTATCTTCATCAATTGTAATATTCAAAGGGACAGTTTTGTCTCTGCCTGATTTTCTTAATATAATCGGGTGTCTTGCTTCAATTAGCTTAAAAGGTTTTTGGTTGTCTATTTCAGGGAAAACACCAATGATTTCGATTGCGTAGCTTGCTTTTGCAAAAACAACATCTAAATTTGTAAGAGTGTGAAATGTTCTAAGCAAGTCGTCTGCAGATTCCCCAATTTTTTTCGTCAACTCTCGTAAAATTCTTTCTTCTTCTCTTTTCTCCGAAAAAAAGAGAGAAACAATTTCATTATTAAGCTCAAGGGTTTCTTCCGGTTCAATGTAAACTGTTTGCCCTGTAGAAGATTCTGAGTGTATAAACCCTTTTATGTGTCTTTTATGTTCTGCCTTAATTGGGATAACAATTCTGCCGTCTCTTAAAGTAAGATAATCTTCCTGGACGAAGTCTTTTTCTTTTAACCTATTCTCAATTCTTTTGACTGACTTTAATAAATCATCTCTTGTCGAATTTATTTGTTTCCTAATTCCTGCCAATTTAGCGCTCGCTGAATCTTTTATTTCGCCATTTTCATTAAAGACATTTTTAATATGATGTTCCAAAATCTTGTCAAAGAAAAATTGCTCTCTGAATGCATTGAAAATATTCGGCGATGTCTTAGAATTGTTTTTCAGATAATTGAAAAAATTCCTTGATTCAACCGAAAGCTGCATAATTTGGAGAATTCTATCTCGGTTAAGAACAGTGCCTTCAATTTTACATTTATATAGGTCACTCGAAATATCAGAAATTGCTCCTAGCTGAGGCGGTCTATTTTGGATTAAAAGATTTCTTGCATCTTCTAAGAAAGAACCTTCTTTTTTGATTTTTTCCGGATCATCATAAGGCAGTTGATTGAGTAGTTCTTCCCTGCCTTTTTCAGTTGAGCAGTATTTTGAAATATACTGGAGTACCTTCTGGTATTCTAACTTCTCAAAAACATCTTTCTTAACTATCATAACCCATTAATTAGAATCTTTTTTAGCCTTTTGGCGCATGTGACGGGCAGAGGAATCCTGCATCAGTAAAGAATCTCCCTTACTAAAATATTTCTGTATAAGTTGCTTTGACTGCGGGGCGTAATTATCTATATATTTTATAGTTATGGGAATCACCAAATAAATATCATTGTATAAAAGTGAGCCTTCAATTTGATTCTTGCTAGGTAAGTTAAAAATATTTAACAAGAAAAGAACTGCACTAAGGAAGAAAATAATTTGGATTGTTCCAAAGAATCCACCAAGCAGCTGATTTACAAAATTATTGACTTTATCAAATGGATGGATAAGTCGTTTCAATACCGAAGTAATTATCATAATCACCAGGAAGATTAGGAAGCCCGCAATAATCCTTGAAAGGTAGAACTCTATTCCGGTTATTGATTCAACTAGTTTGCCCCCTGCTACAGAAAATCTAATTGAAAAAAAGATTGCTGCAGCAAATCCGATCAACCCGATTAGCTTTCTTACGAATCCGTCTTTATATCCAAGTATAAAGCCAATCAGAATAATAACAAGTAGAATTATATCTAAGATATTCAATTTTTATTCAGAAATTCTTCCACTACTGACCTAACTACTTTACCGTCAGCTTTACCTTTTAATTCTTTCATCACTAAAGGCATTAGTTTGCCGAAATCTTCTTTCCCGGTTGATCCTGTAGAGGCGGCTATTTTTTTAACTACATCTTTAATCTCATCATTAGAAAGTTGTTTAGGCAAGTAACTCATAATAATTTCAAGTTCAGCTTTTTCTTTTCCTTCCAGATCAGTTCTTCCGGCTTTGCCAAACTGTTCAATAGAATCTTTTCTTTTCTTAGCAGCGCTGTTAAGAATTTTAATTGATTCCTCTTCATTTAATTCCTTGCCGCTGCCGCTTTTTTCAAATTCAAGTATAGCTGCTCTAATCGATCTTATAGTCTCCAGGCGTAATTTATCGCCCGATTTCATCGCTGATTTTAGATCCTCATTAATTTTTTCTTTCAAGTTCATCTTTTTCCCTCTAAAATTGAAAAAGGCAGGATAGTAAAACTAATCCTGCCTCGTTTAGAAATGGTTTTTATAGTCAGGTATTACATTTTCTTATTTGTTGAATAGTTAATCCTCAAACAATAAGCCTTCCTCAGCTCTTGCTGTATATCAGTAACCTGACCCATATCCGAGTTTTTATCAATTCTTAAAGACACAATTACATCAGGTAAGGCTTGTCTTTTAGCATACATAATCGGTTCAATCTGATCTAATTTTACAATACTATCATTAATTTGTATTCTTCCACTCTGACCAACCCAAATGTAATCTTTCAATCTTTTGTTTTCAATCTTTTGAATAGCTTCGGCACTAGGAAGTTTAAAGTGAACTTTAATATCATACTTCCTTAACGTAGTAGTAACCATAAAAAACATCAATAAAATAAAAACTATATCCGGCATAGAAGCCGTGGGAATTTCCTGCTTTGTTCCCGATCTTCTCTTTTCAAATTTCATATCAAATCCTTATTTAGTTTGTTCTGGTTCGGCTAGTGATATAATTATCGGGACCTTATCCTTTACAACGTTAGAATTTTCATCGTCTAAATCGTCAAATTTTTTACCAAAGTGTGAAAGAGAATAATCATCTCTAACTTCAAAATAAGCCTGCTTAATCTGATCAAGTACTGCTATATATATATTATACGAAGTTTTCCTATCCGTTTTTACAGAAACTATCAATTTTCTTGTGCTTGGTTCAGGTATTTTAGAAATTATTCTAGGTTTTAGAGCATCCTTAATTTGATTAAGAGGAATGGGCTTTTCATCCATAAGAACGTCCCCATTAGCATTAACAAGGATAGCGGCCATTCTGTCTTTAGGCACCTTAACATTCTTTACTTGATTTGGAGGAACATATTGAGGTAAAGTTAGTCCAATGCCCGTATCAACGTCAATTACAGTAGAAACAAGGAAGAAAAGCAACAACAGAAACGAAATATCAGCCATGGAGCTAGTTGGTATTTCAGCTCCAGACATTTTTCTTTTACCAATCATGATATAAATCCTTGAATGAAAATAGACATCTTTCTACTTATCTACTTCTTAACTGTTTTTAGTTCATATAATGCATCAATCAATTCAACAGAACTTTCTTCCATATCCCCAACTAATCTATCAATTCTTGAAACAAAATAGTTATAAAAAACTTGAAGCAGCATGGCTACCACTAATCCAAATAAAGTAGTAAGCAACGCAACGGCAATACCTCCGGCAACAATCGCAGGTGAAATTTGTTGTGCCGCTTTAATAGCATCAAATGCCTGAATCATACCTTGCACTGTTCCAGTAAATCCCAAAAGAGGAGCCAGGGTTATAAAAGTCGAAATCCAAATCATTCCTCTTTCAAGAAAACCCATTTCTATACCACCGTAAGAGATAATTGCTTTTTCGGCTGCATCTAATCCCTCATCTGCTCTCAATAAACCTGCGTGGAAAACTGAAGCTACAGGTCCTCTTGTATTAGAACATAATTCTTTAGCTGCCTCAATTCCACCCTCATCTAACGCACCCTTAACTTTAACAATAAAATCTTTTGTATTTACCCTTGCTCTAGTCAAATTCCAAAATCTTTCAAAAACGAATCCTAATCCAATTACTAAACATGCCAAAATTGGCCACATAAAAATTCCACCAGCCTGGAATTTATCCGTCAACCAATTTAAGGGGCCTTGTGATGCTTCAGTCGTGGCTTGGGCTATTATCACTGTAAAATAAGCTAGAAAAGCCATGTAAATTTTCCTCCTAAATATTAAATAATAAAAACCGGTGAGTCATCCCAGCAAAAATTATAAAATTTTGTCTAACACTATAAGCATTTCAAAAAACAAAGTCAATAATGTTAATGCCTCTCTAATTAAGCTATTAAACCTCAAATCTATGAGTAATTGTAATAGTATTTCCTGTTATAAAATGAAAATTTTCAAAAAGAAATTCTGCAATTTTGGCAATCTCAACAGGTTTTACCCAGCCCGCAAAATCATTACCGTGCATCCATTTTCTGTTCTCAGGAGTGTCAATAATATAAGGAGCTATTACGTTAGCACTTAAGTTTATTTCTTTCCCTTCAAGAGCCAATTCTTTCACGAGATGAATTACCCCTGCTTTGGATATACCATATGAAGATTTATTTTTCTCCGAAATAATGCCGCTATACGCTGCAGTCAAACATAACGAGCCGCCTGCAGATTGTTTAACTAGACTACCAAAATATTTTGAAATCAGATAATTTACTTTGAGATTAAGCGTAAACATTTTGTCCAGTTCAGCTGCATCTGTTTCCCAAAGTTTTTTACCACCGGCAAAGCCTCCAATAGTACTGTAAAGAAAAAATAATTTATCTTTGCCTGCTTTCACTTTTCCAAAGGCGGATTCCACATTTTTCTCAACTGACAAATCAGAAACTATAACTTTTTCTATATTTTCATATTGTAATTCACTAAACTTCAGATCGAAGACGTACATTTTATCAAATTCTTTTGACTTGAAATACTCAACTATCCCTTTGCCAAGCGCTCCGTTAGCACCGAATATTAATAACTCTCTATTCATAACTATTTATTTGTTATAATAAATTTAGCCGTAATCGGGAAATGGTCGCTGTAACCGCCAAGATATTTTCTTCCACCGTAAGTCGGAAGCGCCGTGCCCTCGTAATAACCTGAATGCTCTATTAAATATGATGGTTTGAATACACGGAAGGAGCCACAAACATATCTGATATCACCATTTATTAAGCCATCTGAAACTATCATTTGGTCGAGCATATCCCATACCTTTCTGTACCTGTAAGTTCCTAAGCCATTATTTGCAGATTCATATGCAAGGTTGAATAATTCAAATTTAGTAAAAGTAACTTTGCCAGTTTGTGACATAGTGTCACATATAAAAGGTTCTGCATCTAAAGTCTTTACTATGGAAATGTTCGTTGGATTATCATTAAAATCACCAATGATAATTATTTTGCTGCTGAGTGAAGAAATTCTTGATACATCTTTCGCAAGTGTTTTTGCAGCTTCGATTCTATTCGGCTCAGTTTTTTCTACTCCTCCGATTCTTGCCGGCCAGTGATTTACAAAAACGTGTATAGTGTCTCCGTTCTCAAAAATTAAGTTTGCGTTTAAAATTAGTCTTGTTGGCCAACCATCCGCAAGATGTACTGTATCTGCAGAAATAGATAAAAGTTTAAACTTTCTAGAATTATAAATAAGTCCGTTGTCTATCCCCCTTTCATCAGGGGATTCGCGGTAAGCAACTTTATAGTCTTTGTGTTTGAAATATTCTTTTATCATTTTTTCCAGAAGGTATTTATGTTCAACTTCGCAGACTCCTAGTAAGTCAGGACCGTTTCCATTGTTCATGGCATTTATCACACGTGCTAAATGCTGAAGTTTTGTTTCTAATCTTTTTTCCGTCCAATGCTTAGCCGCTCCTGGGGTAAACTCCGTATCATTTTTATTGGCATCGTGCACTGTGTCGAATAAATTCTCCAAATTCCAAGACGCCGCAAACAAAGTATCGTTCTTATTTCCTTTTGCGTAAGCAGACGAAATAGAGAAGAATAAAATGACAAAAAGAATTAAGCTCAAATTAAAAGAAGATTTTTTCATATCTCTAACCTCGTTACTACACCGTGTAATTTATTATATGGAAGTTTATAAAATGTTACAAAGCTCGGTGATATTTTTTTTATGAATGCATAGACGCTTAGTAAAGGTTTGCCGGTAACAATGTCATCTACGCCATAAAATATTACTTTTTCAGTTACGCCATTTTTCTTTAGCAGCTGCGGAATGTCAACGTATTCCATATAGCCGACTTCTATTACTATCCCGGACAATCCTTTTTCCAAAGTTTTTTTCTCATGAAAAGAAATACCATACGGATAATCGGTAACATTAATCGAAAGTAATATATTTTCATCATAGATGATATTACTCTTAATCATAGAATGAACTACATATGGAGGGATTTCTGTCATAGTTTTGGTAAAAAAGATTGCCGTTCCTTTAATATTTCTCTCCAGAGAATATATTTGATTATATGCTTCTTTAAACGTTTCAAGCGGCAGCGGTCTGAATGATTTGTACATGGCCTTTCCGCCGTCTATCCATAAACGTATTACAAAAAATGGAATTGCAGCTATTACAAGCGACCAAAATCCTCCATGAGGCAGTTTGTTTAATACCGCTACAAGAAATAGAAGGTCAACTACAAATACTACACACGCGGCTGCCATTTTCAGTCTTTTATTTTCCAAACTAAATATCCATATCATAAACATTGCACTTATACACATTGTAGCAGTAACTGCCATACCATAAGCATCAGCTAAGTTTTCCGACTTTTGAAACATTAATACCATTATTAAAACCGCACCCAGCAAAAGCCAGTTTACAACGCCAATATATATTTGAGACTTAAGCTCTGTTGATGTAAAAGTAATTTTCATCAAAGGAAAAATTCTAGTTGTAATTCCCTGGTAAATTAATGACATAATAGCACTAATCATTGCCTGGGATGCAATAATAGTGGCAAGCAAAGTTAGTATTAGAAATGGAATGTATATTACCTGCGAAACATTACGAACCATTTCAAACAAAATTGATTTGCTTTGGTGTTGAACTGTCAAAAAGGCGCCCTGACCGAAATAATTAATAAACAATGCAAAAAATACAAATGACCATGCTTGTCTGATTGGTTTTCTTCCCAGGTGGCCCATGTCGGCGTATAAAGCTTCACCCCCAGTAGCACAAAGAATTACATCGCTGAGTACAAAAACACCTGATATCCCATGATGGAATAAGAATTCCAGTGCATAATAAGGACTAACTGCTACAAGTACGTTCGGTGCTTGGATCACATTAAGAATACCAGTGACAAAAAGGGAAACAAACCACAAAACCATAATAGGACCAAATGAACTGGATACTTTATCCGTTCCCTTAGATTGAAACGAAAAAAGCAAAACAGTTATTACACAAGTAATTAGAACAACCATTCCTGTTGAGATATGTCCAATTCCCGGTATAAATCGCAAACCCTCTACAGCAGACAAAATACTTATCGCGGGAGTAATAACACCGTCACCCATTAGAAGAGAAACACCTATATAACCAATAAATGCGGCAAACGCCGCCTTTTTTCCTGTTTTAACTATGCGTGTCAAAATCTCTTTAATTACAATAATGCCGCCTTCGCCTTTTATACTTAGACTCATTGCAAGCCAAGCATATTCCGTGGTAACTAAAATTACCAGCGACCAAAAGATAAGCGAAAGTACTCCTATAATATTTTCGTAGGTAGGTTTTGTAAGTGTGAAAATAACTGTTAAAGTATAGATTGGACTCGTACCAATATCGCCGAAAACCAATCCGGCTGCTTTCATTACCTCTTTAACAGAAAACTTTTGCTGATTATTATTCATACAGAATTTGTTAAAGACAACGGATATTTAAATATATTGAAAAACTTAGGCCGATGAAAAATTATTGAAGGGTTAATTTTAATAATATTTGAATTGAACTACAAATAGCAGCATATATGTTAGATTTATATACAGTGTTGCCCAAAATAATTTTACAAAAGAAAATTTATTGATAAAACTAATAGAATTCTTAATCATTTTCCCTAACATAAAAACCCAACTCCCCACCCTTCCCTTGCGAAGGGAAGTGCTTGTAAAATGCTATGACTTACTGTTAAAATGCTGTCAGAATGTTATCAATTAGGGATTTATTTTCAATCCCGATTAGATCACTATGTGATTAGACTCCCTCTTTTCAAGAGGGAGACTTGAGGGAGTTATTTTTTTTGTACAGATATGTTTATATCCCTGAATGGATTATTTCTAGAGTGAATAAAAAGATTCTTACTGACCTGCAGTATAAGCAGGTCAGTGAGAATTAAGTAAGTCTCAAAAGTAATAATTGAAACCCATAAGGGCCCTGTACACAAACTTGGGCTGGTTGATGGCTTTGTCAACCGAGGCATAGTTATAATTTAA
>JBJKPP010000134.1:0-3666 GCA_046706145.1 Ignavibacteriaceae bacterium | reverse complement strand
CTATGAAAGATGGAGATGTTTTGATGCTGGAAAATGTAAGATTTCATAAAGAAGAAGAAAAGAATGAGGAAGCATTTGCAAAGCAGCTTGCTGAGTTAGGTGATGTTTATATTAATGATGCTTTTGGAAGTGCTCACCGTGCTCACGCTTCTACGGAAGGAGTGACAAAATTTATTAAAACGTGTGCAGCGGGTTATTTAATGAAGAAAGAACTTGATTATCTTGATAGTGCCATCAGTAATCCGAAGAGACCTTTCTGTGCAATTTTAGGCGGAGCAAAAATCTCGGGTAAGATAGATGTGATTAATAACTTGTTGACTAAAGTTGATACGCTTTTAATCGGCGGCGGTATGGCTTATACTTTCTATAAGGCACAAGGTAAAGAAATAGGAAAATCTTTGCTTGAAGAAGAAAAAATTGAACTAGCAAAAGAATTATTGAAAAAACTTCAAAATTCTAAAGTCAAATTTCTGCTTCCTTTAGACGTGGTAGTAGCTCCGGAATTCAAGAACGAATCACCATCGGAAGTTGTTCCTACTGATAAAATACCATCTGATAAAATGGGACTGGATATAGGACCTAAAACCGTAGAACTTTTTACCTCAGAAATACTCCGTTCAAATACAATTGTTTGGAATGGACCTATGGGTGTATTTGAGATGGATAATTTTGCTAAAGGAACAAACCAAATTGCTAAAGCTCTGGCAGATGCAACTGAGAAAGGTGCTGTAACAATTATTGGCGGTGGGGATTCTGCTGCAGCAATTTCAAAAGCTGGTCTGGATGATAAAGTTTCTCATGTATCAACTGGCGGCGGAGCTTCATTAGAGTTTCTTGAAGGAAAAGTTCTTCCTGGTGTTGATGCTCTTACAAATGCTTAATCTGGGAAATAAAAAGCTAAATGAAATATAGCTTTTGTGATTCATCCCACATTGCCAAAAGCTAAAAAAAATTAAGATAATAAAAAATTTATCCTTGTGAGCGAACACGGTTTTGCTGCAAGGATATTGTTTATATTTATATTATTTTGCATTGAAAATATCTGTTATAATGCAGAGATTATACGTGATTCATAATATCTGGAAGGTTACTAGTGAGTAATTATTATCGACCAGCGGGTTTTGGTGGTTTTAGTTTTTTCCCTCCCGTAATTAAAAATCTCATAATAATTAATGTTGCCGTATTTTTGATAGAATTAATGTCAAAAATGGTTGTGGTTAATGGTTATCCATTATATCAATACATTATGAACTTGTTTGGGCTTCTTCCATTTGGTAATGGATTTGAAGTCTGGCAATTAATTACTTACCAATTTATTCACGGTGGTTTTTTACATATACTCTTTAATATGTTTATCCTCTGGATGTTCGGAATAGAAGTAGAAAATTTGTGGGGCTCGAAAAAATTCTTAACATTTTATCTTAGCGCAGGAGTTATTGGCGGGCTTTTCCAACTCATATTTAGCCCAATTCTATTTGGTAATGCTCTGTGGGACACAATTGGTGCATCTGGCGCAATAATGGGAGTGATGGTTGCCTTTGCATTCCTTTTCCCTGATAGAATGATTTATCTTTACTTTCTAATTCCTATCAAAACCAAATATTTTATTATTGCTTTGATATTATTTGATTTATTTGCGGTAGATAGTGGTGACAGTATTGCGCATTTGGTTCATATTGGCGGTGCACTGACGGGATTGGTTTATATGCTTTATGAAAAGAAAAAAGGAACGGCATATGGCAACTACTTCAACAGCAATACAGGGTCATCATCTACGATGAAGGAAGACTTTCTTGGTAAGATGCGTAACGTTTCAGATATGTTTAAGAAAAAAGATAAAAAGGTTGAGGATGCTAAGTTTTATGAAGTAAAAGATGGCAACAAAGATGAAGAAGAAATTACACAGAAAGAAATAGATGAAATCCTTGATAAGATTAGTCGGTCCGGTTACCAAAATTTGACTGAAAGGGAAAAGAAAATCCTTTTCGAAGCAAGCAAGAAAATAAAGTGACCTTGAAAAGTCTCAGCCGAAGACTGATTAATCTCCGGCTAAAAAAAACAAAAAATCCAAATTCAAGAGAACTATACCTTAAAGTCTGTAAAAATCCGTTTTATCAGTGTCATCCGCTTTCCATTTTCTTAAGAAGAATTCCCTCTGAAGTAGTCTTATGCTTAACGTTTTTTCCTCTCCTGTTTATACTCTCAAGCTGCTCTAATAATAAAGTTATTAACGAAGATAAATTTGTGAAAGTTTATTCGGATTTAGTCATAGCTCAGGATACAATACCGAATAATACTGCAGCCTTTAATTCCATGAAACAGAAGATTTTTGTAAGATATAGTATTACTCGTGAAGATTATAAGAATACGATAGAATATTATAACAAGAATTATGAAAAATGGAAAAGCTTTTTTGCTAAAGTTACAACACATATAGAGGCTATGAAAGGGAAGAAGCCTCATTGAATCTAAATTTTGCTAAAGCTATTCTTATTTCCGCATATGAGATTTGAGACGGCAATTTACTCTTTAATTCTCTCAAGTCTGTAAAGCCATCCTTTATTTCGTCCGAGATTTTTTCTATAATTTCAAGATTAATAATCTTACTAATATCCACTGTTGGTTCAAACTGTATAATAGACTCAATTTGCATAGAAATCACGGCTTCCGATAAATTTCTCAGAGCTGCTATTTCGCTTAATGAATATCCTTTTAGAATTAATCTATATGTCTCAGATATATTTTTAGGCAAATCTTTTTTATTATTCTTTGCTTTTTCTTCTACATCTTTTCCTGAACCTTGCTTAATTACTCTTAAAAACTCAACTCCTACCTTGTTATACATTCTTTTTGTAAATCCGTTTATCGCAAGTATATCTTCTTTTGATTTTGGCGCCTTTTCAGCTATTTTTCTTAAAACTTCATCCGGGCAAATCAAATAACTGGCTTGAATAAATTTTTTAGATATTTTTTCTCTTTCTTCTCTCAAAAGATTAAAAAGTTCCAAAGTTTTTTGGTAATCTTCAGTTAAATTTTCCTTGTTTTCGACATCTATTAGCTTTGCTTTTAGAAGTTCATTATTCCCTTTACTTGTTAGATGGATTTTATTATTGCTTAGATTTCTTTCTATATACTTGTTATGAATTAAATCAATAAAAACGGATTTTATTTCTCTTTTTGTATAATTGGCGCAGCTCTGGAAAGTTTCCAAATTTTTATATTGGCTAAAAGAATTACTTCCCTTAAGAATATTAATTATGATGTTTTCAGAAGCATTTTCTTTAACAAAATAAGTTGTTTTTAAAATTAATTCTTTGAGATAATCTGAGTTTGTTACAGAAGATTTATTTTCGACACTGCAATTATCACATTTACCACAGGAATAGTTTTCAGGCTCATCACCAAAATAATTCAAGATGAACTTAAATCTGCATTCATTTGCGTACGCATAATTTACCATTTCATCTAGTTTTCTTTGCTGAAGCAAATAAAGTTCATTTATTCTTTTATAATTAAGAAGCAAGCCGTCGGGGCTAACTCTTGGAACAGTTAAAATAATATTATCTTTCCCTATGTTATCAATATTGTAATACTCAGTGAATCCCAAATTATTTAGCGAATCAAGAAGTTTGTTTATCTCTTCTACTTCTAAATCAGTATTTTGCG
>JBJKPP010000133.1:0-6297 GCA_046706145.1 Ignavibacteriaceae bacterium | reverse complement strand
ATCAAGTAATTTGCACATAACTTTGTTGTTTCCTTCTATATAACGTTTACCATCCAGAATTTCACTTTCATTTTGTATGTAGACGTTTTTCACCAATTCACCTTTCCCAAATTTAACCATTTCATTTAATGAATCTTCAGTTACCTCAAAGTGAAATTGTAAACCGACAATTCTTTCATTCAGTAAAAAAGCCTGGTTTTTGCATCCCTCACTTTCGGCTAAACGAATTGCTCCATTGGGTATATCAAATGTGTCGCCATGCCAGTGAAAGACTGTTAATTTATCAGGAGAAGAATTAAGTAATTCAGTGTCCTTTGCTTCCTGAGTAATTTTGATAGGAAACCAACCGATTTCTTTGTGTTTGTTCTTGTAAATCTTCTCACCAAGCACATTTGCTATTAGCTGAGCACCCAAACAAATTCCTAAAACAATTTTATCATTCTCAATACATTTTTTTATGAATTCATTCTCTGCTTTCAGCCAGGAGTATAAAGATTCATCATTCTCTCCCATTGGCCCACCCATAATTAACAAGAAATCGAGATTATCAATGTTCGGCAATTCGTCCTTATTGAAGAATTTAGTTGAAGTACATTCAACTCCATTTTGTTTTATCCAATCCAAAATGCAAGCAGGAGTTTCATATGCAACATGTTGTAAATAATGTAACTTCATTTTAACTAAAATTTGTTTAGAAATAGTTCCCAAGTCTTTTTCTGAATCGCTATGGAGAAAAAGAGCGCTTATAGCCCAAAGCTTTACTAAAATTACAAAATCTTCGTTTCCGAAATCAAATAATGTATTAATAAAGTTAATACCTTCTTATCAAAAAAAGAAAATATTATATTTACATTTCATAACTTTCTGTACTTTAAGAGGTAAAAATGATGGCTGAACCTGCCGTTGACCAAAAGATGGCATTAGAACATGGACTAACTGAAGAAGAATATGAAAAAATCAAGAAGATTTTGGGAAGAGAACCAAATTATACTGAATTAGGCATATTCAGTGTAATGTGGAGTGAACACTGCAGTTACAAAAACTCGATTGCTCTTCTTAAAACTTTACCCAGAAGCGGTGGAAAACTTCTGGTAGGTGCCGGTGAAGAAAATGCCGGCTTGGTCGATATCGGTGATGATTTGGCAGTTGCATTCAAAATAGAAAGTCATAATCATCCTTCTGCGGTAGAGCCATATCAAGGGGCTGCAACGGGCGTAGGTGGAATAATGCGGGATATTTTTACAATGGGTGCCAGACCAATTGCTTCTTTGGACTCTCTGCGTTTTGGTTCTCTAAAAGATAAAAGAACAAGGTTTTTATTTGAAGGTGTTGTAAAAGGAATTGGAGATTATGGTAATAGTTTCGGTGTACCGACCGTGGCAGGAGAAGTTTATTTCGATGAATCCTATCAGGATAATCCACTTGTTAATGCAATGGCTGTCGGAATTGTAAATAGAAAACACATTGCGTCAGCGACTGCAAAAGGTGAAGGAAATCCGGTGATGATAGTCGGTTCTTCCACAGGTAGAGACGGCATTCATGGAGCAACTTTTGCATCTGAAGAAATTTCTGAGAAATCGGAAGCCAAAAGACCTTCTGTGCAAGTTGGTGACCCATTTACAGAAAAGTTATTACTTGAAGCGACTTTAGAAATTGTTAAGAATGGCTGGCTCATTGGAATTCAAGATATGGGCGCTGCAGGAATTTCCTGCTCGACCAGTGAAATGAGTGCAAAAGGCGAATCGGGGATGAGAATAGATTTGAACAAAGTACCATTGAGGGAAAAAGGAATGTCAGCCTATGAAATTATGCTTTCTGAAAGCCAGGAAAGAATGTTGTGTACTGTAAAAAAAGGATATGAAGACAAGGTAAAAGAAGTATTTGATAAATGGGATTTAAACTGCGAAATTATTGGTGAAGTAACAAACGATGGCAAACTTAATATAAATTATGAAGAAGGTCTGAAAGCTGAAATCCCTGCTTATGAATTGGTGCTGGGCGGTGGAGCTCCGGTTTACATTAGAGAAACTAGAGAGCCATTATATTTAAAAACTACACAAGCATTTGATTTAAACACTTTGCCAAAACCTGATAATATACAAGACACATTTATAAAAATATTTTCTTCGCCGAATATAGTTTCAAAAAAATGGGTTTACGAGCAATATGATTATATGGTTAGAACAAATACGATTGTTGGACCGGGCTGCGATGCTGCTGTTGTTTATGTGAAAGGCACTAACAAAGCCCTTGCAATGAAGACCGATTGTAACTCAAGATACGTTTATTTAAATCCAAAAGAGGGCGCTAAAATTGCTGTAGCCGAATCCGCCCGAAATATTGTTTGTTCCGGTGGTGTTCCATTGGCAATAACAAATTGTCTTAATTTTGGAAATCCTTATAAACCTGAAGTTTATTGGCAGTTTAAACAAGCGATAGAAGGAATGGGAGAGGCTTGCCGCTTTTTTGATACTCCGGTCACCGGTGGTAATGTTAGTTTTTATAATGAATCTCCAAATACTGCCGTCTATCCAACTCCAACAATTGGGATGGTAGGATTAATTGAAAAGTTGGAGAACATTACAACTTCTTTCTTTAAAGATGAAAATGACTTAATATATATTTTGGGTGAAGATTTTGAAGAGCTGGGCGGGAGTGAATATTTAAAAGTAGTTCACAATAAAGTTACAGGTGATTCACCAAAATTAAATCTTGAAACTGAAAAGAAACTACAAGATGTTTTACTCAAAGCAATAAATGGAGCATTGATTAAATCTGCACACGATATTTCTGAAGGCGGAATCGCTTGTGCAATTACAGAATGTTGCATTATGTATGAAAATAGATTAGTAGGAGCAGAAATTAAAATTCCTGTAAAAACCAGAGAAGATTTTTCTTTGTTTTCGGAAAGTCAATCAAGAGTTATTGTTTCAGTTGATGAAAACAAAAAAGGTGAATTTGAAAAATTACTTGAAAAAGAAAATCAGAAATTTATTTTAGCAGGGAAAACTGGGGGACAAAAACTAAAAATTAATGACTTAATTAATGTCGACCTTAATGCAATAAGCGATATTTATTATAATACAATTCAACGAATTATGAATGCTTGATATATTTAAGCAAAAGATTAAGAGCTCGCGACCATACTCAATTTACAGGAAGATGAAGCTTAAACTTCATCATATCCCATACTATCATAAAGTCAAAGACTTTTCAAAATATTATTTTAATGGTTTAGTAAATAGAACAGATGAGCATCACGTTTTTCTGCTCGCTGGCGGGCTTTCTTTTTCGATTTTTGTTTGTATTATTCCTTTTACTTTGATATTGTTTGCTATTGTTGGCAGCCTATTCAGTTCGTCTTACATGCAATACCAGCTTGATATTCTTATTGATACAGTAATTCCGTATCATCAATATTCGGAGTTAGTTAAGAACATAATTTACAGTAGAATTAGTGAGGCCGTTCAGTATAGGAGTATTGCTGGATGGATTGGTGGTCTGGGATTATTGTTTGCTGCAAGCGGTTTGTTCAGCAGTATGCGTACTATTCTAAATAGAGTTATGGGTGTTGAAGTAAATGAGCATTTTATTCTCTCAAAGCTCAAAGATTTTGCTATGGTTTTACTTTTTGTTCTCGCATTCTTTATTACAACTGTGCTAATTCCTTTTATTGATTTGTTAAGAAAAGGGGCAAGTGAAATTTCTGTTTTAAGTTATTTTCAGACCGGTATATTTGGAAGTTTTGTATTCTCTCTACTTTCATTTACTCTTGTTTTTATATTGTTCTTTCTGATGTATTTTCTTGTGCCAAAAAGGAAATTAGGTAAGAGAGCGATTTTTTTAAGTGCGCTTTCTGCATCAATTCTTTGGGAGGTAGCAAAAGAAGGCTTCGGTGTTTACATATATCATTTTTCAAGATTAGGAAGAATCTATGGTACATATACGTTGATCGTTGTAGTTGCTTTCTGGATTTATTACTCCTCAATAGTTTTCATATTTGGAGCTGAAATAGGTAGATTATTCCATGAGCGTAGATATGAACGAAACAGGGAAGAAGAAATAATAAGTACTTAATATTATTATTCTTGCCTTCTTACTCAGCGCCTCTTACTTGAGCAGTTACGTTAATTGTTTCGCCAGATTTGAAATATAATTTGAAGTGTTCTCTATCTCCAGGCTCAAGATCCTTTTTTAAGTTAATCACCATAATGTGGAATTTTCCCGGCACAAACTCAAAGGTTGAATGAGCCTTTATAGCTATGAATGGCATCATTTTCATCCCTGTTAGTCCGTTCTTAATAACTGTTTTATGCATTTGTGTCATCTCATCATTCTTATAGGTAACTTTGTACAGAGTATCTGCTTTGTCGGTATTGTTTGTAATTTTAAGATATAAAGCACTGTTCATTCCGGTTTTAGCAGGTCTAAGCCACGCATCTTTCACTTGTATATTATTTGTTGAAGTGAAAAAAAGCAAAGCAAGGAAAGAGAGAATAATTTTCATTTCTACCTCAAATTAATGATTTAACATCAGCTATTATTGTTTTTACATTAGGCCCGCTGCCTTTGTAGTCTTTTCTAAGACGTGTGTTCTGGTCTATAAGCGAAATTCTATCGGTATGCGTTATATAATAAGTTTTCCCTCCGCCGGGAGCAGTAGTGGTATCGCCAAAAATTGCAACAATATGCATTACCTTCATGAGAGAATCTATAACAGCTTTATTACCGGTGAGAAATTGAAAATTAGAAAGGTCTATGTTTCTTAATCCGGCGTATTCTTTCAACACATGAGGAGTATCTCTATTCGGGTCAAAACTTACTGCGATAAACTGGACTCCTTTATCGCCGTCTGCTTTTAATTTTTCTTGAACAAGTTTCATGTTATTAACAGTTAAGGGACAAACATCTGGGCAATGCGTGTATATAAAAGCCATCACAATTACTTTGTGCCTAAAATCATCCGGGAAAGTTACCTTTGAGTTGTCTTGATTCAGCAAGGTATAGGAGCCGTAAATCGGTTGATCTTTAGGCCAAGCTTTTCCGCAGCCGGAGATAGTTAAGAAAAGAGGTATTGAAATTAGAATAAAAAAGAGTAAAATGTAAATTTTTTTCATGCTGGAAACCGTGAATAAACTAAATTAAATAATGGCGAACTTACAGATATTTGAAAGAGCAGATTAGGTAAAAATTCAGTTACATGACAAAAATAATAATTTTAGAAATGATTGTAGTTTATAACCCGAATAAATTGCTTAACAAGGTCACTATTGTTAAATTAATAATTTAAATTTCAATTAATTAGGTTATTAAACGCCATTATGAAATTAAGTGATTTATTGAAGGTTGACCACATAATTCCAGACTTAAAAGGTCAAAACAAAGAAGAGATTATTAATGAATTAGTTGACCTTTTTAAGGGTGATCCTAAGGTTGAAGATTTGGAAAAGGCGAGAGAATCAGTGCTTGAGAGGGAGAAGATAATGTCAACTGGAGTTGGTAAAGGATTTGCAATACCTCACGGAAAAACAAACTCAATAAAGGAAATGCTGGCAGCTTTTGGAAAGTCTAATGATCCAATCGATTACCAATCTTTAGATAATCAACCGGTTCATTTGGTTTTCCTTTTAATAGGAAAAGATAATTTAGTTAGCAGTCATATTAAGCTGCTAAGCAGAATTTCAAGAATGATGAATAGCGATGATTTTAGGAGTAGCTTACTTAAAGCACAGACCAGCGAAGAAATACTCGGAATATTCAAGAAAGAAGAAGAAAAATATTTTGATGTTTAGTGCAAAGAAATTTGTTTTATATTTACACTTCCTCTAAAATCTCTTAGCATACCCAAATAATGATAAAATCAATAACAGGAACTAAGGATATTCTGCCGTCTGAAATTCAGAAGTGGAAGTTTTTAGAGAATGTTATTGAAAGTGTATTTACATCTTTTAATTATAAAGAAATAAGAACTCCTGTTTTTGAAGAAACCTCTCTTTTTGCGAGAGGAATTGGTGAGGCGACCGATATAGTTGGAAAAGAAATGTACACGTTTCTCGATAGAAGCGAAACCAGTTTGACTTTGAAACCTGAAATGACCGCATCTGTTGTTCGCGCTTTCATTCAGCATTCTCTTGGTAAGCAGCAAAGTCTTAATAAGTTATTTTACATTTCCCAGATGTTCAGACAAGAAAGACCTCAAGCAGGAAGATTAAGAGAATTCCATCAGTTTGGAGCGGAGGCTTTAGGAAGCACCTCACCGCTTTTGGATATTGAAATGATTCAGATGTCCTTTGAAAT
>JBJKPP010000132.1:0-8157 GCA_046706145.1 Ignavibacteriaceae bacterium | reverse complement strand
GGGACTGCCTTTTTGAAGGCATGATTGCAATAATTTTTTTTATATCGTTAATAAAACCCATGTCCAGCATTCTGTCTGCTTCATCCAGAACAAGCAGTTCTATATGAGAAAGATTAATATAATTCTGGTTAACAAGATCCAGCAATCTGCCCGGAGTTGCAATAAGAATTTCAACGCCGTGCTTTAACCTGTCGGTTTGTGCCCGCTGCGAAACTCCACCGTAAACGACCGTGTTTTTTATTCTTGTGTGTTTTCCATATATGCTGAAACTTTCAGCGACTTGCACTGCAAGCTCTCTAGTTGGCGTTAAAACCAAAGCTTTAATGTTTCTATTAGATTTACCGGATTTCTTCTCTTCAGCAAGTATTTGAAGAATTGGAATAGCAAATGCAGCAGTCTTGCCTGTGCCGGTTTGTGCGCAGCCTATAAGGTCTTTTCCTTCCAGAATTACCGGGATTGCCTGCTGTTGAATTGGCGTGGGCTGTTTGTAACCTTCGTTTGCTAGAGCTGTTTGTATTGGTCTAATGAGATTCAGATTTTCGAATGACATACTTCTTCCTATATTATTTTTCGCACTAAAACCATTCCCTAATAATATCTGAAGAAGAATGTTTTTAAGGCATCTGTTTGTAAAAATTAGGATTTGTTAAAAATTGCTATCAGGTAAGTACTTGAGTGAAGGCATACTTTTAAAAAATCACACCTCTAATTTATGTTATTTACAGCAGAATTCAAACAAATTGCTTTGTTGGTCAAGGTCAAAATTCAAAAGTCAAAATTTAAAATGCGAAATTGCTGCATATTCTTAATTATTTATAATTGTTCATTTTTAATTGTCAATTGTTAATTAAAATGATTAGTAATTGTACGGTATTTTTTCTGCTTTATTTTTCTTACATTCTTCAGGCATTAGAATTATTTAGGATACGGGTTGTTTTTAGGTTTGGGGATACGGGGCGAAACTCTGATTAGAAACAGGATCAATAGTAGAAATGTAATTTTTAATAATAACAAGGCGCAAAAATTCATATTAAGATTAGATTTATCCTAGTATCATAAAAATTTGAATCCCATGTTGTATAATTACAAATAATTCGAAGTTATTAAGAATTGTAAATTCAGGATTTGCTGACATTGTATGTAAGGCAAATTCGGTTGAGTACTAATTATATGGTATAGAAGAGGAAGTAAATATTATGATAATAATTATCCTAATAATAGCTATTGCTATAGGTGTTTTGTACTGGTTAAATAAAGAGACTAGAAATTATATACTAAGTAATTATCCTTAACTTATTGTAAGCACTGCTCTAGTAATATTCTTGTCTTTATTGGTGCTTATCTAGCGTTACAAAATACAAATGACACAAATAAAGAAATTACGATCACAATCTATAAGTCAATGTTGAACTCTTGCAAAAAAATGGACAAACAATATATGGACAATACAAATGAGATAATTAATACTCTAAATTCAAATTCCCAAAATTTTTCTCAAATGAATCGTTTAATCAGGAATATAGATAAACCGTTTATATTTGAAGAATTGCTTAGAAGAAGTGATTTATATAATTGTGCTTCTACTGATTTTTAAAATTGGTTACCACAAATTATTTTTTTTTCAAACAACAGATTGGACGATCTCAAAGGATAATATTAAAACATATAATTTCAATTTCCAATATTTAACATATATATTTGATCTTGTAGTAAATGAAGAAAAATTTATAAATAATAGTTTAGGTGAAGAGGATCTACATAGGATTAATAGTTTTTTAAGAAAAGCACTTTATGATTCCACTTATAACACGCATACTAATGATATTGTATTAGATCACATTAAAATGTCCTTGAAGGATTCTACAAGTCGTGAAGAAAAATGCTGGGGTACCGATACTACTGGTCGAGATATAAAACTTTTTTATTAAATGAAGAATGTTTTGCATTCATGCTAATACCATTTAAAAAATGAAATGCCATATAATATCTTAAATAAGTAAAAGGTCAAAAAAAGCGTAGTTGTTCTTAAAAATTTTTCGTCACTCATCAGATCGCATTAACGACAAAGGGCAGTATGAACAAACTAATTATTTAACTTTGTAATGAATCATTAGCAAATATAAAATTAAGGGGTTACAAAATGAGAAAAGATATCTTTATTGTCGGTATTAGACTCCTAGCTATATGGGTATTAATAGAAGCTATATATCCGTTAATTTATGTAATTGGTTCATGGTTTGGATATTTTATTCGTAATAATTATTCGCAGGAATATTATCTAATAAATGCTATTGTCCATTTAGTTGTGGGGTTATATCTTCTATTAAAAACAAACGGACTCTTTGATTTTCTAGAAAGGGTTTTAGACAAAAAGGAAGATACTGAAGAGGATAATGCTGCTTGAAGTTGATACTAGGAAATAAATTATACCCACCTTTTCCATTCCCCTCCAGCGGATGGGACATGTGGTGGATTAGGATCTGTAAGAAAAATTTTTATAACAAAAACTACTGCTTGAGTAGTGAGGCACTGTTTTTCTGATTTCTCTTTTCTCTCTTTGCCGCTTTCTTTTCCTTCATTGTCTTAGCAGGTGGTTTCTTTGTATTTTTGCTGCTATGCTGCTCTTTACTCATTCTATTACCTCTTATGATTAAGTGTACATATTTATGTTCAATGATTTAGTGAAATATCATCGATAACCTTTTTTAGGGTTCCGCTTGAATATGAATAGTTTGCGACCTCCAAACGTGTGTGGAGCAAAAGCTTTTCCATTATATTATGAATATGACTCTTAACGGTAAATGTTGAAATATCCAACTTCAGTGCTATTTCTTTATTAGTTAAGCCATCACCGATTAAACCGATAACCTCCCTTTCCCGTTTTGTCATACGAATTGCATCGTTCAATTTCATTTTACCTCCCTTAAGTCCGTGTTCAACTATCTGGGAAAAGAGAGATTCGGTTAGATTGGGTGGAACTACTTTTGTACCTTCAGCGACTGTACGAATAGTTGCGAGAAAATCATCTACTGTGGCATCTTTTAAAATAAATCCAGTAGCACCTGCTTCAACAAATAGATTTATATCACCCTGCACAGGTGCAAGATCCATTACAATCACTTTAGCCTTAGGGAAATTCTTTTTTGCTGCTTCAATTACACTTAGGCTATTCCTATTACGTAGACCAAGGTCAAGAAGAATTAAATTCGGCTTGAGTTTCTGCGATTTTATTTTACTATCATCGCCACCCGCGTATGCCAATACTATCTCGATATCCCGCTGATTTTTAAGCATCGCAATAATTCCATCGCGCAACAGACGGTTATCTTCGATTAATAATAACCTAATTCTTTTCATAAAAAAAGTTAAACTTTGAAAAACGATAATTCAATAGACCAAAAGGATGAAAAAGAGATTAATGCTTTATGATGAAATGCAAAAATATTTTATTTAAGAATAAATCATTTTGGTTTTCATCGTATATCATAGAACTTTACCGGTATCTTTATTTAACATACTAATTCCCAATTCTCATCAAACACTACTCGAAACCTTCCTAAAATGAAAACCATATATTGTGAATAGAATCGCAAGAGAAAATAACTGTGGTTTGCGGAACATCGACCAAAAAAACAATTTCCAGTAATAAATTCTTTCCTTACCAACTACACCCAATCTGAACATAGATTTGAAAAGAGCGAGGATATAATTCGCATTAAGGTGAAAAACTCTCTTCTTTGGTTTGAAATCCTTTAAGAAGCGCATTACGCGTTCATAATAACATCTTGGAGAGTAAATGGTGCTTACAATTTTCTTATAACCATCAAGGAGTACATCAGGATGCATTTGAGTTATGAAGTTAATCGAAAAGTCCGTATTGCTCCCTGTAAAATTATTTAACATTCTTCCTTCGTTAAGCATTCTTTTGTGAAGTTTCGTCCCTTTAGGTGCATTTAACAACCCAACCATCGCAGTAACAATGCCACTATCCTGGATAAAGTTCGTAAGCTTATCGAAGATAGAAGGCGGATCGCTATCGAACCCTACAATAAATCCGCCTTGAACTTCCATGCCCGACCGCTGGATTTTCTTTATGCTCGAAATTAAGTCACGGTTTCTATTTTGGTTTTTATTGCATTCAATCAGACTCTCTTCATTCGGTGATTCTATGCCAATAAAAACTGCTTCAAATCCTGCTTGAACCATTAGCTGAATTAGTTTTTCATCATCAGCAAGGTTAATTGATACTTCTGTGTTAAGGTAAAATGGATAATGATGTCTCTCATTCCATTCAACAATTGCAGGGAGTATTTCTTTTTTCAATTTTACTTTATTCCCAATAAAATTATCATCTACGAAAAAAACAGGTCCCCGCCAGCCAGAAGAATATAAAAGGTCTAATTCGGCTAAAATTTGGTGTTTGGTTTTCGTGCGCGGTTTTCTTCCATAAAGAACTGTTATGTCGCAAAATTCACAGTCATACGGGCAACCTCTAGAATACTGAAGATTCATTGAAGAATAATCATTGAGCGATACAAGGTCCCAAAGTGGCATTGGAGTTGTGAAAAGATCTGCCCATTGATCGGTAGTGTAAATATGCTTCGCCTTTCCGCTACGCAAATCGTCAATAAACTGGGGCAGAGTTATTTCAGCCTCTTTAAGTACGAGATAATCAACATTATTGTAGTCCTCATAATTTGCAGTAAAATGAGGACCGCCTGCTACAACTTTCTTTTTCAGTATATTGCATTTTTTTATTACTTCATCTGCTGACTGGCTTTGGATAGACATTGCGCTAATGAAAACAAAATCAGCCCAAAGAATATCTTCGTCTGCCAATCGGTTTACATTCATATCAATTATTTTTTTATGCCAACTTTCGGGCAGCATTGCCGCTACTGTTAAAAGTCCTAATGGCGGAAAGCTTGCTTTCTTTGACACAAATTTTAAGGCATGCTTAAAGCTCCAAAATGTGTCCGGATACTTCGGATAAACTAAAAGAATATTCATCAAATTTATCTTTCCTTGTTGAAATCTATTTTCTACACAGCAATTCTCTCAGCCAGGCTTTTTAGCAAATACGCATTCTGGTCGTGGAATATCGCTCCCTCAGGAAGCCACCGTTTTAGGGGTCCAAGTTCATCGTTTATAATGTCATGATAAAATTGTGGAAGTTCCGTGGTTTCTTGTTCAAAATAATCACGAAATTTATTATCCGAATTGAGATACCTTAATATTTTCTTATTAAAGGCAACCCTTCCAAAACCTTCCTCCGATACTGCTCTCACAACGTTCATCCATCTTGGAATAAATGCATTTGTAGCTATTAAACGTTTTATAATAGCTGACCATGAGAACGTATATTCCCCGAGATCGATTACATGAGAATAAAATTCCGGCCACGAATAATTTTTTGGCTTAATGTTCATTGCGTGATTATTGTCCAGGAAATGAAACGGAAAAGGAATTACACGATTTAATTCTTGATATTGCAAGTTTACCGGAGCTGCCTGTCCAAAAGCAGATAATAGTGAGTAGCCCGGAAATGCGCCTGGTGTCAGGCTTACAAATTTTTTTGTGAGTTCAAACGGTTCCTCGCCTTTATCAGAATCTAGTCCCAAAACAAAATTAGTTTGAACGTATGGAATGTAACGTAAAATCATATTGACGTGTTCCGCAACATGCTTAACTTTGTCCAATCCGGTTAGGCTTCCGGTTTTTGATTTATTTCCAAGATCAAACCAGGATTCTATTCCGGGCAGCATTGCACCGAAGCCATTCCTTTTAAGACGTTTAACGTGGGGCTCGGATAAAAGTGATAAGCTGCTTTCTGCAATAAAGTCTATACGATTTTGTGGTACGGCCTCTTCAATTGCATCCATATACTCGTCAAAGCGGACTCCAAAATTGGGGTCATGCCATCCAACCAGCGGGCGTTTAAACTTAGTTAGAAGAAAAGATAAATCTTCCTTCATAACACCAAAGTCCAAAGGCTGATAAGCAACAGTTGAATCTATGCAGAAGCTGCATGTGTATGGACAACCTAGGCTGCCAAGCATAGGAACCAATTTTATTAAGGGAGCTTTTTGCAGGGTGGGTTGAATAAATTTCCATCTTTCTTTTACGCCGGGAAGCGACATGGGCTGAGTTTTTGCAGTGAGATACAAACCATAAGGTCTGTGCGGATAACAATCGTATAAAATATTATGAATTGTACTTTTATCCGTGAATCCTAAAACATAATCAAAATAGTTTAGAGCATCTTCAGGATAACACCTTGCATGCGGACCACCCAGAACCGTAACCGCCCCAAGAGAACGCAAGAGATTACTTAAAGCATAAGCTGTTTGTGCAGCTTCCGTAAATGCACCAATAAACACTATATCTGAATCTTCAGGCAGTTCACTTAAGATGTCTTCTTTGCCCGTATAACACATATATGTGACATCGTGCCCCTCCTCTTCACACCAGACTCCTACCACTTGAGGCATTATGCTGGCAAAGTTTGCATTCATTATGCGGGCAAATAATTTCTTGTTCGGCTTTTTTGATACGAGATCGATTATCCCGACTTTAAGTCTACGATTCATTCGAATACCTTCTTCCACCTTAACTACACCATTTAATAATACTGTGAACTACGACATGGATTCCCCTCCATGACTCGTATCGTCATTCACGGTTTTGCTTTCGATTAAGTTATTTATTAAATATTCAATTATAAATGAATCTAATGAATGGAAAAGGGATTAATCCTTTTGAGGGATAGAGAGATACATAAGTTGTATTGATAACAAAGCAAGACATTTTTTTGACTGGATAAGAAAGATCAATCCTCTTCATCCTTGATTAAAGAAATTGATTCAATGGCAGCCTTATGGTCACTAGAAGTATGAGCGTATTTTGCAATCTGGACGCGGGTGTGGAGGGCAAGTTTTTCCAGAATGTTATGTATATGACTTTTTATTGTATAAGTTGAGAGACGAAGCTTTTGCGCAATTTCTTTGTTAGTTAAGCCATCAGCAACTAGGTCTATCACCTGCCTTTCCCGTTTCGTCATTTTTACTGCATCAATTATTTTGGAGGGTTTTATCTTATTTAGCGCCTGGTCAACGATCTGTGTAAATAAGGATTCAGCTAAATGCGGCGGCAAAACTTTAGCTCCTGCGGCAACCGATCTAATTGTATTAAGAAAATCATCCACTGTTGCATCCTTAAGCACAAATCCAGAAACTCCTGCCTGTATAAATAACAGTATGTCTTCTTCCGAAGGGACAAGATCCATCACTATAACTTTAACTTTTTGGAAGTCTTTTTTTATTCCTTTTGCCAGATGTAAACTATTTTGATTTCTCAAACCAAGGTCCAACAGGACAATATTGGGTTCGGATTTACGTATGCATTGCAGCGCTTTTTCACAATCTGCTAAGGCATCCGTAACTTTCAGATCTTGCTGTTCATCTATCATCTCAGTCAAGCCTTCACGCAAAAGTCTATTATCTTCTATAACCAATATTAAGACTTTTTTCATTCTAATATTTAACCTCAAAGAAAAACACAAATTCATCACTACTTTATATTATAGTGATTAATGTTTTACACTGCAATTTAATTTATTAGAACAATTATTTAAAATGTTATTGTGGAAATTATTTATAAGACTTGTTTGGAACTTGAATTTAGAATAGAAAAGGGCAACTTGCTACAGGCAAGCTTCCGGCCATTCTTCGACAAAGTTGAACAAGTTCTCACAAAAACCCATTGAGAAATATTGTTAGCTTGCTATTCGTCATTTGTTAAACAATTTGAGCTAATTATATTAATTACTTTAAATTTGTTAATTGTAATAAAGTAAAGTATTTGTAATGGTAGGTATTGCTGCAGGTGTTATAGTAGGATTCATACTCGGATTTTTTGGCGCGGGTTCAGCCGTAGTAGGCCTGCCAATAATTTTACTTTTCTCAAATCTTGATGGTCATACTGCGTTAGGCACCAATGTGGCAGGTGTTTCCATGATTGCTTTCCTGGTTCTAATCTATAGATTTACAAGAAAAGATTTACTCATGCTTGAAGCTACAGTATTTACAATTCCCGGGCTGATAGGTAACTTCTGTGGAATTAGGATTGGCTTACTTTTCCCAGGTCATAAACTTTTAT
>JBJKPP010000131.1:0-18750 GCA_046706145.1 Ignavibacteriaceae bacterium | reverse complement strand
TTTTTATGAGACTTGTATTAAAAAGGTACATCACAAGCGTTTTCATAAAGTTGAATTATTTCTCTAATAAGAGATAATTGACGGTTTTTTCGAGGCACAAAATTTGGCAAAAGTAAAATGAATGAATTACTTCAAATTCTTTCAGAACAGCGAGTCAATAACACTTGTGGGTTTATAAAGAGAACAATTTTTAACAATGGAATATTCTTACGATATTGCAACAGATTCTCCGGTCGTTAGCAATAGGGGAATTTTAGACAAAACAGATGAATGTTATAAGGGGAAAATACATCTGGTTGAGATAAAATCAGTTGGTGGAATGACCGCTATAAAGAATGATTGGAATAAGTTACTACTTAAGTCACAGAATGCTACTCCTTTTCAGTCGTGGGAATGGAATTATGCATTTGTTGAAGACTTCAAAATTTCAGAAAGATTAAAAATAATCGCAGGGTTCAATGAAGACAGTGAACTTATAGCTGTTGCCCCTCTCAAATTGACACGTCATTTTGTTCCATGGATAACGGTGCTTGAGTTCATAGGTAGTGGACCATCTGATTACTCTGATTTTTTGATACTAGAAGAATATAAACTCTCGTTTTTAAAAGCCTTTTTTGATTATATAGAAGAAAATAAAGATTGGACTATCTTAAATTTCAAGAGTTTGAGAGAAAATACGGTGAAATTAATTTCTCGCGAACTATGTGTAGAAATAACACCTCAAACTGTTTGTCCGTTGGCAATCTTACCAGATACAATGGAGCAATTTGAAAATGAAATGAACAAGAAGGAACTTACCGGGGTAAAAAGACAATTAAGAAAGCTACTCTCTGAAAACCGCCTAACATATTCAGTTTTAGACTCACCTAAAGATCTGAAAGAAGGTATTGATAATTTTATTTCGTTGCACCAGGAGAGACATAATTCGAAAGGGGAAAGGGGTAAAATTTATTCCAAGCGGCAAAGAGAAAGATTTCACAGGTTTTCGGTATTGATGTGTGGGGTAGGACTGTTGAAGATAGAAACTCTTAAAATAGATAATAGGGTAGTTGCTGCTAACTTTATTTTGGCGCAGAATAAAAAAATGTATAATTACCTCTCAGGAATGGATCCACAATATTCAAAGTTTAAGCCTGGAAAGATTCTCATTTACTACATGATTAAAGATGCAATAAAAAAAGGATATAAAGTTTATGATTTTCT
The DNA here is from genome assembly GCA_046706145.1 of Ignavibacteriaceae bacterium. Lineage (GTDB taxonomy): Bacteria > Bacteroidota > Ignavibacteria > Ignavibacteriales > Ignavibacteriaceae > JBJKPP01. The sequence continues at coordinate 17,547 of JBJKPP010000131.1, read as the reverse complement.
GCAAGGAGATGAAAAGTACAAATATTACTGGACTAATAATGAGGTAAAGTTGTATAATGTTTCGTATTCAAGATCAAAAAAGAGAGTGTACGTATGGGAAAAAAGGAAAGAACTTAGAAGAGCAATATGTAACTCTCATTTCGCCAATAGAGTATATCAAGCTGTCTTTGGATTAATGTAAAGTAACTTTTAAATCAATAATGGTTATTATAAAAATTTAATAAATTCTATTCTGTCAAAACTTTTCAATTTTACTCATAATGGTTTTCTTATCTGTATTAGTTTTTGCTAATGAGAAAGCCTGCTGAAAATTATCTTTCGCTTTTTCATTGTCGACACCGGTGTAAAGTTCACCAAGCAGGACATAATAAAAGTAATTATCTGATAACGCTAGTTTTTCAGCTTCCATAATTGCTTCTTCTTTCCCATTTGCTTTTGAAAGGGCATAGGTTCTATTAAGGGCGACTATGGGCGAGTATTCGATTTGCAGCAATTCATTATAAAGCTGTAAGATATTCTCCCATTTTTCTTTTGTATCTTCTTTATGCGTGTGCCAATACGCAATTGCAGCTTCCAAATGATATTTTGAAACTTTGTTACCGCTCGCAGAACAGTTTAAAAAATACTCTCCTTTACGTATTAAATCAGCATCCCAAAGTTCTGTATCCTGGTCGTTGTAGAGAATAAGCTCTCCGTCCGCGCCCAAACGAGCTTCAAATCTGGAGGAATGAAAACACATCAACGAAAGTAACGCATTTACCTGCGGTTTATTTGTATTCTTATTTTCTACAAGCATATAACAAAGGCGCATGGCTTCAAGACAAAGGTCTTTCCGAAGTATTTCATCTTGACTAAATGAATAATATCCTTCATTAAACAGCAGATAAATTGTAGTGAGAACGGTTTCTAATCTTTTCTCAATTTCATTTTCCTCAGGGAGTTCAATTTTCATTTTTTCCTCACGTAGCTTCTCTTTTGCCCGATATAACCTCTTATTAATTGTTTCTTTATTTGCTAAAAAAGCATTTGCTATTTCCTCAATTCCAAAACTGCATAGAATACGGAGCGACAATGCAATTTGTGCTTCTTGGGGTATAGAAGGATGACAAATTGCAAACATCATTTGTAATTGACTGTCATTTATGTTTTGCGGTGATAAATCAATTTCATCCTGAAAGTTGGCGGAATCACTGTTCTGTAATTCAGGCACAACCTTGTTTTTGAGAATGGAATCACGATGCAAATAGTTTTTTGCTTTGTTTTGAGCAACCGAGTAAAGCCACGCTGTTGGATTTGGTGGAACGCCTTTTATTCCCCATGTCTCGGATGCAGTAAGGAATGTATCTCCGGCAATATCCTCTGCTATTTCGATCTGATCGAACCCAAAATGTCTGCAAAGAACCGAAACTATTTTTCTGTATTCTGTTCTAAATAAGTGTGGGATTAATTCATTTTCTGGCATAGTATGGAAATCATCTTTCTAAAGTTACACATGTACATCTCGAATCTCATTTATTGGTATCTAAGAGTCAAGTAATTAGAATTAGAGCCTCTGGAATGGCCTATTACACATTCTCTTTATCATCACGAAATAATTCCTTTGTTCTTTTTTCCATTTCGGCAGCTATTACTTTTCCATCCTCACCCTGTTGTTTAAGTTTTTCTATAATATTATGATAGCTTTCGGCATCTCTATCCTGGCTTAATTTGAATACATTGTGCATTTCTGTTATTTCAATTTCAAAAGCTACTATTGCATGTATTACTTTTTGTTTAAACTCTAAAGGAAGGTTATCAAAAATTGTTGTGGATTTATGATTATAATTTTCAAAATGAAGCGTTACCTTTCGCAATACATCTTCTAATGCGGCTTCATCCAGAAAGCGAATAATTCCTTTAACGTGTACACTCATGTAATTCCATGTTGATGCAATATAAGGATTGCTGTACCATGTACCGCTGACGTAGGTGTGATTACCAGTGAAAACCACCAGAACATTATTGTTTTGCAAAAATGCTTGATGATGGTCTGTATTCTTCATTATATGTCCCCTTAATATTTTTTTGCCGTTTTGTTCTTCTATAAAAACCGGAACTTGAGTAGCTACCGGTTTATTTTCATGGTCGCACCCGGTTAAAAATGCAAACGGATGCTGGTCTATAAATTCTTTAATTACTTGAGGATTTTTTTCTTTGTAATAAGGTAAATTATACATAGATGTTGAAATCCTTCGACGTTCTTAAAAGTATTTTTTATTTAGTTATATTCTACATAAATGTGCTTTGATTTACAAAAGTGATATGTATTAGTTATAATTAATTTTCAAAAGTTTCTTATATCTAATTTTGTGCATGGCTTATGTTAGTGAGATAAAACGGTTATGAATTGCTAGGACAGGTTACATTATTTTTTAATTCGAGGAATAAGTGCGCTGGTACGTAATTCCTTAGTAGAACTTTGTGCATCTTTTGTGTAACTCTGTGTTATAATTATCCTTTAATTATGCAAAGTTTCACTAAGTATTCACAAAGTCTCTCAAAGTATAAAGTTTCATGATTTTAGTTATTATCCACTTCCTGGGTCCATTGGTTTATTCTCATTATGGCTAGTATTAATCCAAAGATTGATGTTAATTACATAAGACGTCCAATCTTCCAACATTCTACCATTAGTGTTTTCTCAGGTTCTTCGGATATGCATCCCTTACAAGATTTAACTCAATACCATGCTCAAGATATGCTTTTAGTCCTGCAAGCACCCATGTAAATCCGCCTTTTGAGTCCAGGGCATCATTTGTTATTTTATCTCCGTCTCCTTCGAATCCGGAGTTTGTAACGCTTACAAAAGTGACATCATTTCCATAAGGAGTAAAAGTCCACTCGACTTTTGTTTGGACACCATTATAAGGCCACTCAATCACAATTCTCTTATTCTTTTCTATTTTTTTCACGTTTATTACCGCCGTAGCGTTGTACATTTCCCATGTCCATTCTACCTTCTTACCCTGTTCTAGCTTTCCGCTGCTTTTTGTAAACCAGAATTTGGTTGTTACGCCAGGATTCACAAACGCTTCAAAAACTTCGGCAGCCGGCTTGCGAATGAGCATTTCTGCCGTCGCAGCCGGTGCCTTGGTAAGCTGCAAGCTGGCCTTCATAATTTTTCCTTTTGCTTCTTTTTAATTATATCACAAAGCATATCGGAATGTATGTTCAAACCGATGTTGCCAATATTATAAAAATGTTCATTTGCAGCAAATCACACTACTTCACAAATTCTTTTCTTTATAAAGTACTTATTTCTCTTATCTCTACATTTCCACCGAACTTAAAAATCGGACATCCTTTTGCTATTTCTATAGCCTCTTCATAAGAGTCAACTTTGACTATAGAATAGCCGCCAATTGACTCTTTTATTTCTGTATAAGGTCCATCTGTAACAACATTATTTGGTCGGACAACTTTACCTTCTGGATTTAAACGATTACCTCTATTTGCTAACTTATTTTGGGCGGCTATTCCGCCCATCCAGTCCATCCATCTTTTTGTGTTAGCCTGCATTTCTTCCGGTGAACCTTTCGGCATAGATTTGAAATCTGTTCTAAAGACCAGCAAAAATTCTTTCATTTTTAATCTCCTTGAATTTATACGTTGTTTAATAAAACTAGTAGTTCCTTTATTTAGATTTCTTGAATCGCATATTGACCAGGTTGATAATCGCCTACCGGGTTACGAAATGCAATATTAATTCTATTGTAAGAACTAAGTGCATTTACTTGCATAGTCAAAAAAATTAATTCTTCCCCGGAAAATTGTTTTCTCGCTTCTTCATAAATCTCGTCCGGCACATCATATTTATTCACGGCTTCTGCCCAGCTTAATGCCGCCCGTTCGCGTTCCGAATAAAACGGTGCTTCACGCCATGCACTCAAAACATATATGCGCTGTTCAGTCTCTCCCTCTGCAATTAGATCCTTTGAGTGCATATCAAGGCAATATGCACAGCCGTTTATTTGAGATATTCTGTAATCGATTAAATCTAAAAGACGTTTTTCTATTGGCGATTTTGATAAATATTTATTTATGCCAAACATAGCTTTTATCGCATCCAGTCCTTTTTCAAGGAAATTTATTCTAGGTTCCATTTTAAGCTCCTTAGGTTTTGCTTTTATTAAATATTATAAATTATACCCATATAACAAATGAGATTGACACAATTGGACAGCAATGGGGATTTTTTTTGTGATGTGTGAATTCTGTTTGATATTAGAGTTGAATTCACAAAAATTTTTGGGATTGTTAACAAGAGTTACCATACTAGCCCCAGCTATTTTTAAACTTTATTGTCGATAATTTTCTCTCTACGAGTATACTTTGGGTTTACCTGCAGAACATAGTGAACTTTGTATTGCCTATGATGGATAATAATTTTATTTTTAAATGTACTTATTAAAGAAGGGGAGATCTGAGCCGGAAAACTACTCTTATAACATAATTATAAACACTTCTTAAGGGTGCATCATGAAAAAAAACACATTGTTTCTGGGATTGATAATGTTCACAGCTCTCATTTTATATGGTTGTTCCAGTTCCGGTGCTTTCATTTCTTATAATACTACTAATGTTGATTTACGTCAGGCGAACTATAAAATTGTGGCCACAAACATTACAGGAGAAGCCGAGGCAGGTTATATCATTGGGGTTACAGTTGCTAATGGTCCAACCACCAATACACTGGCTTGTGCTAGAGTGAGTGGTACAGGGATGCTATATAAGGAGGCCTTAGAAAATTTGTGGCAAAATTATAAAGATAAATATGGAACAATAGAAGGGGAAAAGTTAGCGCTCGTCAATGTACGATACGATACCGATGCCTTGAATCTTATTCTCTACACAGGTACCAAGGTCTATGTGCGAGCTGATGTAGTAAAATTCGAATAGGTGTTTTCCATAACTTTGACGAAGTATATTATAGAAGAGATACATTCTAATTTTCAATCACATACAAGATGTGTCTCTTCCTAATTTAAGCTTGAATAAAAATACTTCTTATAATTTATCTATCTTAATTACAACTCAATTGAAAGACCGCCTGAATTCCAAAGGTGAGAGATTGGTTTTACTTTTAAATAATTTACTGAAAGACTGCGAATGTTCAAATCCTAAATCATAAGCAATTTCACTTATAGATAGATCAGTAGTTGATAATTTTTCTTTTGCTTTTTCAATCAGCTTGTTATGGATATGCTGCTGTGCATTTTGTCCGGTAAGCGAACGTAACATATCGCTCAAATAACCTGGGGATAAGTTTAATTGTTCTGCTAAAAATTGAACTGTAGGCAAACCTTTTATTAATGATTTTTCGTCGTCGAAATATTCGTCTAGAATCTCTTCCAGTTTTTGCAGTAATGTACTGTTTAGCGAATTGCGGGTGATGAATTGTCTTTTATAAAAACGATTGGCATAGTTCAGTAGCAACTCAATTTGGGAAATTACTACGTCCTGGCTGAATTCATCAATACGGCTGTTTAACTCATCTTCGATAATCCTGAAAATAGACGTAATGACTTCTTTCTCCTTATCTGACAGATGCAAGGCCTCGTTAGTAGAATAAGAAAAATAGTTGTACCGTTTAATCTTTTGTGCCAACGGATAATTCAACAAGAAATCAGGATGTATTAAAAGAGTGATTTGTTGATTGATGCGCTCATTTTTGACAGTAGTATTTTCCCCCTCATTGTTGCCTATGATTTGATTGGGAGCAGCGAATAGCATGCCTCCGTCATTGAAGTCAAAATAAGTCTGCCCATATTTCAATGTTCCGCCCAGATAAGGTCTATAAGATATTTTATAAAAATTCAGAACATGACGATGTGTGGGAAACTGTATATTCAATGGTTTGTCTATGCCATTAATCAGCGCAATCAAAGGATGCTGAGGAGTCGGAAACCCTAAAGCACTGAATGCATCTGACAGCGATTTAAACTTTTGCGGAACATTCTCTTTTTTCATTTGTTTTTACTTTATAATAATTTGTCTGATGTGTTTATACATATTTTATGAAAGCAAAGTCAATAGTTTATTTCTAAAGATAATTAATTATAACATCTATTATCAACGTATTAAAACAACAACCGATACTGAGACACATACTAGTTGTCGGAATAGAAAAACTTATCCTTGTGCCGCATCAGAAACAATCTTCCATTTTTCCCATATTTTCAAGCGTTGCGCATAAGCATCCCGAATTTCAGGCAAATTATGGCTACCTAAAAATAATCGTAAGGGAGGCTGTTCGGCATCCACCACTTTAAAAATTGCTTCCGAAGTTGCTTTCGGATCGCCTCGTTCCATGTTTTTTAGTCTCCCGGTAAATTGGGCTTTAAGGTCATTATACATATCTAGGCCTTTTGCAAACTTTAATGATTCACGGCTGCCAAACTCGGTGGCGTAAGCCCCCGGCTCTATAATGGTAACATCAATGTCAAACTGTTTTACTTCAGCAGCAAGGCTTTCATGAATAGCTTCGAAAGTCCATTTGGAAGAGCAGTAATAACCAATCACTGGGTATGCCAAATGACCAAGACCGCTTGATGTGCCTAAAATATGTCCTTTCCCTTGTTTGCGTAATAAAGGCAATGCCGCCTGGATTACGGAAACCGGTCCCAATACATTAGTTTCATAGAGCGTCCGAATGTCATCGGCACTTGCTTCTTCAATAGTTCCCACAAGGGAATATCCCGCATTATTAAAAACTATATCCAGCCTGCCGAAATGATCGTAAGCTGCTTTCACAGCAAACTTCACCTGATCGGGTTGGGTAACGTCCAGCCTCAGTGTTAAAACATTTTCGCCGTATTTTTCTTTTAGGTCGGCAATACTTTCAGGCCTTCGAGCCGTGGCTGCTACCTTGTCGCCGCGTTTCAATGCGGCTTCAGTCCATATCCGTCCGAATCCCCGTGATGAGCCGGTAATAAACCATACTTTTTCTGTCTTGTAAACAGCATTTGTCATATTTTCATTTTGATTTGTCATAATTCAATCCTTTTTAATTAAATAACGACACAAAGATAAAAGGAGGAAATGTTGTATGCGTAGTCTAATTGAGGAACTTTGTAATCAAAATGAGGATTGTTTCCCGATTTTATAGGATCTTGCAACTTAGGCTCATCTGTTTGTTAACCGATATTTGTGTTTACTTAGTTAAACGACCGCCTAAACTCCAAGGGCGAAAAATTGGTTTTGCTTTTGAATAATTTGCTGAAAGACTGTGAATGTTCAAATCCTAAATCATAAGCAATCTCACTTACTGGTAAATCCGTAGTTGATAATTTTTCTTTTGCTTTCTCAATCAGTTTACCATGAATGTGCTGTTGCGTACTTTGTCCTGTAAGAGATTTAAGCAGCCCGCTTAAATAATTAGGTGAGACGTTTAATGTGTCGGCAATATATTGAACAGTAGGAAGACCTTTCACCACAATATCATCACCATTGAAATATTCCGAAAGGATTTCCTCAAGACGAACAAGAACTTTGTTGTTTGTAATTTTTCTTGTTATAAATTGGCGATGATAAAATCTTTCCGAATAATTGAGCAATACCTCGATTTGTGAGATAATAATATCCTGACTGAACTTGTCGATATTAGAATGATATTCATGCTGGATATTTTTCATTATTCCAATGGTAGTTTCTTCTTCCTTCTCCGAAAGAAACAGCGCTTCATTCACCGAGTAGTCAAAATATTCGTACTGTTTTATTGTTTTTGCAAGAGGAGTATTCCATAAAAAATCGGGGTGAATCAGCATCATCCATCCTGTCCGTTTTGAAGTTTCAACCTTACTCCGTTCGATTCCAAAGACTTGATTCGGAGCCATAAAGAACATTACACCCTCATCAAAATCATATTGTTGCTGGCCATACCTAAACTTAGTATTACAATTTCTTTTCAATGAGATGGAATAAAAGTCAAACACCACATTTTGCGGTTCATCGCCGTGTGAATTTGTAATGGATTCAAGATTTATAACACTAATTAAGGGATGTTCCGGCTTAGACAAGCCCCTGAGCTGATGAAATTCACTTATTGTTTTAATTCTTCGAACTTGTTTATTGTTCATTCTTTATAATTATGTTTTTTTAGTTTATTCTTCTTTTTATTTAATAGCTATGTAATGTAAGTATTTTGTTGTTTTTGTTCTGTGACTACCATGGTATTTCTTCTTCTCTGAAAAATTTTCCTGTTGGTCCTTCTTTATCGGAAGTTGCAAATTTTACGATTGATTTTGCACCTTCCTCTACCGTCTGAGTTCCTTTGAACTGGTTCATGTCTGTTGCAGTATAACCAGGCGTAACACTAATTATTCTGAGTTTTGCGCCTCTAAACTCATTTGCCAGCATTACTGTAAATGCATTTAGAGCAGTTTTTGAACAACTGTAGGCGTCATACATTTTATAATTGGGATTTTGTGTACGGTTATGAACTGTTAAAGACCCCAATTCACTTGAAATATTTATGATAATCGGTTCCTTTGATTTCTTTAAAAGATTAATAAATTGCTGCGTTGTTTGTACGGCACCGAAAAAATTTGTTTCAAATACTTTTCGTAAATTGTCAATATCTATAGTTGATATATTTTGAGGCTGCTCTCCTGAAATACCTGCATTATTTATCAAAACATCCAGAGCCTCAATTTTGTTTTCTAATTCTTGTCTTGCCTTTTTAACTGAATTGATATTCGTAACATCAATTTCAACCAATTCGACATTTGAGGATCCTAAGTCTTTCAACTTTTTGACAGCATCTAAACCTTTTGTTTTATCCCTACAACCTAAATAAACAATGTAACCTGATTGTGCCAATTGTTTCGCAGTTTCAAAACCAATCCCTTTGTTAGCTCCTGTTATTAATACTTTTTTCATTGTTAAACGTTTTCCTTTCATATTAAATTTAGACAAAACCTCCAAGGTTTTAATAAACCTTGAAGGTTTCGGTTTAAAACTTATTTTTGATTATACACCTCTGCAAATTCCTTTGCAAAATCGGTCATCTTAACTTTTCCCAGCTTTGGCCTGTTTTTGTAATAATCTTCATATAGAGCGCCGGTTTGTCCAGCTGCATTCATCTCAACCATGCCTTCAGCAATTTTCGGATTCATTCCTGCCGCTATCATACCATCAAGCAATTTTTTATCCGGAATAACTATCCACTTCAAATCAGGTTTACCGATAGCCATACCTAAAATATGTGCTATTTCATTACTGCTAATTTCATCGCTCGCTACATAACGTACTTTTCGTATAGCAATCAATTCTGACCTTCCTTCTAACGGCGTTGTTAGTTCTTCGGCAACAGCAGCGGCAATGTCTTTGGTAGAAACCCAGGGTTTTTTGTTATCTCCACCATAGTTTGTTGCAATAGCACCCTGTGTTTTAATTGTATTTATAAAACCAAATAAATTATAATAGAAACCAACGGGACGCATAAACGTAATAGCAACATCAGACGGTAATTCGTTTAGAATTTTCTCCACATGATAATAAAAGGCAAGAATGCCGTTGCCTTTATCCGTATGAGTACCAATGCTGCTGAGAAAAACCACTCGTTTTACACCGGATTGTTGAATTGCTTGTTTATAGTTATTACCAAGCTTGCAGGTAAACGACATCAGATCAAAGCTGGGGTTAGAAAAGGCATTACCTGACGATATCATACAGTATACTGCATCTGCACCGGTGAATGCTGTTTTGAGAAATTCAGCATCTTCCATTGAACCAATTGCAGCCGACGCACCTAATTTTTCTATGTCTTTCTGTCTTTCCGGATTATGACTGATGACTTTTACCGAATGACCTTTTTGTATTAATTCTTCCGTTAGTGGTTTACTTATATGTCCTAACGAACCTGTCACTACGATTTTCATTAGTATCTCCTTGTTTTACTTATAGAATTTCTAACAGCACAAATGTATATACTCAATGATTTGTTGTCGTAGCCGAATCTCAGATTATTGTAGCCATTTCTTTGCTTGTGACGGCACAGACATATTTGAGAATATATGAATTTGAAAAGTAAAGACTAGTGTAGGGGAGTTATTTTAATTACCCTCATAGAAATTTAGAACCAAAGAATCATTATTAGGAATAATTCTAAAAACTACTCCTTCATTTGGTTTTGAGAAGATACCTTGCAAAGCTGTAATTGAGTAATTAATTCCTTCAAACTTACAATCAACATGATGTGACTCTACTTTTATGAAAGGTAATTTTGAATTATGAGATGTTGTTAATTCAAGAAACCAATTAATAGATTTTCTTGTTACAATTTTCATTTTTATTTGTCTCTCATCCAAATTTATAACGAGGCTACCTTCAATCGTTTTCAAAGGCCAGGATATATGAAGTTTGCCGGGAATGGAATCTGTTATTGACGGATTGTAACCTTCTATAGATATTTCTTTTTCGTTTACAATAGCTTTAAATCTTAATCCTGCAATTTTAGATGAATCACTCCACATAAAACCGTCTACAAAGGGAAGTGTAAAAAAGGAACAATCATTTGAGGTAGCTTTTTGAGTGTAATATTTAGAATAAAGATTTTCATTAAACAAATGAATATCACGGAAACGCAAGAAACCATTTTCCCATAATAAATTTGCCCGGTAAAAGCGGCTGTCAAACCAAACTGTTTTGCGGTTGCTTCCATCCAAATCTTTATTTACAGTTACTGATGTAGGGGGTGTCACTTTAAATTGACTCTTAAACCATTTCCCTGACTCTTCAAGTTTTTCAACTTTCAATTTTTTTTCATCTCTCAAACGGGCAATCAAAGGCATTTGAATTTCAAAACCTTTAGCCATTGCCTTCCAGGTGAAAGAATTTTCCTGTCCCGCTTGCACATACGCGTATGTAACGCAAGCCCCCTGCACAAATTCTTTAAAATACCATTTTACCCAAGTAGAATCGCCGCCTCCTTCTTTGTAAACAGGTTCCAACGTAATTACTCCCTGCGTTTGTTTCCCAAGTCCTTCATCATATTGACGTATAGGATCGCTTCCCAGCATACGAAAAATGGGAACCAGGATTTCGTGTGCCTCATCTTGAGCGGGCATGTAGGCATTTATCTTGCTCGGATAATAAGCTTGATTCCAGTATCCGCCCCATAAAGTGTAGCCATCGGTTCCATACTGATCCTTGCAGTTACAAGATGCAGCAATGTTATACTTTTTGGATAAATAATTTAATGTGTATGCGTCAATAAACCACGAGCCGACAGACTTAGGATAGTAGCCAAAAATCTTTTTAAACTCTTTCATATATACGTCTACTAATTTCTCTCGCTCTTTAGGTGAATAACCTGTAGAGAATCCTATATTTGCTCGCCAGTCCCAAGGATAACGACCCCGCCATTTCATTCCCGCTTTTTCAACCAATGGCTGAGGGATCTCCCACCATGCACCAATTTCAAATTCGCTGGTATCTAAACTTTTTAACAACTTTTGATATCTTGGATCAATTAATGCGTCATATTGTATTAAAAAAGTGCCCTTCAATTTATACTTTTTCATTATTGCAATTTGTTTTACGACCGTTTGATAAAGGACATCTTCTGTGATTTTTGGATCTCTCGGTTCTAGAAGGCGGATGAAATTTATAATATTTACGATTCTTGGATGTCTATCAGTATTTTCATTTATCTCTTTAGGTGTTGCTTTCTGAATAATAAAGGAATACAAAAAACATAAAGCAGTTAAGCTGAAAATAACAAAATATCGCTGCCGTTTATTTTTACTTCTTTTATTATTCATAATTTCTGATAATGGAAAAATTACTCTTTTTCTATTAGTATTTCATCCGGATTACTGCCAGCTTTAATATTAAAACTTAAACTGCCTTTAGTATTGCTTTTAATGTGCCTAAGAATTTCATTGTTCTTAGAAATTATGTAGTAGGTTTTGGATTCTAAATTATTAATATTATAAACAATCTCATTTGAATTTTTATCTGTTGATGATTGGATCCAAGAATATTCTCCATTATTCCAATTCCTTATTTCAAGTGATAAATTTTGAGAGGTCTTAACATTTAGCGAATACACGTCATCTTTTCTATTAAAGTATTTTAACCCATTCTTTGTTGAATAAAAACCGAAATCTTTTTTGGATGCTATTTTGAACTGATTATTTGAAATAGAATAATTTTCGGGGGAGAGGTCTATTTTTAATTTTTCATTTCTAAAATTATAATTTAACTCTGTTCCTGATAGTTTCTCTGGAAGGTGAGGATTCAAATATAACCTGTTATAAAGAGGATTAATTCCATATATAGATTTATATAGTCCAACAATAGCAAGACAGTTTCCCGCGAGTATATCATCTCCCAAACCTTTTTGGCTGTCTCTGCCGTATCTTTGAAAAGCTAAGCCGTCCTTTTCATAATGATTTAAAACATTTTCTACATATTTTAAGGCAAGTTCAGGCTTATAATTTGCATACGCTTCAACACCAACGCTTCCCCATGATAAAAATATATCGCCATTTTCATAATTTGGAAAGGGGAATTGCCAGTCGGCACCTTCACCAACAGCGTAAGGATAAAGACAGATGGGCCAGAAGAAAAGATTTTCGTGACTGGTTTGTTCCTCAATTTTATCTAGAATAGCATCGCACCTGGTAGTGTCATCGCAAATGCCATACGCAATTGCCATGAGATTAACTGGAACAACAAGATTGTCTCCGTGAATAGAATTATCCTTGTCTCGCCAGTGAATATACCATTTATTTTTAGCATCCCAGAAACCACCGTCATCGGTAGATTTATTAAAACTTTTCTTGAGGGCCGCTGCATAAGATAAGTAATAATTTGCTTTTGCAGTATCCTGTAACTGTTTCTCTACATTTGACCACAAAGTTAGAGCATAATATAATTTTGCATTTACAAATGCATTTTCATAAGAAGCCCAAATGATATCAATCCAATCGCTTCCTCTTTTTTCTTTTTCTGAATCTGTCATCATTTCTACTAAGTGGTTACCGTTTGAATCTCTTTTTAATATATAGGTTAAAGCTTTTTCACAAGCAGCTTTGAAGCCGGAAACCCATTTTAAATCTCCACAAATGTTGTAAAGTTCTGACACATTAGAAACAAAATCAGGATTGGAATCCATCAAATATCCCCACTGCGCTTCGTAAAATCCTTCTTTGTTGACTGTTCCAGGCATTGCATCATTATTGAGATAAGCCCAACGAGCAAGAACTCTACCGTTTGGTTGTATGGCATTATCACGATAATATTCAAGACACTGTTTGTAACCATCTATATAACTTTCATCGTCAATTCCGATTGCTAAATCTGCAATGTACTGTTCATGCAGACAAATAGGTCCGTAAGGTGTATGCCAGCTATTTCCTCCAAAAAGATTTTTATCTATTGCTCCGATTCTTGCAATAGTATTTAAAACATTAGTGACGTCTTTTCCGTTAATTCCAACAAATTTGCCCCTGTTATATTCTTTGTTATAATCCAAATAAGATAATGTAATAGTCTGGACATATTTACCTTTTGGCACTTTAAAGGAATCCCAAACATCTGTTTTGCCCCTTATAAATCTGCTCCTTTTTTCTGATTCATAACGGCAAGTTAATACACTGTCGGAAACAGAAATGTTGTAAATCAGTTTATCATCCTTAGAACGACTATACTTCATTGCTAGGTGTTTACCTGGAACTGAAACTGCCACTTTGAGAGCGTCTCCCGTTTTATTATTCCAGAAAATGGAGCTGTTGGAATGCACTCCGTAAGTATTTAATTTCTGCTTAAATAGATAAAACCAGGCCAAGCCGCCATAACTAAGAAATGCGCCATTCCAAGTATTAATATTATCAAAGTTAAAAGAAGGAAAACCAGCATCTTCTATGGTCAAAGGTTTTAGAAAATTTCTTTCAATATTTAATTTTATATCTGTCTCCGTGATTGAAAATCTCCAGTTTTCAATAATAGTTTCTTCATTGTTTCCATACACTATGTTGGTTAGGGTTACAGTTTTATCACCAATCTTAATTATGGGGTCTACTTTGAGTTTAAGAGTGGAGAACGAATCAGTTGGAGTTTTTACTTCTGAGAAAATTCCTGTCGGGCCTGAAATTACAGTTTGCCCGTTAACCTTTAACTCTGAGATATCACATTCATTGTTATAATCAAGCGTAATCATAATTTTGTTATTGCCAAAGATTACTACTTTGTCCGTTTGATTATTCTTAATAACAATGTTTCCGGGGTAACAAATAACGGAGCTGGAAAGGAAAATAAGAATTAACCCAAGTTTGAGATGTTCGAATTTCATATTACACTTAATAGTTTATTCGTTTTGATTAAGAACTATTATTAACATGCATAATTTACGAATAGTAATTCAATTTAAAATAAAAAGGTTCGCCTTAAGCGAACCCAGCTATTTCACATTGGTCATAAACAAATTTCCGGCAGCAGCTTCTTTCTGTTCATTACAAAAAGCAGTCGTGTTTTGTTTCGACCGAACGTATGATATTTTTATTTTAAAAAGACTAATTTTCTGGTCTCAACGAATTCTACTGTCTGCATTCTGTAAAAATAAATTCCGGATGTAAGGTCCGATGCATTAAATGTATATAAATAACTACCCGCCGGTTTATCTTCATTAACCAATGTCTTGACTTCTCTTCCCAGCAAGTCATACAATTTTATAGTCACAAAAGACTCCTTTGGTAATGAGTAATTTATAACCGTGCTCGGATTAAACGGGTTTGGATAATTCTGTGATAGAGAATAACTTGTTGGCAATATATTTTTTATATGTTCAACCGCTGTGATCATTTGGGAAAGCGGGCGGCACCAAATACCACTGGTATCGCAGCCGGCATAGATATATCCCCCGCTAATAACAAGTGTATGCACACCCAAATCATTTAAGCCGGAACTTACCGAAGTCCAGCTTGCTCCATTGTTGGTTGAAAGATAAACACCGTCTCCATCCAAACCTGCAAATAAATTTGTTCCGCTTACAGCAAGAGAATATACAGGGTAAAAAGGAAGTCCGCTAGCCGCAGATGACCAGTTTGCACCGTTATTTGTTGTAACATAGATTCCTTTATTATAAGTACCGCAAAAAATGCTGGAACCAATTGCTGCAAACGAATAGACATAACCATAACCGTTTGGTATACCATTATTTATCACAGACCAGTTAGCACCTTCATCGGAGGAAAGAAAAACTCCTTTAGCATAAGTACCTAAAAACAAATCTGAGCCGTTTGCAAAAATTGTCCTGGTGAGAGTGGTTGTTAATCCATTATTGATTGCCGTCCAGGTTGTACCATTATCGGTTGTATAGCTTACTCCATTATTTGCATCCGAGGCAAAAACTTTTGATTCTATAGAGGCAAAACCATTGCAATATGCAACTCCAATGCTGGTAACTGTCCAGTTTGAGCCGTTATTTGTAGAAATATAAATTCCTGCGTCATCCAATCCCGCATATAAATTGCTTCCAAATGCTGCAATAGCATCGATTTCCCTGGAAGGCAGTCCCGAGCTCGCACTAATCCAGCTACTACCCGAATCAGTCGACAGAACAACTTCAGCACTATTATAGCCTGTATTTAAACCTGCAAATACTCCGGTTCCGTTTGCAGCAAGACGATATACATAAGAGCTGCTTGTACTATTTGAATGCCGCCACTGAGCATTTGCATTAGAAGAGATTAAACTTAACACAATAAATCCAATATAAATTAATTTTTTCATTTTATGCCCCTAATTATATTATCAAATTTGATTCTTACCTGATTAAAAAAAATTGATACCGAACTACAAGAATTATTTTACTATTTGCCACGTGAGATTAGCAACCCGATTTAATTATCTGCATCAAATAGAAAACTCTTCGACTTATTAGCAATCAGCATCACTTATCCTGGAAATCCCTGAGAAATCTAAGAGGATAAGTGTTGTTTAATTAGCGATAGAATCTTTGTATCTAGGATGTGCTGTTATATTCTTGGAGGTGAGCGTGATTCGAGAATTGAGTTTGTTGAAACAGCTATATCTGAAATTGGGTTTATTACTATAAAAACTATTTCATTGTTAATGACCAGGATGTAGCGGTTTTTTTCAACAACTTTTTTGAACTGATGAGTCCTCCAGCAAAATAAAATATTGTATTCCTCTTTAGTAAAAGTGTTTACAATATTGGTTTGATAATTGACTAGTCGTCTTCGAGTTTTACTATTAAATAACACAAACACTGTAATGAAAAACAAGAATAGCCAAAGAAGGGAATTTGGAAATTGGAAGGCTCTTTTGGCGCTCATATTCATCTCACCCCATTCAATTATGAAACACCGAAACCTGGAGAAAAACTTTAAATTCTGTTGATAATTATATACTTAAATAGTGCAGAAAAGTCAAACAACTGTATACGCAGCAAGGAATTAAAGAATGGCCTCTTTATTATGTTTCTACATATTATTCTTCTCACTATGAGTTAATTAATTTAAGTTCTCTTAGGATCTTTTATCTTTCAGTTTCAGACTATTTTGGCTGCAAATTAACTTGGAAATACTTAATCCATTTTCCAGTAAATAACATAACGCTGCTCGTCAATCCTGAAAAAAGGAATCATCTTTATTTCTTTAGGTGCAACTCCGACGGTTTTGAAAACTAATGATTTACCTTTTACAGGAACCAGCCAATCATTTACTCTTTTATTTCCAATATTTAATGAAGTTATAATATCATTTGGTACAGGAACATTTTTATAATCAAGCTGATCTTTTGCAAAAGGCATAGGTGATTTCATACCTTCCGTTCCCATGTCGCCTACAAGCACTATTGGACCATAAAGCACTGCTTCCATTTTTGGATTATCATTTGTTGCGACTAGATGCAGCGACATTGGATAAGTGATATCAATTTTATCTCCCTCTTTCCATGTTCTGTTTAACATAATATAGCTGCCGGGTTTCTGATCAATTTTTACTTCATTACCATTAATCATTATTGTAGCTCCATGGTTTGCCCACAGTGGATAACGAATATATAAAGGCAGATTTCTATCATTTACTTTTTTTATTGTAAGATGCGTGGCGGGCTCACCAGGAAATTTTGTTTCTTGAACAAGTTGAATTCCTTTTTCTTTCCAGGTTAACACTGAAGGAATAAAAAGATTTACGTAAATACCATTGTCACTATGATAATAAATTGCCTCCCCATATTTAGCATGATTTTCAAAACCGGTTCCTACACAACACCAGAATGAGCTGTCTTTTGTACTGTATGTTTTGAATGTTCCGGGTTCATACGAAATGAAATAAGTTACCATCCCTGTTTTTTGTTCCTGCGAAGCTAATATGTGATTATACAAAGCACGTTCATAATATTCAGCATATTTTTCATCTGCGGTCCATGTAAATAAATGTCTTGTAAGCTTCAGCATATTATAGGTATTACAAGATTCTGTACTTGCCCTGGATAAGTGTTTGGATATCTGATCTGGCTGGAAAAAGTGTTCGTCAT
>JBJKPP010000130.1:0-2532 GCA_046706145.1 Ignavibacteriaceae bacterium | reverse complement strand
TCCTTTCTAATAGTTCTGATGCTAAGGTTATATAATTTTTTGAGCCGGTTGAAATGGCGTCATACAAAATTATAGGTTTTCCAAAACTTGGCGCCTCTGAAATTCTCACATTTCTATTAATAACAGTCTTAAAAACTTTATTTCCAAAAAACTTCTTTACTTCATCCGCAACTTGATGTGATAATCTCAATCTTGTATCAAACATTGTCAGCACTACGCCTTCAATATCCAAATCCTTGTTAAAATGTTTTTTGACAAGATTAATCGTGTTTAGCAGTTGTCCAAGACCTTCGAGAGCAAAATATTCGCATTGAACAGGAATAAGCACAGAGTCAGAAGCGGTTAGCGAATTTAACGTAAGTAAACCCAAGGAAGGCGGACAATCGATTATTATATAATCATACTTTTCTCGAATAGAGCCAATTGCTTTCTTAAGGACCTGCTCCCTATTTTCAAGTTCAATCATTTCAATCTCTGCACCAACCAAATTTATATTGGAAGGCAGCAAATCAAGAAAAGGCATGAAAGTGCTGATAATAGTATCCTTTATTTCACGGTTGCCTATCAGAACGTCATAAACAGAAGGTGTAAAATTTACCACATCAATGCCTGAAGATGAATTTGCCTGCGGGTCTATATCAATTAGAAGAGTCTTCTTTTCTGCGGCTGCAATAGACGAGGATAAATTAATAGAAGTAGTAGTTTTTCCTACTCCCCCCTTCTGATTAACAATTGAAATTACTTTACCCATTAAACCTTTTTATTTGCCCAAAAAACATGCATAAAAATAGTCATTATACGTTTAATATCATAAAAAAATTTCAATTATGCCAATAGAAAAATCAATCCTAAAGAGAAATTTCTTGGCCGAAATCAAGTATCTTACACGTAATTCCTTTTGCCTCAACCTTCGACTTGAAATCTTTTGGATCTACCTGGATAACTGGGAAAGTATTATAGTGCATGGGAATAACTGTTTTGGGTTTTACGAATTCGGCGGCCTTTACGGCATCGTCAATCCCCATAGTAAAATTATCACCAATCGGCAGGAGCATATAGTCAATTGGCGTCATTTCGCCGATAAGTTTCATATCGTAAAAAAGTCCGGTATCTCCGGTATGGTAAATATTTTTTCCTTCTATTGAAAGGATAATTCCGGCCGGTTCTCCCGCATATTGTCCGTCTGGAGTTTGAGAGCCGTGATGAGCAATCGTAAACTTTACTCTTCCAAAATCAAAGTTGCGTCCGCCGCCTATATGCATATTAAAAGCTTCAAAACCTTTTGCTGCACAGTAATTAGCTAATTCATTTACACATATGAATTTAGATTTATGAGCCTTTGCAATTTTAAATGAGTCGCCAAGATGATCGCTATGCGCATGTGAAAGTATAATGTAATCTGCTTTCACATCTGATGATTTAACAGGCGACTTGGGATTGTCATCAAGAAAAGGATCAATTATAATTACTTTTCCATCATTCGTTGTTATTTGGAAGGCTGAATGTGCAAAATATCTGAGTTTCATAATTTCCTCCTATTTTAGAGAGAAGAACTAAAATCATCCAGAACCTGGCTGTGTTTGAATTTCATTAGTTCCAATTTAATTTTTTCATTTAATTCAGTTCTTTTTTCATCTATGTTATTAAGTGACTCGCCAGAATGATTAAAGCCGTTTTTCTTACTTAAGGATTTTAAGTTTAATTTCAAAACATCCAGATCACGTAATTCTCCAGTAAGGTCTTGGAGATCCTTAATAGCCTTATAGAATTTCATAAAGATTTTTCTATCGAAGCAATTGGAAAATAATTCCATGTTATACCGGACTCTTCTAACAGCTATCCTGACTTGATGAAGCGATTCCTCAGAATTTTCAACAAAATGTTTATCAATTTCTTTTAAGAGAAAAGTGATCCTCTGTTTTAAGATTAATTTTGCACCTTGATAAACATCATCGTGCTTTCTTAGGCCTTTTATTTCCCAGTTTTTTTTCTTTGACATCAAGTTAAAATAATAATTATAGGAATATAATAATGTAGGAAAATAGCTGGTTTTATTCAGCATCAAAATGGTGCAGTTTTATGAAAGAGTATTTTTAAGATCTCTCCTTTTAATTAGTTGTTAGAAAACTAAAATACGCTTATTTGAAGATTTTTGGTAAAAATTTAACTTATTTGTGTTAATTTATTTTACAAGAAGTGGCTAATGTACCGTGCTGCTTTTTTGCTTGGAAAAGTAGTTTTCAAATACGCCTTTCCAGCCTTTTATAACAGGGGATTTAAAGGAACTTGATAGTTTTTCTCTTAATGCTTCTTTAGAAAGTCCACTCGTCAAATTTCCATTTTCTGCGACAGAGATACCGCCTGTTTCCTCGGAAACTATTACGCTAATTACATCTGCTTGTTCTGAAATTCCAATCCCTGCTCTATGACGCATTCCCAAAGGTTCTCCATTCATAATTGTTGTGGATGATAGTGGCAAAGTACATCTCGCTGCTTCAATAATATCATTCTTAATTATTACCGCTCCATCAT
>JBJKPP010000129.1:0-7675 GCA_046706145.1 Ignavibacteriaceae bacterium | reverse complement strand
ACACTCTGGCTCGATAAAAATTCAAAAAAAGTGGTAAAGGGAGAGTCTTTATTGAATACGCAGATGGGCAAAACCGTTATTACTACCACTTTGAAATAATAAAGGTATAGCTCTTTAAAGATGGCATTTTTCCTATAATTAGTATATAGAAAGATGCCATCTCAACTTATTAGTCCGTAACCTTTTACTAGAAGCGATAGTCTAAATATCATAACAAGAACGGAGCGGCCATGAAAAATTTAAGAAATATTCTCCTATTTACTTCAATTTTACTCTTCTTGCCTTCAATATCATTTTACGCAAATACAACTAATAATTACCACAGTTCTGATTTAAATACTATAACAGAAAGATCCTTCAAAATTTCCCCCGGTAAAAATCTTTACTTAAAAACAGATGCGGGCAGTGTAAACATAGTAACTTGGGATAAATCAGAAGTATATGTTAAGATACTCGGTAACGATAAAGCAAAGGATAAAATGACATTTGATTTCGACAATAATGATAATGAGGTTAAAATAATTGGAAAGAAAAAGCATAGCGGCTTTTTCGGTTTGTTTTCCTTCAGTGGTGTTAATATAAGATATGAAATATCAGTACCAAAAAGTTTTAATCTTGATTTAAACACAGCAGGCGGCAACATCAGCGTTTCTGATTTGCAGGGAGAAAACAAGCTAAACACTTCCGGGGGAAATATTCGGTTAAGTGATATAAAAGGCAACATCCATGCATCTACATCGGGGGGGAATATTGGATTAAATAATACAACCGGTGTTACGGATGTTTCAACCTCCGGCGGAAATATAGATGCGCAATCTTTCAATGGTGATTTTAAAGGAATAACTTCCGGTGGAAGTATTAATCTTAAAGGTTCGAATTCAAGGATAATTGCTGAAACCTCGGGCGGAAGTGTTTATGCAGAATATACTGGTGAAAACAAGGGAATTAAACTCGAAACTTCCGGTGGAGAAGTGACCTTGAAAGTTCCAAAAGATATCAGTGCCGATGTAAACCTTAGTACCTCTGGAGGTTCCGTAAGCTGCGATTTGACCATGAGCGATATTCACAAATCTTCACACTCTTCTCTGAGAGGAAAAGTGAATGGCGGCGGCAATGAAATAAGACTTGAAAGTTCCGGCGGTGATGTAAGTTTAGAAGGTTTTTAGTTTTTTAACCCACCCCTTAAATCCCCTCCTGGTGAGGGGATTTTTTTATAATATTCTTAACTCTTTTTATAATCTACTTTAACTTTTCTCAAATTAATGAATTTCAAATAATCATTTAGTATCTTAACATCCATATTTGTTATTGATTGAGCTTTTTTAGAAGAATAAAACAACTATGGAAAAAGAAATTATCTATCATTTTTTAAGCGATGATGAACTCCTGAGAATTTCCAACAAGATTAAAGAAATGGAAAAAATCACTGCGGGAGAAATTTGCGTAAATATTAAAGAAAAAAGAAAATTTCTTGAAAGAAATAAAACTTTAAGAAAACTTGCAGAGCAGGAGTTTTTCAGGCTTGGAATAGATAAAACAAAAGATAAAACAGGGATTCTTATTTTTCTTCTTCTTGAAGACAGGCAGTTTTATATTTTGGCAGATAAAGGGATAAATGAGAAAGTCGCCGAGAAAACCTGGGACAAAATAAAAGACGAAATGCAAAGCGAATTTCTGGAAGGCAGTTTTTGTACAGGAATTACAAATGCCATACAAAAAATCGGGAATATTCTTTCAGAGCACTTTCCTATCAAGCCGGATGATACTAACGAAATTTCTAATGTGGTGAGATTTGATTAGGAAGCCTGATTAATTAACCACGTCTTTACTTTTCTGCAGAAATAGTTTTTTCGTACAATTCTTTAAATCTTTTCACAGCTTCATATATTGCATAAGCAATATGATATTGGCCGTTATCGCTGTCCAAATAAAGAGCATCATGCTTGTTGGAAAGAAAACCTGTTTCAATTAATACACTCGGCATGGAAGCTCCAACCAGCACATAAAATCCGGCCTGCTTAATTCCCCTCGACTCAATTTTTGTGCGTTCGCTCAGTTCCTGGTTTAAAATATCCGAAAATTGTTCCGCATAATGCATGTATGCGGAATGAGCCATAGATACAAGAATAAAATTTTCATCTGTCAGATTATTGTACCGCTGGGGATCATCTTCATATTTTATAACACTGTTTTCCCTCGCTGCTATATCAATTGCTTCTTTGGTTTTTCCCGGGCGTAAAAGATAAACTTCAAATCCCTCCGGGCCGCGTGATTTCCCAGGTGTGCTGTTGCAATGAATTGATATGAACAGATTTCCATTATTTTCATTTGCAATTTGTCCCCTTTTGTATAACTCTACAAATTTATCTGTCGTTCTAGTATAAACAACATGTATATCTTTCAGGTGTTCAGTAATTAGTTTCCCAACCTTAAGAGCAATAGCAAGCGTAATATTCTTTTCTTCAATTCCATGATAGCCAATCGTGCCGGTATCATAGCCGCCATGTCCGGGATCTAAAACTACAGTGTTGAATTCCCATTTTTCTTTAAGCTTGGACCTATCCTGATCATTTATGAAAATTTTATTGTGAAGTGTAATTAGAACGTCATCCGAACCAGGAGCAGCAAGAACTTCGCTAGCAGAATATTGATCTCCAACTTTAAATTTGATTTGTGTATCAGAACCAACATTCTCGGCTTTTATACCCTTTATTAATCCGTATGTTGAAGATCTATCAAGCTGCGAGACATCAGCATGAACATTTTTCAGCGTAATTGTCAAAATACCTTTATCAAGTGAACTGCCATACTCTGCTATTTTTTGATTAGATAATAATCTAACCAGAGTACCGTTTGCTTTTTGATCCAGAATTAATCCATAAATACCCTCTTTCTGCTTAACAGGCTTATATGTACCCGAGGTACTGCTCTGAATACTCCCACTGTAAATTAACTTATTAGGCTTTTCAAACTTGAGAGAGTTCTTTAAGAAGGTATTTAAGAAATTAAATGTGTATGGTAAAGGAATATATACTTGATCATCAAAAAAGTATGTGGTAGTTGGTAATTGATAAACCTGATTGTAAGAAACTTTTGGAGAAGATAAAATTATATATGGATCCTTTGCTTCCATTGATAAACTTCTATCGTCAAAGTTTATCGTAATTCTATCGGTTTGCTGGTCAAAATTGTAATCGAGTTTAAGTATATCGGCTAATTTATTAATTGAAAAATAGATTGTACCCTGGCGCTCATAAACAGGAATATAAAAAGTCCCGCTATTAGTGACTATCTCCAACTGCTTTTCTGATTGGGGAAGAATTAGGAAGGAAAAAAGGAATAGCGCTAAAAATATTTTTTTGCTATTAATCATTTCATTTAAAAAATTTTGCTAACCAATGAACGGGAGCATAAAACCACTTTTGTTCTGATAATCTTTATAGTCTTCTTTCATATGTTTTAGAAAAAGTTTTTCTTCTGCAGAGGCACGTAAAATAACAAAAGGAATCTCTATGATGGTCAGCGCTAAAACTACGTAGCTCATGGTTACGAAACCTGCACCAACATCCATAAGAATTTGAGATAAATATTGTGGATGCCTGATAATTTTATACGGACCTTGAGTTACTAATTTATGCTTATGCATTAAAACTATATCCTGCGCATGACTCTCACCAAGGGATTTATATGACCAAATTTGAAACCATGAAAAAATAATATAAAAAGCCAGTCCGGCAATCCTAACATTTTCATTTCCCTGATCGTATTGGAAAGTGCCTATCTGAAAAAATCCGAATACTGTTGCAATCAATGTTAATATAGCTAACACCAAAGGTAATTTCTGCAAATAAGTATCAGGCTTTTCCCTATAAGAAGTTATCGAAGTACGTAATCCTTTTTTTGCCCCTTTGGAGTTTGCACCGAAGGACACAATAAAATTTATTGCCGCTATAATGTTTAAAGGATCCACGTATTTTTTTACTCTACAACGCCAACTTTATGCTTCTTCATTATTTGAAGCCATTCATCCAAAGGAACAACTTCCGACTCTTCTATAAGCATGATAGGAATGTCATTTTCAATTCTGTATCTTCTGCGAGTTTTCTTATCCACCGAAACCAGCTTTCCTTCTTCTAAAACCAAGTCCGCTTTAGATTCCGGGCAACATAGAATGTCTAACAACTCCTTGCTAATCATAATAGCTCCAAATTTTTCCTATAAAATTAAAAAATCTTTTATACAAATGATATATTATTGTAAAAAAAATTCTTATGGGAAATTACTAAAGTAGTTTGGGAGTATTTTCTGATAAGTCTAAATAATTGATAAGATTAACAATTATTCAAAATATGTTCATTTTTAGCGAAATTCTCACAATTCCTTCACAAACCATTTATTACAGCCAAAATGCCCCGTATTTCCCATGGATTTTGGCAATAATTTGAATCCGTACTTCTGATATAAAATATTTGCCGATTCCATGTGGGATAGGGTTTCCAGGTAACAAAATTTGTAACCGATGTTCTTAGCAGCTTCCATACAGATTTCCATAAGAAGCTTCCCCATTCCTTTGCCTCTTGCTTCTGGCAGCACATACATTTTTTTGAGTTCGCAGACTCCTTTTTCTCCGCCCTTCAAAGGAGCTATTCCTGCTCCACCGACAATTTTTCCACTCTCTTCTACAACATAATAAGCACTGTCTTTATCGGAATAATTTTCAAACATTGATTTAACTTCAGGATCCATAATTGAAAATCCTTCCCCAACTGCTCCGAATTCAGTCATTACTTTTTCTATTATCTCTTTGACAGCATTATTATCATTCTGCTCCATTTTTCTTAATACAATATTTTCTGTATTCACTTTTTAAGCTCGCTATTAATTTCTTTATATCTAAAACAATCAACAATGTGGTCATTCACCATTCCGGTTGATTGCATATGTGCATAACAAATTGTCGGTCCTACAAATCTAAATCCTCTTTTTAGCAAATCTTTACTCATCACCTCAGATTCTTTTGTCTTAGCAGGAATAGTTTTTAAGGTTTTGTGCTCGTTTACAATCGGTTTACCACCAACAAATTGCCAAATGTATTTGTCAAAGCTTCCGAATTCTTTTTGAACTTCCAGAAAAGCTTTAGCATTTTTTATTGCCGATTCAATTTTCAGCCTATTCCTTATAATGTTTTCATTTTGTAGAAGCCGATTAATTTTCTTATCAGAATATTTTACAATTTTTTTAGGATCGAAGTTATCAAAGGCTTCTCTAAAACTTTTTCTTTTTCTGAGAATTGTAATCCAGCTCAAACCCGCCTGCATTCCTTCCAAAACTAACATTTCGAATAACTTCCTGTCGTTGTGCAACGGCTTTCCCCATTCACTATCGTGATATTTTATATAAAGCGGGTCAGTAGTTGACCATGGGCATCTTCTTTTTGAGTTGTCGATTTTATTCATAGTAAGTAATCTCGAAATTATTTGAATTAAAAATATAAAATACTTTTAAGACAAAACACATTTTAATTCTCTCCTATTTCAATATTTTTTATTTTAAGAGAAAGATTTTATATTATTTTTTATTTTCACTCATACTACATACCTATTATGGAAACAAATAAATTTTTAGTTAAACCAGGTTCAAAAATAAAACTTTCGGAGATTAGCACTTCATTCACAGGCGATTACAAATCAAAAAAGGAAGCAAAAGAAGATCTCAAAGAGAATATTAAGAAATTGCAAAAGCTGCAGGATGCTTTTTATGCATTCGACAAATATTCTTTGCTCCTGGTATTTCAAGCAATGGATGCGGCCGGTAAGGACAGCACAATTAAACATGTGATGAGCGGGCTGAATCCACAGGGAACCCAGGTTTACAGCTTTAAGCAGCCTTCTTCAGAAGATTTAAATCACGATTATCTCTGGAGGATTAACAAATCGCTGCCTGAAAGAGGAAGAATTGGGATTTTTAACCGTTCGCATTATGAAGAAGTTTTGGTAGTAAGAGTGCACGACCTCGTTAAAAGCCAAAAAATTCCCAAGCAGTTCATAAATGAAAATATCTGGAAACTTAGATACGAACAAATAAATAATTTTGAGAAATATTTGTACGAAAATGGAATTATAATTCTTAAGTTCTTCCTGCATGTTTCTAAAGAAGAACAGAAAAAGAGATTTTTAGATAGAATAAATGACTCTTCAAAAAATTGGAAGTTTTCAGCATCTGATTTGAAAGAAAGAGAATTCTGGAATGAATATCAAAGGTGTTATCAGGAAACTATTTCTTCCACGAGCAAACATCATGCGCCATGGTACATAATACCTGCAGATAAAAAATGGTTTATGAGATTAACTGTATCCGAAATAATTATTCAAACAATGGAAAAATTGAAAATGCACTACCCAAAACTACCTGACGAACAATTGAAAGAATTAGCGAAGTATAGGAAATTATTGGAATCAAACTAGTGTTATGTCAATAATATATTCTCATCTTTATAAACTCAATTTCTTTTGAGTGATTGGGTTTGTTAATAAATTTTCATCCGGTCCTACCAATCTTCTATCTGAAATAATCAGTCCAAACAAACTACATCTTAACTAATGATTTAAAGCACTAACAAAAGTTTATAAAATTATTACATTAATCGTGATGATAAATGATTTGTGAATAGATTAAGAAAGGAGTGATAATTATGTGGCAGGCATGGATAAATGTAATAATGGGTGCCTGGCTAATAATAGCCGGAATAGTTCCAGTATTGAGGGCAGATGTCAGCATGTTCGTCGCCGGAATACTTGCAATAATTTTCGGATTCTGGGGCGCTGGTGAAGCCAAAAGCTGGCAAGGAACTGTTAACGGAATTATTGGAATATGGCTGGCAATAAGTGGTTTATTCTTGAACCTCGCGCTTGCCTGGAACTTCATAATATTCGGTGTAGTGATTCTTGCATTGGCAGCGTGGAATGCCGGCGAACACCCCCATCCGCAACAGGTTCATACTAAGACTGCCTAATATTACAAGGGGCTCTTTAAAGAGCCCCTTTTTCATTTTAAATTTCTAGAACCTCTCTATTCCACTTTAATAATTGTAATCGTGTTGCCACCAATTCGTACGCAGGACAAAAAGCCTACGAATATTATGTTTTTCTTTTCGAGTTTTACTCTGTGCTAAACAATTCATTAAAAGATGAGTATTTTATTCGAGATTTATTTTCATCTTTTTGTGGTTTTCTAAATACAAAAAGATGTTCGTGCATGATTAAATAGAAATTATATTTAGCAGCGCTTTGTACCCATCTTTTTGAATAAACACAATTATATTGGGCTTTAATGATCTCTTCTTTTAGCACAAAACCAGTTTTAAGAAATGTTTGAAGTAGATAATATGATAAAGGTATATAATGCTGCGCTTTGCGCGTGTCCCCAATTAAAATAGAACAATAATGATCTTCTTTTAATACACGGAATAGTTCTTGCGATATTTTTTTAATTTCATTGAAAAACCTCGGAATTTGAGTAGCAAAATTTCCTCGCTACTTAGGATTGTGCGTAGTTTAAACACTATTTTATCGCAAAACCAAATCTAAAGTATTATTTTTAGATAAATCAATCGGGAATTTTTATTAGCTGCTTCCCCACTAGCACTTCTTTACCTTGCAATTCTGTTAATAAGTCA
>JBJKPP010000128.1:0-18171 GCA_046706145.1 Ignavibacteriaceae bacterium | reverse complement strand
AACACCTGAACATTTTTTACCCTTGTTATATGTTATTGCTTTAAAAGATAAAAATGAAGAAGTAAGTCTCTTTAATGATAAAGCAATAGGCGGTTCACTTACGATGACTTCAGTTAAATGTTTGTAGTTCCCGAAGCAAAAAAATATGCTTGTCACAGACAACAGAAACAATTCTGAAAGCACTTACACTCTAGTCTTCGAGTATCCTCCCTATTTTTCGCGTCTATTCAAAAAAGAAGTTGGTATGAGTCCGAAGGAATATCAAAGCTATCTCCTTAATTGAATTATTTCTTATCCTTCAATTTTATTTTATTTTCAGAGAAGTGCAACAACCATAAATTGGGGATGCTTCTTGAGATATAGAGTTCAACATCAAGTGCTAGTAAACAGAAATCCCTATAATCAATTTAATAAATATTATAAATTGAAATCTAATTTTCACAAGACTTTTTTAGGAGGGGAATTGGAGTGTGAGTAGTTTTATCTGTAAAAAATTTAGCAACTGCTTTAATGTGTAAGGAACAGAAAGGAGGAACATCATTTACTTCTCCAGTTTTGGACTTTCTAGTTTATTTATTTTCTTAGTCAAAACGCTATCCACCATTCTTCGAACTGGCATAATCCGCAGCTAGTGAGCCGCTTGTTATAGCTTGTTTAATTTCTTCAGAAATTGCAGACATTCCTCCTGGGGAGTGAGTCATAAAAATAGTATTAGATTTATCATTGGCCCCAATTTCCTTCATAGTATCAAAATATTGTGTTAATAAAACAAGAGTCATAACGTCTTCGGCTTTGGAGTCTTTTATCACTTTTTGAAAATCCTCAATAGAAGATTGTAATCCTTTTACAATTGCACTTCTTTGAGCCGCAATACCTTCACCACTTAATCTCTTCGATTCTTTTTCTGCTTCGGCTTTCTTTATTGTGATTATCTTTTCAGTTTCTCCTCTCGATTCGGCTGCAACCCTTTCTCTTTGTGCAGCGTTTATATCATTCATTGCATTCTTAACCTTTTCATTTGGATCAATATCAGTAACCAGAACATTCAATATTCTAAATCCGTAATCTTCCATTGGAGTATCTAAGGCGGTTTTTACTCTAGTTGCAACGTCTTCTTTTTTTGCAAAGACTTCATCGAGATCCATATCCGGAACAATTGCACGCACAACATCAAAAACGTAAGATTCAATCTGCTGCTGGGGATTTGATAACTTGTAGAAAGCGTCCTTTGTTTTACTATCGATTACCTGGTACTGAATAGGAATTACGATTTTCACAAAAACATTGTCTTTCGTTTTGGTCTCAACAGTAATAGGAAGCTGTTCTACTCTTAATGATAAAACCCCTGCAATGGTATCGATGATAGGAATTTTAAAATTAAGTCCCGGCATGCTTATTTTATGAAATTTACCAAGTCGCTGAATAATTGTGTTGGTTTTCTCTTTAACAGTATAAGCAGCGCTGCCAAGTATAAAAATCAGCACTATTAAAATTATTATTATGGGGATGTAAGCACTGAAAGTTGCCCCTTCTGTTACGTCTAGCAGGATCATTTTTTTCCCTCGTTTGTTAGTTAATTACTTTGTTAATGTTAGGTCTGTACACTAAATATTCCCCTAATTAGTAATAATAAAGTAAGGCAAAACGATTTTATTTCCAACTAAAATCTTTTCATAATGGACAATTAACAATTTTCGAAATCATCACTTTTTTATTGACTTTCAGAAAACAATAATTTAGCTTGTTGCGTGCCTAAATTCCCAAATAAGTAAAAATGATAAAATCCATCAGAATTCATTTCTCGAATAACTGTGTAAGTTTCCCGCCAATTCTTCCTACCAAAGGCAAAATTAATCTATTATCTCTAAAACCATATTATGATTTTCCTGGTAATTAATTAAGGTGTCTTATTAACAACATAAAATAGGAGGAAATATGTTAAAGAAACTCTACCAATCAACGATAGGGATTATGTTAATTGCTGTCTTTTCAATTCTAATCAGCAATGTAGTATTTGCACAGGATGCACCAAAGAACCAGCTTCTAGCTATACATGAAGAGGCTGCTAAATACGATATGATTCACCAATATGTAGAAACGGATACAGAGTGGAATAGTATGATGCATGCTGCAGGATTGCCTATAAGTTACTATGCCTATGAAAGAAATGATTTACATTTTTATTACGTGACTCCCATTTCAAGCTACGCGGCGATCGACTCAATGAACCAGAAGTTTGATGCTGCGATAAAGAAAATTGGGAAAGATAAATGGTCAGCTTTTATGACAAAAACTAGCGCAACTATAAAATCAAGCATAGATTTTGTAATTAGCTGGAGTGCTGCTTTATCGTATGTACCAAAAAATCCTAGAATGAAATTGAAAGATGCAGGATTTGTTCACTGGACATTTTTTCATTATAAAATGGATAAAAGAAAAGAAGTAATGGACGTCCTGAAAGAATGGAAGGCGCTGTACGAAAAGAATAATTTCCCTGATGCCTACGATATATACACAATGGACATGGGCCAAGATAATAATGAAATAGCAGTTTTTGATTGGGCAAAAAATGCTGTGGATTACTATAAAAATGATGGCGATAAAAGTAAGGAAATGAAGGAAGATGAACATAAACTATATGAAAAAATTACGCCGTACATAATGAGTATGCATGAATTTAACGGCTGGCCAAGACCGGATTTAGACTACATTGCCAAATGACAAACTGAGCTGAATCTTTCTCGGAAATTGATAAAAAATTATTCACAGCCCGCCGGCATATTATTGTTGACGGGTTGTTTTTATTTATTTGCTATATTCTTTAATATTTCTATAAGGGTAACTCATGAGTTGAGTCTACTATTACTCTTAAGGTTTTAATTTTTCTTCATTGTTCAAAGGATATCTTATTCCCTTGAATGAAGGGAGGTTTTAAATGTTCGTTCAAAATAAAAAAAACGGTGTTACCGTTAAAGCTTACAGAGGCGATGCAATGTCTCTTCTAGCTTTTAATTTGGAGAAAAACCTTAATAAAGAGAACTTCGTAGGATTTTCTATTGCCTGTCAACCTGAAGGTGCAGAAAAATATTTTCTTTTTAACCGTATTAATTTTGGAGGAACTTCGGAGTTAACTACAAGTGAATATGCACCTTTTCAAAAATTTCGCTGGATTCATGTACCCGGCGACTCGCATCTGCCGGTTAATAAATCCAAAAGAGGAAATTATACTTATTTTGTCACTCCCAGGTATTATGATAAGAATAATGATAATCTTTTCCCCCTCGATGATAGTTTGACCGTTGATGTCACTCTGGAGGTTGACCGCTTTACCGACGGTCCATTGGAACTCTCATTTACCAGGTCATATGTGAATTCCCAAGCTTATGTACGTAGGTTTGGAATGGATAATAAAATTGTTCCTGACGGTACGTGGTTATTCGACACAAGTATGTTATTTACTAAGTTCAATAGCTTGTCATATACTTACGAAGACCTTTACCAGTACTTGGGATTTACAGCGAGAGAGACAATTCTTGATTTTTTGAATGAAGCTCTAAACGATAATAGCATTAAGATTGAAATGTTTGCATATGATTTCAACGAACCTGACGTTGCTGATTTGTGCCTGAAGTTGGCGAAAGCAAAAAGGCTGCGCGTTATTCTTGATGATAGTGTTGAGGTTGATTCGAAAACTAAGGTTAAAAAAGGACATGGTGTGCCTGATTCTGATGAGTCAGATTTTGAAAAAAAGTTTAAGAGCACCGGTAATACTGAAATAGTAAGAGGTCACTTCTCACGGCTTCAGCACAACAAAATTCTAATAATGTTGAAAGGGAAGAGCGCAGTAAAGGTTTTAACTGGTTCCACAAACTTCTCGATTACAGGACTATGTGTTAATGCTAATCATGTGGCAGTATTTAATAATAGCAAAATAGCCGGGTTGTATCACAATGTATTTGAGAATTCTTTCGGTGAAGAGAAAATGAGAAGTTTCCGGAAGACAGCCTATGCAAAAGCAAAAGCCTTCAATTTCTCAACTAAAAACCAGTCATCTATAGATATAACATTTTCACCCCACAGCGCCGCAGATGCAGATACAATTCTTTCAAGAGTAGCGAAGTCAATTAATACAGCTAAAAAATGTGTTCTTTTTTCCGTCATGCAAATCTCTGGCAGCGGCGGTCCTGTAATGCCTGCATTGCAAAACATTCAAAATAAAACTTCTGTTTTTAGTTATGGTGTATCTGACCGTGTAAAGGCAGTTTCTCTTTATAAGCCAGGCTCAAAAAGAGGGATTCTGGTTGATGCTAAAGAAATAACCAAATCTTTACCAAAACCATTTAATGAAGAAGTAGATTATAATGCACATAAAATACATCATAAATTTGTTGTTGTTGATTGCTTCACCAGTAACGCATGTGTCTATTTTGGGTCTTCAAACCTGGCTCTTGGCGGTGAGAAGCAGAATGGAGACAATTTAATCTGCGTAAAAGACCGGGATATTGCAGCAGTATTTGCAATCGAAGCACTCCGCTTGGTGGACCATTTTCATTTTCGTGCAAAGTCCCGCCAAACTAAGAAAAGCAGTGGACCACTACGTTTATCAAAGACAAACGATTGGGCTAAGCCGTATTTTGATTCTAAAGATATAAAATACGTAGATAGGAATTTGTTTGCATAATATAATTTATGTAATAAAAAATATACATTGTTCACTTTTCCCATTCAGATTCAAAATCGAATGGTGTTGAATATTTGTAACTATTTACAACTTTATAAGGAAAATCAAAATGACAGGGCTACACGAACTTTGGCTTCCGATTTTATTGTCGTCTGTGGTTGTCTTTATAGTTAGTTCCATTATACACATGGTGCTTCCGTGGCACAAAAACGATTATCCCAAAGTACCCAACGAAGACGGTGTGTTGGACACATTTCGTTTTCTTAATCTGCAAAGCGGTGACTACTTGGTTCCACGGCCTTCAAGCAGAGATGAACTAAAGTCTACTGAATTTAAAGAGAAAGTCAAGAAAGGTCCGGTTGTCAATTTTACAATTTGGCCAGAAGGCGGAATGCAGATGGGCAAGAATTTATTCTTTTGGTTTATCTATAGTATTGTAGTAAGCTTGTTCGCTGCGTACATAACAGGTCGTGCTCTTACACCAGGGGCAGAATATCTTCAGGTATTTCGTTTCATTGGCACTACAGCTTTCATAGGTTACACTCTTGCGCTTTGGCAGATGAGCATCTGGTATCATCGTGCATTAAGTCTAACAATTAAAGCAACACTTGATGGATTAATTTATGCATTACTTACAGCATGTGTTTTCGGTTGGCTGTGGCCTTAACGCATTAAATATTTGTATAACCTTAACAAATTCTTAACAATATCCGGTGAAAGACACCGGAGCGATCCTATACTTCGGATATGTATTACTTTGGATGCAGTGACAACTCAAGAGACGCCGCTTTATTTACATTAAAAGGATTACTGTCTTTATTAAGAATAAATTAACGGGGGTTTCTATATGAAATTCGTAATTAGTTTCATCTTTTTAATTATTATTTTTGGGATTACAATCATTAAAGGACAAGATGAAAAAAACGAAAACACGGTGAAAACTGTTAATCATGTTGATTTGAATAAGTATGCAGGGCTTTGGTATGAGATTGCTAAAATTCCTAACTCTTTTCAGAAAAGATGTAAGTATGGA
Source organism: Ignavibacteriaceae bacterium (assembly GCA_046706145.1). Classification (GTDB taxonomy): domain Bacteria; phylum Bacteroidota; class Ignavibacteria; order Ignavibacteriales; family Ignavibacteriaceae; genus JBJKPP01. The sequence goes on along the minus strand of JBJKPP010000128.1, from coordinate 12,457 downwards.
ACTACTGCTCTATACAAACTTAGAAGTGACGGAGACATTGAAGTTACAAATACATGTTTTGACGAAAATGGTGAAAGGGTAGTAGCTAATGGATTGGCTAAGGCGGTAGATAAAACAACAAATGCAAAACTGGAAGTCAGTTTTGTTAGAATATTTGGTATATATATATTCTGGGGAGATTATTGGATAATTGGCCTAGGAAAAGATTATGAATACGCAGTAGTAGGAACTCCCAACAGGAAATATGGCTGGATATTAAGTAGGACTCCACAACTTTCTAATGATAAACTCGATGAGGTCTTTAATATATTAAAGAATAACGGATATAGCATAAATGATTTTGAGATGACTACACAAACCAAGAAGTAGTCATATTATCTAAATGCTTCTCCGGCAATATATGTATCAAAAAATTCCTGGAATTTCACAATCTTCTAATCCTTGAGTGTAAACATATGTACAAAGTCTGTTTCATAGGTTTTACCGGTAGGTTTAGCAAGACATTTAGTGAATCCTGCTACAGCGACTGAATCATCATCAACTAAAAATTTCTTTAATTCTAAAGTAAGAATTTCTTCTGAGCGAATACCTATATTAACCCATTCCATAAATCCTGCATGTCCACGTCTTGTCCCTCCGGCGGGATTATAAGGATTAGAGGGTTCTCCCCATTCAACTTCATCACTAAGTAATTCTTTGATTGCTTTTATATCACGTTTTTGGAAAGCTTCATATACTTGTCTGACAATGCTCAGATTGTCATTTTGTTTATTGTTGTTCATATTCCTTTATTTTTCCCTATTTCATTGTAATCAAATGAGCAAAGACAAACGCCATTGCAAATCTGGAGTCAAAAAAAATCTTAAAAGAGTGTCAGAATCTTGTTTACAATTTCTGCAACCCTTTTTGTTTGCTCATATCTTTTTGAATATTTGAATAAAATCGATCCGAAAAGTATGCTGATGATACCTCCAATCATTCCGGGTAGCAATATCCAATAAGCTGTTTTGTCATTCAAATTATCTAGTGTAATAACTATTGTGGCTATTATTAATATGAGCCCTGCAAGAGAGATTATGCTAGAAAATATAAAAGGGTTTAAGTGTATTGGTTTATCAGTTGACTTAATAAACTCTTCTAAATGTTTTCTTTCTAATATTGTTAATTTGCTTTCCATTATAACACCTATTTTTCTTGAACTGCTTAAAATACATCATTTTATATCTAGTTTATCTAGATAAAGTGTATATCTGAATTTCATTTAATAAGATTTGTTTAGTGCCCCTCTTATTAATTCACCCGATTTTATTGTTATCTAATATTATCAAATAGAATTATTTAGTCAACTAAGAACTCAATTTTTACAAAGATGATTTGTTTCTTCTCATAATACATTTATAAATTATATAATATCAAATTATCTTGTCATCCGAATTAAAATACAGTAATTTGTATTATTAAATGTTAATCATTTTGCAGGGGCAGATATGGAAATAAAAGACGCAACCGTTCTGGTTCTTGGCGGCTTTGGTTTAGTGGGCACGGCAGTAGCAAGAAAATTGGTAACTGAAAAGCCCAAGAAAATAATAATAACCTCGTTATTGCAATCCGAAGCAGAAACAGCAGTAGAAAAACTCCAAAAGGAATTCCCTCAAAAGAGTGAAGGATTCTTCATACCTTGGGGAGGAGATATTTTTGTTAGAGAAGAATTTAAAAATATTAACAGATATGAAATCTTAAATGACCCTAGTAAAAGAAAGATATTGCTGACGGATGTTATGGAAGAGTTAAGCGATAATATTCTAAAAAGTTCTTCCATTTATAGTTTGCTCAATAAATATAAACCTGATATTATAATTGATTGTATCAACACTGCAACAGCTATTGCTTACCAGGATATTTATTCTTCTTATCGTAATGTAATAAGAGCGATATCAAAAAGAGTGGAATATGAAGAACTAGTACATGAAACAGAAAAGCTTCTGTGTACACAATATATTCCGCAGTTGATTAGGCATGTACAATTATTATATAGTTCTATGAGTGCCGTAGGTTCTCAAACATATATAAAAATTGGAACAAGTGGGACGGGAGGTATGGGACTAAACATTCCATACACTCACAGTGAAGAGAAACCATCCCGCGTGCTATTGAGCAAGTCATCAATTGCAGGTGCGCATACACTTCTTTTATTCTTAATGGCCCGAACTCCGGAAGGTCCGATAACTAAAGAAATAAAACCAACGGCTGCAATTGCCTGGAAGCGAATAGAGTACGGTGAGATTAAAAAGAAGGGTAAACCAATTGAATTGCTTGATATTCCAGTTACGGAGGCCATTCCTTTAGAAGGTAAATTTATTTTATGCTCGGATAAGAAATATAGAACTAAAGGAGAGACACTCAAATCTGTTTTTATAGATACCGGAGAAAATGGTATATTTTCAAGAGGTGAGTTCGAAACGATTACTGCACAAAAACAAATGGAGTTTGTTACTCCTGAAGAAATAGCGGACGTTGTCCTTTACGAAATAAAGGGCGGCAATACGGGTCATGACATTGTAAGCTCACTCGATCATGCAACAATGGAACCTACTTACAGAGCCGGTTACATGCAGCATTCTGCCGTGGAAAGACTTGCAGAGTTGGAGCAAAAACATAATGTAAAAAGCGTAGCATTCGAATTGTTGGGTCCACCAAGGTTATCAAAACTGCTGTATGAAATATATATTTTGAGCATCTTCTGTAAAACAATGAAAGAAATTCTTGAATATCCGGCACAGAAGCTTTCCGAAAAAAGTATGGAAATTATTATGGCTGATGAAAATCTTAGAAGTCAGATTATTTCTATAGGAATTCCCATTTTGCTTGAAGACGGTAAGAGATTACTTCGCGGGTCGGACATAAAAATCCCGGTTTACCAGGGTGAAAATGAACTGGAAATTAATAAAGAGAATATTGAAAGATGGTCTTCTGAAGGATGGGTTGACCTTAGAGTATCCAATATGGAAAAATGGCAAAAGAGAATTTCAGAATTAATTGAAGAAGCAAACAATATTTCTAATACAGATACCAGTTCAATGCATGTAAGAACAAAATCTTACTGGAATAACTTTGAAGAAATAAATATCGGGAAAATATGCAGCTGGCTTTTCATCCATGAAGAACACGGAACCAGGATGAAAGCATAAAGTGCTATTTAGTGTAATTTTTCAGCAGGAAAGGCTTGTAATGTTTGACTGAATATAATTCAGATTTTGAAACTCAGTTCATTAAACCCATTATTTCACTGAAATATTTTTCTGAGAATTTTTTTGCAGTCTGTTCGGTTTTTGCCTCGGTGATAATTCTAAGAATAGGTTCGGTGTTTGATTTTCTAAAATGCACCCAATGGTCATCTATGTCTATTCTTAAACCATCTTCTGTATTTATTTTTTTCCTGGAATATTTTGATTTTAAAGAACCAATTATTTTGTCAGGGTTTGATTTTCCTATATTGATTTTTGCTTTTGCAATAAAGTACTCAGGGATAGCTTTTTTAAGTTCGGACATTTTACCACCAAACTCGGTTAAATGTTGCAAAGTAAGAGCTATGCCAACAAGTGCATCTCTGCCGTAATGCAACGCCGGATAAATTACACCACCACTTCCTTCTCCGCCAATAATGGCATTAACCTTTTTCATCTTTTTTACAACATTGGCTTCTCCGACCGGTGAGCGATAAACTTTGCATCCGTACTCTTTAGCAATGTCATCAATGGCCCTGGTCGTGGAGAGATTAACTACAACGTTTCCTTTCCGTTTTGATAATGCAAATTTCACGCAACTCGCTATTGTATTTTCCTCACTGAAGGGTTCGCCTTTTTCGGTGATAAGCACTAGTCTATCTACATCGGGATCTACAACTACACCCAGATCTGCCTTTGCATTCTTCACGGCTTTCATAGTTTTAATCAGGTTTTCAGGAATTGGTTCTGGAAGACGCGGGAATATCCCTGTTTTTTCACAGTTAATTTCAATTACTTCGCATCCGAATTTTCTAAGAAGTTGTGGAATAACATAAACTCCAGCACCGTTAACGCAATCAACAAGAACTTTAAATTTCTTAGCTCTAATTTTTGCTTTATTAATATATTTTAGATTTAAGACATCGTTTACGTGTTTCTTCAAACCCTCTTCATAAAGCTTTAAAGTTCCTAACTTATCCCACCTATTATATTGAGCATCATTTCTCTCCACAAACTTTTTTAACATTACATTTTCTTCAGGGGTCATAAACTGACCAGTTTTATTAAGAAGTTTTAATGCATTCCATTCATTTGGATTGTGACTTGCAGAAATAGCAATGCCTCCGTTGGCTTTCAGTGTCTTTACTGTGTATTGAACTGTTGGAGTAGGAGTTATTCCTATGTCAATTACGTTTATTCCTTTTGCCATCAAAGTCCCTGCTATAATAGATTTGACCATTTCACCTGATATCCTTGCATCTCTTCCGATTACGACAGTTCCTTTTTTAATAAAATCGGCGTAGGCAGATGTATATTTGACTATTACATTTGGGTCTAACCCGTCGCCTATAATCCCTCTAATACCGGAAACGCTAACCATTAATGTTGACAATGGGGCCTCCTTATTTTTGACGTAAGCATGTGCAAAGATAAGATATTTCAAAGAATTAATTTCATTCAGTTTACATTTGTATTGTAAATTTCTTAAGCTCGGAGGTATAAACAGTTCAAATAAATTTTTTAATTAAAGTTTCTTATTAGGTGATGTTTTATTGACATAATGGTGAACCTATATTATATTCAAACTCAGGATTTAAAAGGTTTAATATTCTCTCGCTCTTTTTACTCTTATCAATAAGTTTCTTAAATACTAAAAACGAGGGTAGTTAATGGGTAAATTTCGATTACCATTATTCCTAATTTTAATCACATACTTAACAACTCAAGCCTTCTCCCAAACAACAGGGAAAATAGCAGGCAAAATTACAGACAAATCAACCCATGCCCCAATTCCTTTCGCGAATGTCTATGTAGAAGGTACCAGTCAAGGAGCTGGAGCAGATGAAAATGGTGAATATACTATTCTTGGGTTGAAGCCTGGAACTTATAGTGTAACAGCGTCAGTCATTGGATATCAAAAAGTAACAATAACTGATGTTACCGTTAATGTTGATTTTACCACCAGGTTGAATTTTGAACTTTTGCAAGGTCAGGTGAATTTGCCTGCAGTAGTTGTAAAAGGGGAAAGGAATCCCCTAATAAGGCAAGATCTAACTAATCCTACTGTTTCCATAACCAACCAGTCAATAGAACAATTACCTGTTGATCAGATTTCTGATGTAATAGCTTTGCAGGCAGGTGTTGTAACAGGGGACAACGGAAAGCTTCACGTAAGAGGCGGTTACGATAATGAAATTGATTATACATTGAATGGTGTCTCTATTAATGATCCTTATGGTAACCAGAGAGGAATCGAACTCGCTACAAACGCAGTTCAGGAAGTTTCCGTTTCCACAGGAACGTTTACTGCAGAATATGGAAATGCGTTGAGCGGCGTCGTAAATTATGTTACTAAGGAAGGTGGGCCGAAATATACTTTTAGTCTAAGGGGCTATGGTGGAGATTATGTTTCTAATAGAACCGCGCTTTTCTCCGACAAAGTTAGTATAAATAATATAGATCCACTAAACCGTGGAAGACTTGAAGCTACTCTGGGTGGACCAATTCCAATTCTTAACAACCTTGAGTTTTACACTTCCAGCGTATATGAGAATTACAAAGGTGCTCTTTATGGTACAAGACTCTATAATACATCGGATTCTTACCTAACACCTGATAACTTTAGTTCCTCAGATCCAAGGGCAGGAGCTTCCACTGATCCTTATTATTTCAATCCCTATAGTAAAAATAGTAATGGATTGCCAACCGGAGACGGTGCTTCTGTGCCAATGGATTTTTCAAGAAGCTTTAATTTTCAAGGTAATGTTAGTTATAAGATAACCCCAACGATCAAAGTTAAGTATGAAGCGGTATATGACAACGGTAAGTACAAAAAATATCAACGGGCCTTTGAATTTGATCCTAATGGATTAGGTACAAATTACTATAATGGGTTGATACAAACTTTCGATATTACGCACACGGTCAGTGAAAATATGTTCTACACTTTGAAAGGATCTTATTCATACGACCAAAGTCAGTATTACTTATATAAAAACCCTAATGACCCAAGGTATTTAGACACGTTGTATGCCAGAGATATAGGAAATACGGTTTTCTTGGCAGGCGGCACCGACAACTATAGATCTTACCAAAAAACAACAACTTTTGGATTAAAAGGAGATATGGTTGCTGAGCTCTTTAATACTCATGAAATAAAAGCAGGTTTTGAGCTGAGAAAATTTCGTGTGCAGTTTCAAGGATATAGTGTTCAGGTTGGTAAGATAGATGCTAATGGTAGTTTTGATACGAATATTCAACCAACAGATTTGCTCTACGATAGCGCTTTGGTTCTCCAAAGAAGAATTCCTACTGATCCCTCTCTTAATACTCAATATGATTTTAAGCCAACTCAATTTGCTGCTTATCTGCAAGATAAAATAGAATTGGCTCAAACATTGATATTGATTGCAGGATTAAGATATGAATATTTTGATCCGGGAGCTACTTACAACCCACAACTTTCGAAAAATTTAACAGATTCATTAAGTGGGTTTTTAACTGCTTATGATATACCTGCTACAGTTAAACAAACTCTTGCCCCAAGAATTAGTATTTCTTATCCTATTACCGACAAGGGTGTAATAAGGTTGTCCTACGGACATTTTTATCAGATGGGTTCACTTGGGAGCCTCTATTCGAATCCTAATAACTATGTGCAAAACGTAGGTGTAACACCCACTTTCGGTAATCCCGATGTTAAACCACAAAGATCAATACAATATGAAATTGGATTACAGCAGCAATTGTCTGATGATATTAGATTAGATTTAACAGGGTTTTATAAAGATGTAAGTAATTATATATATACGCAAACTGTATATACAGATCAAGGCAGGGAGTACCAAGTATTGACGAACTTAGCATACGCTAATACGAGAGGAATTACTGTTTCTCTTTTCAAGAGAAGATCTCCCGGAAGTATATTCCAGGCTTCACTTGATTATACTTTTTCTATAGCAGAGGGAAATAGGACACAGCCTTCCGATCAAATTTTCTTCAGCGAGGCATCAGGTCAGCAAACTGAAACATTCTTAGTTCCGTTAGATTTTGATAGAACTCATGTGATAAATGCAACTGTAGCTATAATACCTGACGAGAATTGGAATATTGGACTCATTGCAAATTTTCAAACAGGTACACCATATACTCCAAGTTTACCTTCGCAGCTGACCGGGGTAAATTATATTCAGAACTCTGCAAATAAACCCTCTCAGTGGAACGTTGATCTGAAAATAGAAAGATATTTTGACATTGGCTCTTTGAAGACCTCTGTATTCTTACAAGTTAATAATCTCTTCGATACTCAAAATGAACTTACCGTATATGCAAGTTCGGGAAGAGCACTTTCGAACGTTGAACAAACAATAGATGCCGCCAATTTTCAGACGTTAAAGGATAGAATAGCTCGGGGAGATCCAGGAATGTTCGGCGAAAGTGTTATTGACAATTACTACTCCGATAGACCTGATAACTTAAATCTTCCAAGAGAAGTTCGCTTAGGTTTTTCTGTATTGTTTAATTAAAGAACAGAAGGAATATTAAATGGCAAACAAACTATTCCATGTCCTGATTTTAGTTTTTATTATAGCTGGTTTTTCATACTCTCAGGAAAGAAATGATACAACCTTTGATCACGTTAAGATTAAAGGACTCAGCCAGGCTGATATGGAAAGAATTTTTGGAAATTTTTACAAGAATAATAGAGTATATAAAGTAAATGGTGACCCGCATGCTATAAAAAGTGTGATTGTAAGTGGAAATAGAATTACTACTGTTATATTTAACTATGGCTCTATATGCAAACCCAACTATTTGTCAAACATTGCAGACTTGGTCTGGAAAGGTCTCGGTTATGGATTTGAGTTCGGACCTTTAGCGGCAGGTCAGGTTATTACGCAAGAAAAGAGCGGTAAGATTGATACTTTACATATAGTAGATGACTCATTTGTTCTTCCTTCTCAAGGTACTTATTCACCAGATGGAAGTTTAAAATGGGGCTGGCTGCCCAAAGATGGTTATGCAGATCCTAATCAGGATGAGATTGCAACATTAACCGCTCCAGATAATAACGGAGATGGAAAACCTGATTCATGGCCGCAAAGCTGGTACTCACCGGGTGCAGGAAAATATTTATGGCCCGCATTTCTTGGTGACCAGGCAACTGCACCAGACGAAGAAGCCTATTATGTTATGGATGATTACACTAACCAAGAATTTCCTTATTATCCTTTCCCTAGTGATTCTTCAAAAAGAGGGATGGGACTTGATGCCGAAGTTAGGGTAATTCAATTTAATAATTCTCTTGCTCAGGATATTATGTTTTTAGTGTATAGAATTACTAATGCAAGTGAAAAGAGCTTGCCTTTAATGTATTTTGGAATGCAAGGCGATCCTCATGTTGGGGGAGCAGCAGATTATAGTGATGATTGGGCCTATTTTATTCCACCCAAAGGCCCCCTCGCGGATCCCTATCCACAGAGATCGAGAAGTATGGTGTATGCTTACGATAATCCTCCCATAGGGATGGATGGTAGAACAACAGGTTATTTTGGTTGGAAGTTTCTGGAATCACCTACTAATTCAAACGATGGTATTGATAATGATGATGATGGGATTACCGATGAAAGTCCATTTAATTCACATGGAAATTATATCGATGGTGTCAACATACCCCTTACTCATGGTATAAGCGATGTCGCAAAATACACAGCTATTTATGGTGCACCTCACGCGCGATACGAAGGCGATGAAAATGGAAATTGGGATCCCGCGAAAGATGATATTGGAATAGATGGAATAGGTCCCGATTCTCCTAATTATCCAGGTCCTGATTACGGTGAAGGAGATGGAGTTCCTAGTCAAGCATGGTATCAGGATTTGAATGGGAACGGTAAATATGACGCTGGCGAACCAATCTCAGAGGAGAAATTACCTGGCTATATATGGGCTGGTTCCGAACCGAATTTTGGATTAAGAGACGTTGCTGAGTCAGACCAACTGGGCCTAACAGAATTTCATGCTGCTGCTTATACAAACAGTCTGCCTAACGTACCTAAAAATACGCCTTTAATGTGGGAATGGCTGTCATCCGATTCAATAGATCCGAATCAGGCATTATTAAATGCACCTGGTGACAATATTTTTAATTTCGGTACGGGTCCCTTGAGTCTTGACAGGGGTGCTACACAAAGATTTTCGATGGCCATCCTTTTTGGTGATAATCTCCAAGATTTAGTATTGAATGCAGAAACTTCAACACGTATACTTGAAGCAAATTATGAATTTGCTCAGCCTCCTGCAAAACCGATTGTAACGGCTGTCCCGGGTGATCATAAAGTAACTCTCTACTGGGATTCCAAAGCAGAACAGTCTGTTGACCCGCTGAGTGGAGAAAAAGATTTCGAAGGATACAAGATATATCGTAGCAGAGATTATACTTTTTCAGATGTTTATACGATAACTGACGGCAATGGTGTTCCTTTTTTGGGCTCACCACTTACAGATGCCAAGGGTAACAAAGCTCAATGGGATTTAGTTGATTCATTATCAGGTTATTTTCCTATTCCTTATCAAGGAAGAGGAATTGAATATTATTTGGGTAATAACACAGGTTTAGTCCATCAGTATGTTGACTCAACAGCACTAAATGGTATCACTTATTATTATGCTGTTGTTTCATATGATGGAGGAAGCCTTGAACCCGGCAAAGAATTGCCGCCTTCTGAGTGTCAGGCAGTTATCAAGAAAGACCCCATAACGGGTAAATTAAAATTTGATGTGAATACTGTTGCTGTTACCCCGGGACCTTTACCTTCGGGGATTAAGAATGCAGATGCTGGAGTCGGTGGTACGCCGCAACAAATTACGGGTAACTCGACAGGAAAAATAACAATTAAAGTATTAGATGACTTGAAAGTCCAGGATAAGACCTATAAAATTTTCTTTGCTAATGATACGACTTATGAAGTTCTAGACTCCACAGGGGTAACCAATAGTTTAGTTTCAAACGATACTGTATTTGTTGCTCTAAGCAATGAAAACATTGAGTCGGGGAGTTTCCAGTTGCTTGATGCATCAGGTAACGTAATTAACACACAAAAATACTTTGTTAATTATGAGAGCGGTAGAATCAGAGGAATCAAGCATGGTGATCTACCTGCAGGTGAGACTTTCACAGCTAAATATAGATACTTTGCTGTCCCTTCAAGCTCATTGTTGAAAGACCAGGATGCAAATCCAACTTTTGATGGTATGCGGGTATTTGTGAATAATGATTCACTTGGACTTGATTATACTAATAGCGGATTTGATAACAGGGATATTAATTTGAGAGACAGTCTGGTTTATCCACCAATTATTGGGGTCCAGAAAGTAAAATATAGGGCAGATTTTGAAGTACGCTGGAATAATTTAGATACAACAGCAACAGGGACATGGGCTAACCCAGGAGATACTGCCCTGAACCAGACAGGTCATCAAACCGTATGTCCGTTCAGAATATATGATATTACCAATAACAAACGCGCAACATACAGAATTTATGAATCGGATCGTTCGAAGACTAACAACGGCAAGTGGGATTGGGGTGAGTATATTGTCTTGCAACCTACAGGAGAAACAGGAGCAACCACAACTTACGAGATAATCTTTAATCTGCCTAGCAGTGGTGTTACGCCAGTGTTACCAAAAGCTGGTAATATTTTTACTCTTAAGACTAAGAAACCTTTTCAGAAGGGTGATACTTACGTCTTCAATTCAACTACTACTCAATTTGAACCTAAAGCTGCTACAAGCGGGTTGGATAATGTCTATGTAGTTCCAAATCCATATGTTGTTTACAGTGAAGCTGAAAATCCGGGCAGACTCGTTGGCCAAAGAGGAGATAAAGACCTTCAATTTAGGAACTTGCCGCCAAAGTGCACAATAAAAATATTTACTGCCGTGGGAGAACTAGTACAAACCATTCAAAAAGACGACATGAGCAGTATTGCACACTGGAATCTTTTAAGTTATGAAGGGCAAAAAGTCGCTTACGGTGTCTATATCTATTATGTTGATGCCCCTGGTGTGGGAACCAAGATAGGAAGATTTGCTCTTATAAAGTAGTTCTTGTTAGGAGAAAAAAAACAGGAAATTTAAATTATGAAAAAATTCTTTACTGATATTCTAATTTCAATCATGTTTATCTCGGTGGCCTTTCCCCAGACATCAGAAAGCAGCACATCAAAAGTGGGAACTACTGCAGCTCAGTTCTTAAAAATAGGGGCTGGGGCCAGAGCAATTGGGATGGGTGGTGCATACGTTGCTGTGAGTAATGATATTTATTCGACTTATTATAATCCGGCAGGTATTGCGCAAGTTGATGAAACAGCTGAGATTGCTTTTAACCATGCAAATTGGCTGGCTGGTATGAGCTATGATTATGTTGCTGGCTCTTTAGATCTCCAAGACCTGGGTGTAATATTTGGTACTCTTACTTCTTTCTCAGTTCCTCAAGATATTGTTAGGACTTTTGAATATCCTGAAGGCGATGGTAGGACATGGGATGCAAGTTCTCTAGCAATCGGTTTAGGTTATGCACGGAAATTGACAGATGAATTTTCTGTAGGATTCCAATTCAAATATATTAGAGAAGCTATCTGGACAACCAGTTCAAATGGTTTTGCTTTAGATGTAGGAACATACTATGTAACCCCGTTTAACGGTTTAGTAATTGGTGCAAGTATTACAAATTTTGGTACTAAGTTGCAATTAAGCGGTAGAGACATATTATTTAATTATGATCCAAATGGAAATACCGGAAGCGGTCCGAATGATGTCCTTTCTCAATATTCGACTGATTCGTTTGACATACCTTTAACTTTCCGATTGGGTCTGGCAATGGATGTAGTTAAAACTAGATATCTTAGAGCTACAGTAGCTGTTGATGCAACTCATCCGAATGACAATACCGAATATGTTGATTCAGGTCTTGAATTATCATATAATGAATTGGTCGCTTTCAGGATTGGTTACAAGTCTCTTTTCATGAGAAACAGTGAAGAAGGACTAACCCTTGGTGGTGGAGTTAACTATAAGATTGACAATCAATTTACACTTCAATTTAATTATGGCTGGGCCACCTATGGCGTTCTAAATGATGTGCAATTCATAGATGTTGGGTTAAAGTTTTAGTGTATTTTATATTTAATTTAAGGCTGGCAATTTAGAAATTTTTGTCAGCCTTTTTT
>JBJKPP010000127.1:0-16620 GCA_046706145.1 Ignavibacteriaceae bacterium | reverse complement strand
AAATATACGGCGTTATTAATTTATCCGTAGCAAATATTCGTTCCCATCCGGCTAATTCAGCAGAATTAGTTACACAAGCTTTATTGGGTACGCCTGTGATGGTTTACAAACGAATTAAGGATTGGTTTTATATTCAAACTCCAGATAAATATTTAGGATGGACAGAAGTCGAATCTTTTCAACATATGAATGAGGAAGAATTTGAAGAATATCAGAAACCAAATAAGGTGATTTTCCTGAAGAAATATGGGACTTCATTTTCTAAACCGGATATTAATTCTATCCCTGTTTCTGACCTTGTAATGGGAAATATTTTAATCAAAGAAGAGACAGATGGCAAATTTGTTAAAGTCAAATATCCTGATAAAAGAATCGCCTATGTACCTTCTTCTGAAGTTGAAGATTTATCAAACTGGTTAGTGAATGTAAACTTAACAGCAAAAAATGTAATTGACTATTCTATACAATTTTTAGGAATTCCTTATCTCTGGGGTGGCACTTCAGACAAGGGATTTGATTGCAGTGGATTTACAAAAACTGTGTTCTTTATGCATGGTTTAATTCTCCCAAGAGATGCTTCGCAGCAGGTATTTATTGGGGAGCCGGTTGACATAAGCAATGGCTTTCAAAATCTTAAGCCTGGTGATCTTCTATTCTTCGGTGATAAAATAGATAATGGTAAAAAAGAAAAGATAACACACGTTGCACTTTATATTGGACATCTTGATTTTATTAATTCTTCAGGCAGTGTAAAAATAAATAGTTTGAGCAAAGATAGTTTTAACTTTAGTGAACATAGATTACAAACAATTCTTCAAGCCAGAAGAATTATAGGCATAAAGAATCCTAAAGATATTACTCCAATTAAAACAAGCATTTACACTCACGGCATTCCGGATTTCAATGAGTAAAAAATTAAAACTGACATTTAAGCCATACACTCTGGATTTGCAACATACATTTACAGTTTCAACTTACAGTAGAACTACAACCCCAATCGTTTTAACTGAAATAGAATATGATGGTGTAATAGGGTTCGGTGAAGCTTCTATGCCCGTGTACTTGGGAGAATCACAGGAAACTATTCTAAAATTTCTGTCAAAGGTGAATCTCGAGAAGTATGATAATGTTTTTTGTCTTGAAGATATTTTAGCTGACATAGACGAAATAGAATCTGGAAACAATGCGGCAAAAGCATCAATTGATATTGCGCTTCATGATTTGATTGGAAAAATAGTAAATCAGCCATGGTATAAGTTATATGGATTAAATAAAGAAAAAACTCCACTTTCATCATTCACAATAGGCATCGATAATGTTAATATAGTAGAGCAAAAAGTAAAGGAAGCAGAAGAGCACCTCATATTAAAGATAAAATTAGGAACTGAAAATGATATGGAAATTGTCGAGGCGGTTAGAAACGTAACGGATAAGCCAATAACAATTGATGCAAATCAGGGCTGGAAAGATAGAGAAAAAGCACTTGAGATGATTGACTGGTTAAATGAAAAAAACGTTTTGTTTGTTGAACAACCTATGCCTAAAGAACAACTTGAAGATATTGGATGGTTAAAAAAGAGAAGTCCTCTGCCATTAATTGCTGATGAATCTGTGAGGTCGTTAGATGACATTTTAAGAATAAGAGATTCCTTCGATGGAATTAATGTGAAGATAATGAAATGTGGAGGCCTTAGAAAAGCTTACAGAATGATTTTGCTCGCAAAGGCTTTGAACTTAAAAATATTACTCGGTTGTATGACTGAAACCTCGTGTGGTATTTCTGCCGCGTCACAACTTTCACCTCTTGTGGATTGGGCAGACCTTGATGGTGCATTATTAATTAAAAATGATTGTTTTGAGGGTACGAAAGTAGAAAAAAGCAAAATATTAATAAGCAATTTGCCTGGAATTGGAGCAAAAAAAAAGAATTGGTGATGTGACAAATGTTGATTTTGTATTGAAAAAAAAATTCGTAATTTTAAAGAGTTTTAACAATAAACATCGGGGCTAGACAATTATGGATAAGAAATTTATATCAAATAAAGATGAAACGGTTAGGCTTTTTGATAATGATATTTTAGAATTTCTTTCCAGAGTGCATTATACTGTTCCGTTATTTATTTACATACCTGTTATTGCATATTTTATGTATTATTCTATTGTATCATACTCTTTTTCGTTTGTTACTATTTTGACTTTTGTTGTTTTAGGTATTGTTGTATGGACTTTTACGGAGTACACCTTACATCGTTTTATCTTTCATTATGTCCCTAAATCCGAGTGGGGTGAAAAAATGCACTTCATTGTTCATGGTGTGCATCATGCCTATCCCAAAGACACCAAGAGATTAGTTATGCCTCCATCTGTCAGTATTCCACTTGCAGTCATTTTCTATTTTATATTTAAGTTAATTCTTGGACAGGCATTTGTTGCTCCTTTTTTTGTAGGTTTTGTTATGGGTTATTTGTTTTATGATCTTACTCATTATGCTATTCATCATTTTCCAATTCATAACAAATTTTTTCTAATACTGAAAAAACATCATGCAAGACATCATTATCAGGATGAAAGTCTTGGGTTTGGTGTTAGTTCTCCAGTATGGGATGACATCATTGGGACTAATTTCCCTCACGCTAAGGAAGAGAGCAATTAAGCCTTTTCTATTTAGCGAAATTTAAGAGAAATGGAGTGAGCTAGGGACGCTTAATTGTTGCGATTTAAGCGTTTTATTAAGTTTCTGTTTAGTGTTGCATTATTAAACACAATACTCTCAGTGTCTCTAAATCGATAAATAACCTTCCCCAAAGTTGCGATTTTTATTCATTTCACACCCGTTTTACGGCATAGAAATAGAAAAAGGGATATTGTAAATTTTACAACAGAATTTATAATTGTGTGATTATAATACGTTTATGAAAAGCAGCTTAGAACTAAGAACTTCAGGAATTTCTTTGGTGGATAAAACCTGGGGAGGATTCTATCCAGGAGGAATTTATCTTCTCACAGGTCCACATAAATCTGGTAGAACTATTATGTCGCTGCAATTCGCAAAAGAGTGTGTTCAACAAAAGCAGGTCTGCTTGTATTTCACTACCATGCGTCCTAAGTATTTGATGATTAGTGCTGCTTCTATAAATTTTGATTTGCAGCAATATGTGAATCAAAATATGATTATTCTTGTGAGAGTTTCCTTACCAAAGAATCTTGAGAAGCGTGAAAACTCTGATGGTTATTTGGCTGAATACATGTCTGAATTGGTTGAACTTGTTGAACAGTATAAGCCTGCCAAGCTTGTTTTTGATGAGTTCACCCCATTTGTAGAATTTAAAAACCTGGAAAGTTTAAAAGATTCATTTCTGAAAACATTAGAGGCGATTGAGGAACAAAATGTAACGAGCTTATTTATTCTTTCAGAACCTGCTACCAAGACCGCTATGAATATTGTAGATACAATTTCACCTTCGGCAACCGGAGTTATAGAGCTAAAAAGAGATGAAAAAAGCTATGAATTTTATGGTGGAATTATGACAATAACCCCTAATTTTGGCCATACCCAGGGAAGATTTAGCAGTCAATATTTATTGCAGCCTGATGTTGGAATTGTAACAGAATTTAAGCGGCCGGGTGAAAAAACGCCAAGCAGTAAAAAAACTGTTGAGGAGGTAGCATATAGTCAATTGTCTGAAATTAAGGTAGAAAATGAGGAAGTACTAGACCTTAATTTTTATAAGATTGATGATTTTAAATTAGTTCTGAATAACCAAATTGCTTTTATTAACGCGTCCAATGAAAGATCGGCTATATTGTCAATTAAAATTACAGATGAAGTGGCAGCCAAGGAAGATTTTCTGAGCAACCTGGTAAAAAATATTGTTAGACTTTCTATTGAAAAAAAAGATAAAATTTGTTTCTATCAAAATCATATGTTAGTATTTATCCCTAAAGCTAAAGGTGAGTACATAGATAATTTACTTAAAAAAATAAGAACTAATATTTCCAGATTTGACGAACATTATAAATTATCTGAACAGATTTATTATAAGAATATATTTATAGACGGCTCTATAAGAAATTCAGAAGATATTTTTAATAAATTATCAATTGTTTAAATTTTTACAGATTTTGGAAGAATATTCTTTCAGTAATGTTCTTTGTGTTCTTTCCCTTTCATGTTGATATTGTTAAATTAAAACTACTAAATAGCTATTTTTGTTAACTTAAATTACTTAGCAGCCATAGTGAAATAGTAGTCTCCCGAGGGCAAATATGGAAGACATGTCAACATATTCAATAGGAATTTTTATTATTGCTGTAAGTTTGTTAGCAGTAGCCATCGTTGCTGTTGTAATGTATGTTGTTAACAAGAATAAAAAAAGATGGGCACTAAGAAAATATCAAAAGAATGTTTCTGAACCCCGGCAAGTTGTGTCTACTCCCAAAATAGCAGAGGAAAAATCTGATAAGATTTCTAATGTTAATAAACAAACGCTTGAAAAGACTTCTACGGGTGTGGAAAAACCAAAAATACTTGAAATGAATGGAAAACTACAGAATCTAAATACAAGCATCAAAGACGAAAATCCTAAGAAATCCAGATTAGTAGGAATGCCCGAAAATCAGCGATTCATGAAGTACACTTCAGAAGGATATAAACCTGCAAAAGGGGACAAGGAATTCGAGAAAGCACTCTGGAATTGAAAATTTACAAAAATCTTCTAAATGGGAGATTTCCTTACTTTTTTAGGCATAAAACATGTTATTGAAATATTAATAATTTTGTGCTGGAGGAAGATTTTGATATATCCTTATTTTGAGCAATAATAAATATAATCTACCTTTGGTTTTTCATAAATATCCAAAATCATTGAAATAGGTAAGTTTTGGAAATTATTTTAGTAATAATTGACTAAGAAGATAAAGGGTAATTTACAGGAAAGATGAAGGATAGCGAAAAACTGCTTTTAGAGGCTGTAAAAAATAACATAAAAGACCCATTTTTGGTACTTGACCAAAATGGTAATATAATCCTTTATAACGAAGAGGCAGAGGGACTCTTATCTCTTGCTGACAAACAAGTAAATATTTTTGATTTATTAGTTGAACAATCTGCCGAAAGTTTTAATCAACTCTTCCAAAAACTCTTCAAAAATAATTCAGGTATTACTGAAACTGTTTTAGTTGAACTAAATTCAGGTAACAGTTTTCATGCTTCAATCATATTAAATTCCTTTCTACAAAAAGATGAAATATTCATGCTTCTAACAATAAAACCAGAGTCTTACAACTATGCTTTTTCTAGGAAAACCGCACTTGAAATAAGAGTAAACGAATTAGAAAGAATAATCAATAATAAAAGAATAATTGAAATTCTAAATGAAGTAAAAATAAAATATCCTTTCACTTTCGTAAGTAAGGAAACAGTAAGAAAACAAATTAATGAACTAAATGAATACTTTTGGATTAAAGATATTAAAGGCAATATCGTTGTCGTAAACAGGAATGTATCCAGAGCTTTAAAGCTAAAAAGTTCTCAGATAGAAGGTAAAAACGAAAGTGTATTTATTCCACCACATTTAAACAATTTTCAAGCATCCTTAACCAAGTTTATTGTAGAATCGTTAAACTATATTGTGTTGAACGATGCCTTTTTATTTGAGCTAAATAGTCAAGAAGAACAGGAAACAATTGAAATTCCATTATGCGATTCATCAAATAAAGTTATTGCAATTGTAAACATAATTCAGGATAAGAAAATTTTTGCTAAAGAGATTCCGGCTGCAGTAGAAAAGCAACTTATTGATATTATTGATATAAAATTCGAGACTTTACTAGATAATAATCCAATTCCTGTTATCTTGATTGATGAAGAAAACCTTAACATAATAAATGCAAATAAGAAAGCTCTTGAACTTTATGGATATGAAAAAACTGAATTATTAGAGAAAGATATTTCTGACCTATATTCAACTGAGGATATGCAATTAATTCTAGATCCTCCTCAGATAAACTCTTACCTTTCTGTCCAGCAGGCAGGTGTAAGTAATTATTATGGACCTATAAAACACAGAAAAAAGAATGGCTCTGAGTTCTTTGTGAAATTCTATAAAATCCAATTTAAGCAGGAAGACAAATCTCTCGCATTTTATTTTATTGAAGATATTACACAAGCGTTGTATGAAGATATTCAAAACAAAATTAACAAATCAATTTATGCAAGTACTAATGATTTTGTTTTCTTGACTGATTCAACTGGATTTATAACATTCATAAATGATAGAGTAAAGGAAACGCTCGGTTATAATGAAGATATATTAAACTCGGTTTTCTCTGGAATTTTGCCTAACGATGAAAGAGCAGAAGTTAATAAAGAAGTCTTTGCTTCAAAGTTACATGATGCTTTGAAAATGAATCTTAATATCAAGAAGCAAGACGGTGATTATATAAATACTATTATAACCTTTTCACCCATATATGATTATAAAGGCGAACTTATTAACTATGTGATTAATGGAAAAACAGTTGAACAAGTAATTAGTAATGAGCATATAGAAAAGCCTGAAATAGGTACAAATGTAGAAAAAGACTTGGTCAATTTTATAGGTAAAATATTTCACGAAATACTAACTCCTGTAAACGTTATACTCGGATTTGCTGATGAGTTTGATGAAAAAGAAAGGAATAATACGCAGAGTGGAATATTAGATATAGTACGCCAAAACAAATATTTTCTTACTCAAGCAATGAACTCATCTGCTGAATTATCTAGGCTTCGATATGGTACTCTGGACTTAAAAATTTCCGAAGTTAAAATCACTGAGATAGTAGATAGACTGACAAATGAGTTCAATAAAATAAAAGAAAATAAAAATGTTGAGTTCGGTTTTGGGAAAATATCTTCTTCATTATCGTTTAAGACTGATAAGGATAAATTTTTCAATTTGATTTACAATTTATTATTGATAGTTACACATCTAACGAATGAGAAAAAAATCTATCTTTCTGCGTCGTCTAGCGATAATAAAAACTTTGCGGTCTTTATAAGAGACAATTATTCCTCAATGTCTACACGACTTTTGGATGAATTAAAAAGTATTTTCTTCAGCAAAGATTTATCAAGGGTGAAGAATCTTGGCATATCTAAAATGACAGTTGGATTAGTTGAAAGACTAATCGAAATATTAAAATGTAAGATTAATGTATCAAAAGTTGAGAATGGTAAAACTGATGTCTCGTTTAATTTCCCGCTCCAACTGGATACTTCTAGTGAATATAAAGTCACAGAAAATGCTTCCATAGAATCTCATGAAGAAGAAGAGGAAGTTAAGGATATGTTACCTGAAATTCAGGAAAAAGAAGAGCAATCTTTCTCAGAGAGCCATATTGTTGAAATGGAGGATATTACTCACTCATTCCAGGAGAGCAGTTACCAGGGTAGTATTTCAGATTTAGATTTGACTAAACTGAAATGCCTTTACATAGAGGACCAAATTGATTCTCAGGTTCTTTTTAAGATTGAGATGAAGAAATTTGACAAAATCGATTTTGCGTTAGCTGTCGAAGAAGCTTTGCCAATGTTGGAATTAAAACAATATGATGTTATCTTTATAGATATAAATCTTGCAAGTGATTTGAACGGCCTAGATGCACTAAGACTTATTAGAAGAATCAAGCCATATGAAAAAGTTCCTATAGTAGCTGTCTCGGCATATTTGATACCTGGTGACAAAGAAAAATATATTGCTGCGGGATTTGACGACTTTATATCAAAACCTTTAATACACAAAAAAGTTATAGAAAGTCTATCAAAAGTTTTTAAGAACTTAATCTCAAGTTAGGCTCACTTTAGTTCCAGCATGAAAAAACTTCTTTTGTTTCTTTTCCTATCTATTTTTCTGTCAATTAATACATTTCCACAGGAAAAAGAATACCAACTTCCGGAAGTGGTAGTAACTGCCGGAAGAACCCCCGTGCTTTTATCAGATCTAAATAGAGATGTGAAAGTTATTGGTCCACAAATGCTTAAAACCCTGCCTGTAAATAGCATACAAGACATATTGCAATTTGTGGACGGGGTTGATATGCAGACCAGGGGAATAGGCGACGTTCAATCAGACGTCAGCATTCGAGGTGGAAGTTTTGAGGAAACTCTCATTTTAATAGATGGTGTTAAAATGAGTGATCCGCAGACCGGACATCATAATTTAAATCTGCCAATATCTTTAGATGACGTTCAAAGAATAGAAGTTCTGGAAGGACAAGGTTCAAGAATATATGGGCCAAATGCTTTTAGCGGAATTATCAATATTATTACAAAAAAGGGAAGAGACAAAGATTTTTCATTGAGTTTGTCCGGCGGACAAAATAGTTATTACAATGCTGGGTTGTACTTCGCAATTCCACTTGCGTTCTTGAACAATCACTTTTCTTTTAAAAGAGAAAAATCTAATGGCTATCGCTATAACACAGATTTTGATGAGCTTACTTTTTCGTATAATTCCTCAGTGGTTTTCAATTCCGGAAGTATAAACCTTCTTTATGGATATAACAATAAAAAATTCGGTGCCAACAGTTTCTACTCAGTCCTATTTCCCAGCCAGTGGGAACATACTAAAACGCAGCTACTTAATTTGAATGGTGACTTTGATCTTGATAATATTACATTCACTCCAAAAGTTTATTGGAGAAGAAATGATGATGATTACATATTAGAAAGATACAATCCATCATATTATGAAAATATTCATCAAACGAATGTTTATGGAGGCGAATTACAACTATCAATGAAATCTGAATTCGGAACCACATCAATTGGAGGAGAATTTTCACAAGATAAGATACAAAGTACAAATCTTGGTGATCACCAAAGGAATAAGAAAGGATTTTTCTTTGAAGAGAACTTTTCACCTATAGATAAATTCAACTTTGTACCCGGAGCTTTTTTATATGATTACGCTTTTCTTGGCTGGAAGTTTTGGCCTGGTTTAGACGCCGGCTATCAATTAACAAAAAGTCTTAGGCTTTATGGCTCTGTTGGAAAGGCATTTAGAATTCCGACTTATACAGAATTGTATTATACCTCTCCCACTCAAGTTGGCAACCCTAATTTGCACTCTGAAGAAACAACTAGTTATGAAGTTGGACTAAAATATTCACAACCTGAATATAACTTTAAGTTGAGTCTATTTAGAAAAGATGGGAAGAATTTAATTGACTGGGTTAAACATAATATTAGTGACAGCTTATGGAAAGCTGAAAACATATCAAAAATTAACACTGATGGATTTGATATAGATTTTTCTTTTAATCCAAAGACCCTGGTAAAGCAACTCCCATTTACACAATTCAGCATTGGCTACACATATTTGAATGAAGACAAAAACACGAATTACTTAGTGTCAGTTTATTTGCTTAATTATTTGAGACATCAGTTAAATATTAATCTTGTTAATTATTGGTGGTATGATATTTTAGAAAGCTGGCATTTTACTTACGAGGACAGAGTCAACTATAAAGATTATATCTTAGTTGACACTCAGATATCAAAAGATATACAGCACGTACAGTTTTATTTCAAAGTAACAAATCTTTTTAATACTGGCTATGAGGAAGTAAGTGGTGTTCCTATGCCCGGTAGATGGATATATGGAGGATTTAAACTAAATATATAATATCTTATCAGCCTGGAGGCCAATTCATTAGTCTGCCGCCCAATAAATGCATGTGGAGGTGATAAACTTCCTGTCCGCCGTTCCTACCGTTATTTAACACTAATCTAAAGCCGTCTTTATCAATTTTCAAATCCTTAGCTAACTTATTGGCGGCATCAAACATCTCGCCTAATAAAGCTGCATGTTTCTTCCCATCTATCTCTGTCACTTGCGGTATGGGCTCTTTCGGAATGATTAATATATGAACAGGTGCTTTCGGATTAATATCTTTGAAAGCTAAAACACTTTCTGTCTCGTAAACTATGTCAGCCGGAATTTCTTTTTTTATGATTTTAGAAAAAATAGTATCTGCCATCTCAGTCTTTCCTTTCTATCTTGTATTTCTTCATCTTGTTGTACAAGTGGCTTCTTTGAATTTCGAGAACTTCTGCGGTTTTGCTGATATTCCAGTCAAATTCTTTTAACTTTTTCACAATGAATGCTCTTTCGGCTCTTTCCTTAAAATCCTGAAAAGAATTGCTTTCGTTAATTAATGAACCAATTTGTTCCTGTCCTTGTCCGAATAATCCTTCAATATCTTTTCTTTCAATTTCACGTTTATCAATGAGAATTATTATTCTCTCAATTGCATTTTTCAGTTCTCTGATATTACCTGTCCAGGGTAAAGTTTGTAAATATTTTATGGTATCATCAGCAAAATTGGTAGAAGGTTTTCCGTGCTTACTTGTGATTTCGTCAGTGAAACTCTTAACCAAAATCGGGACGTCTTCTGTTCTTTCTTATAAGGGTGCAACAAAAATTGGAATGACATTCAGCCGATGATAAAGATCTTCTCTAAAATTTCCTTTTTCAATTTCTTCCTTTAAATTTTTATTTGTAGCGGAAATTATTCTCACGTCAATTTCTATTTTTTTATTTCCGCCTACTCTTTCTATTTTATTATCCTCTATTGCTCTTAATACTTTAGCCTGTGCCTGCATACTCATGTCGCCTATTTCATCCAGAAAAATTGTTCCTTTATTTGCAAGCTCGAACTTTCCTATTCTCTGATTTAGGGCACCTGTAAAAGAACCCTTCTCATGTCCGAATAATTCGGATTCAATCAATTCATTTGGAATTGCAGCACAGTTTACTTCGATAAAAGGATTGTCTTTTCTATTGCTTTTATTATGAATTGCCCTGGCAACTAATTCTTTGCCTGTTCCATTTTCTCCAGTGATTAAAACTCTTGTATCAAGAGGAGCGACTTTTTCTATTGTTTCCAGAACATCTTGAATTGCTTTACTTTTACCAAGAATTTTATCATCGGTGAAAATAGTTTTCTTTATCTCTATGTTTTCTTTAACAAGATTTGCCTGGCTTGTAGCATTTCTTACACTAATCAGAAGTTTGTCTCTATCTATTGGCTTTTCAATAAAGTCAAACGCGCCTAGCTTAGTTGCCTTTATGGCATTTTCAACGTTTGCATGTGCAGAGATAATTATGACTGAAATGTGTTCACCATTTTCTTTAATCTTTTTTAAAACTTCAAATCCGTTAAGCTGCGGCATTTGTATATCAAGAAGCAGAGCAGAGAAATTGCCATTTTGAATTCTATTTAAGCCTTCAATTGAACTGGTGCTGTAATCCACAGAGTATCCTTCCAAATCGAGGATCATTTTTATGCTTTCACAAATCTCTTTCTCGTCATCAATAATAAAAACTGAATTCATATTGAAGTTTCCATTTAGGGGGTATATCTAATATTAAATAATGAATAGGTTAAGAATATATCAGATGGCAAAATTTTCTTGGAGTTTTTTAACACCTTTCCAAAGAGATCTCCAAGCTTGTCCGTATCCAAATCTCTCCTGTCAACTGAATTTTGCACTTCAAAAGTCTGTTCAAATACTTCCACAAAATAACCAATTAAATTAGTGAAATCAAAAAGATAAGAAGTATAAGAAATAAATGCCGCACCAAATAGATGTGCCAGTTTGTCTTTGTCTCCAAAGTTATCAGTAGGCGTGTCGTAAAATAATCTGTTGGGTAGATTCCGATTTTTCGCCAGAAAAATTGATTCACTGTCGGTAATGATAGGGTAATCAATCGTGAAGTTTACGAATGGCAGCAATCTTATCGGGACAACATTATACGGAATAGTTGCAAAAGTTAGGGCAAGCAATGCTTCGGAATAATTATATTTCTCATATTTAACCGCCCGCAAATATATTGTATCAACAAGGCTAAGACTATTATGTGTTTCTTTTAATTGTTTAAAGTAATCAGAAGCAATGAATTCTGATAAATAGTTAACTGCTTTCGATAATTTACTTTGCTGGGAAAAAGCAGAAACCTGTAAGAAGACAACTAAGATTAAAAGAATTTTAACCATGATCAGTAGGGATTACCCTCTTTCATAAATAATCTTTCCGTCAAAAATCGTCATGTCAACCTTTACATCTTTAATATTTTCAGGTTTGATAGAAAGAATATTTTCGCTTAAAATCACCAGGTCAGCAAACTTGCCAGGTTCGATACTTCCAAGTTTTTTTTCTTTGAAACATGCATAAGCGTTGTTAATTGTGTAGCATCTTATGGCTTCTTCAACACTGACCTTTTCTTGCGATATCCAGCCGTCTGGGTTTTTTCCATTTGATGTTTGTCTAGTTGCGGCTGCATAAATACCTGAAATAGCATTAAGAGGAGCTACAGGCCAATCACTTCCGAAACTTAGATTAACACCTGCGTCTAAGAACGATCGAAAAGCAAAAGATTCAATCAATCTTTTAGAGCCAATTTTTTCTTCGGCAGAGTTTCCGTCATCAACCAAATGATATGGTTGAGATGATGCAATAACACCTGTCTCAGCAAATCTTGAAATATCTTCATGTCTTACATGTTGAGCGTGCTCTATTCTAAATCTTCTATCCCATTCGTGATTTTCTTTTTTTATTTTTTCATACAAGTTTAAGACAAAATTATTAGCCTTATCGCCAATTGCGTGAATACAAATTTGTAGATTATTATTGTCGGCATCAAAAGCCAATTTTTCTAATTCTCCACTGGTTACAATATCAGTAGCTAATCCAAAATTTGAGTTGTCATTTTTATAAGGTTCAAAGAACCATGCTGTATTCGAACCAAGCGAGCCATCGGAAAAAGCCTTCAGTGATTTCGTCTGAAGTTTATCATCATTTTTTCTTGTTCGATTTATGAAATTCTTATAATTGGAAATGGGAAGCCTGCAAAAAATGCGGACTGTAAGTTTATTTTCATAATATATTCTTTCGAAGGTTTCGAAATCGTTTGGAAGAGTAATATCGTGAATAGTGCTTATCCCGTTTCTCTTCGCCTCCTCCATTGCGATTAAAGCTGCATCAAAATATTCATCTTTAGAATTTTCTGGGATGGTTTTATATATTAAAACCATTGCATTATCTTTCAAAATTCCAGTTGGTTCGCCTGTTAAAGAATCTTTCTCAATCAAACCTCCATCAGGATTGGGTGTATCTTTTGTTATTCCAGCCAACTTTAATGCTAAAGAATTAGCTAATCCCATATGTACATCAAATCTTTCAATAAATACAGGTGTGTCCACAGTAAATTCGTCAATCATATTTTTATTAGGAAGTTTTGTATTCTCCCATTGTTCATTGTTCCAGTATCCTCCGGTAACCCATTTACCTTTGTTTCTCTCAACATAGTTCTTAAGAATTTTTTTGAATTCAATTGTCGATTTAGTCTCATGAAGATTCATTCCATTCAAATAAAATCCACCCTTAATAAAATGGGTGTGATTATCAATAAATCCTGGAAGCATTAATCTTCCGTTAAGGTCAATAATTTTAGTACTTTCAGTAAGGTACGGCTTTGCCTCTAGGTTTGAACCCGCAAATATAATTCTGTTTCCTTCTATTACTACAGTCTCAACTATTGGGTTAGCAGGATTGACAGTGTAAATGAATCCGTTGTTAAAAGCGATCATAATACTCTTGAATGATTTCTCTATCCCAAAGTTACATATTACTTTTTAGGATCATAGGAATTAAATAATGGGGAGGTAAAAAATCACATTTTAGAATAATCAGATTTACACTTGTGTAGTATTTTTGTCAACTGGTTAAAAATTAGTAATTTTTATATTATGTTAAAAATCAATCTATCTTATTTATGAATTTAGACGTTTTGGTATTTGCTGCGCATCCTGATGATGCGGAGTTAGCAATGGGTGGTACTATAGCAAAGTTAACTGCAAGTGGCTCCAAAGTAGGCATTGTAGATTTTACAAGAGGAGAACTTGGTACACGAGGCACTCCGGAATTGCGACAGAAAGAAGCATCTGAAGCTGCCCTTGCTCTAGAGACAACTGCCAGAGAGAACTTGAATGTTCCAGACGGTTTTATTGAGGATAGTAAAGAAAATCTTATCAAAGTTATAACCGAAATTAGAAAATATAGGCCTAAGACTATTTTTGCGCCGTATTTTAATGACAGGCATCCTGATCATGTTGCCACCAGTAAATTACTTAAAAGGGCCATGTTTCTGACAGGTTTGGAAAAAATTGAAACCTTTGATAACAAACAAAAACAAGAGGCGTACAGACCAGATAAATTATTTTACTTTATGCAGGCATACACTTTTATTCCCACTTTTATAGTAGATATTACTGACCATTTTGAGACAAAAATGAAAGCGGTAAAATGTTACTCATCTCAGTTTTATGATCCGAAAAGTACTGAACCTGAAACCTTCATTAGCAGGCCTATTTTCTTAGACTATATTGAAGCGAGGGCAAAAAGCTATGGTTTCGAGATTGGTAAGAAATTTGGTGAGCCATTTTATTCTGAAGAAGGTATCGAACTTGACCTTGATGCTATCCTTGGTAAATAACGATTTTCTATATCTTTATGCTACTAAATAAATTTTTTACAAATTAGGTGAAAAAATGAGACGTAACTACTTATATTACATAGTGTTACTCTTCCTATTTAACATTATTAATTTTGCTCAGGAAAAAGTAGAGGTGCCGACAATTAGGCAGCCTCTAAATCAAAGTGACAACCTCCCCGAAGGATGGGCAAAAGGCGGAGATCAGCCCCAAGATTATACTGTTGGCCTTGACAGAACATTGGGATATGTTAGTAGTAGTTCTGCTTATATTACTTCGAGAGTCTTTAAACCTGTTGGCTATGCAACTTTGCAACAAAGTGTCCAGGCCGACAATTATAAAGGAGATAGAATTGAATTCTCTGGATATGTGTTAACTAAACTTGTCGAATTCTGGTCTGGATTATTTATGAAAGTGGAAGATAGCTATGGCAGAGTTTTAGCTTACGATAATATGGAAAATCGCCCGGTTGTTGGAACATCGGATTGGCAAAAATGTTCTATTGTATTGGACGTTCCTAAAGATGCATCAAAGATTACCTACGGGGCCCTTTTAAGTGGGAAAGGTCAAATTAATGTTGATAGTCTTTCTCTTAAAGTTGTGAATAATACTGTTCCTGTAACTGATTTGACCAGTCAACAAACTAAAAAGTATTATCCTGAAAATATGGATTTTGAAAAATAGCTGATAAATTAATTATTCTTAATTTTTTCGGCTTTTAGTAATTCTTTCACAGCATCTACAATTTTCAAATTGACATTGGCGAAAGGTTTTTCCCATTTCTCTAATGTTCTTATTTCCGAATTTACCCAACTAGAATCTACTTCAACATTATTATGCAAATTTGCTAAGGCTTCTAAACCGGCTTTAGTTGTTATTTGATATTCAGTATTAAGACTATCTACTTCCCAAAGGATGGGGGAGTGCTTAATTATTGGTTTTAACCCTATGCTGCTTTTTTGCCATTTTTCAAGTTTGCTTTCTAAAATTTTATAGTCTTCTTTTTTCCCACCAATGTAATCTTTAATCATAATATTAAAATCTCTAGCATGAATTGATTCTGGCCTTGCAGCATCAACAACATGAGTGAATGGATAGTATGAGGTATAGGCTACCCCAGAGCTATATCTCTCATAACCTTTTACAGGTTCTACTAAATTAACTAGTTCTTTTAGTGGTGTGGTATTTTGACCATTAGCTAATCTTCTCAGCATCATACCGTAATTCTTAATTTGAGTTAAGCCGAATTCTTCAAGATGTATATTTACGATTTCCAATCGCCTGTACATATCATTCACATCCATCACGTTTTGCGGTGACCATAATCTTTCTGCGATTGCTGCTGTTCGTGGCCATATTCTTGAATCTATATTTTCGGGTGTAACCATTTCTCCCCACATTGCTGCTTCACCTCCAAGAATATCTTTCTTTTGTGCATCAGTTAACGGAGTATTACTTGGGAGAGGATCAACGGAATAGTATTTTTCTGCAGATTGCATAAGGTCTAGATAGTAGCCGCTTGACAAAATACTTTTGTAACCTTCCTTTGCTGCTTTAACCATTGATGAAATTCCACGCCAAGATTGTATCACAATGCTTTTAGGCATATTTGGCTGAAGAATTTCATCCCAACCAATCATTTTTTTATGATATTTTGTAAGTATCTTCAAAATCCTTTTATTGAAATAAGTTTGAAGTTCATGAACATTAGTCATATTATGTTTTTTCATGAACTCTTGTATCTTAGGATTGGCTCTCCACTGCTTTCCATTATTTTCATCTCCACCGATATGAACATATTCATCGGGAAACAACTTTGCCATTTCGCCAAAGAATTTATCAAAAAACTTGTATGTATTTTCATTTGTGGGATCAAAAGTAGGATTGAAAACACCAAACCCGCGCTGCACTTTGTATGGGCCTGGCGCACTTGCTAAGTTTGGATAGGCAACTAACCAGCTCGTAGAATGTCCTGGAATGTCAAATTCCGGAACAACTCGAATACCTCTATCAGAAGCATATTTTATAATTTCTTTTATTTGTGCTTGAGTATAAAATTTACCATCCGATCCTAACTCAGTT
>JBJKPP010000126.1:0-1363 GCA_046706145.1 Ignavibacteriaceae bacterium | reverse complement strand
AACTTCATTTAGTGTTACCATTTCAAGATTAAATCTTGTGTCCGGCTTGTCGCTCCCGTATTTTTCCATGGCTTCATTAAAAGTTAATCTTTTCAGTGGAAGTTCAATGTCTTTCTGTAGTATTTCTTTAAACAACTCTTTCATCAAGCCTTCAACAATCTCAAAAATATCTTCCTGATCAACAAATGACATTTCGACATCGATTTGAGTAAATTCAGGTTGCCTGTCTGCACGCAGATCTTCATCCCTAAAACATTTAACTATTTGAAAATATCTATCAAATCCCGCAACCATCAAAATTTGTTTGTATGTTTGAGGAGATTGTGGAAGCGCATAGAATTTTCCCTTATGCAATCTGCTGGGAACAAGATAATCTCTAGCTCCTTCAGGGGTACTTTTCATTAAAACAGGTGTTTCAATCTCTACAAAGTTATTCTTGTCAAAATAATTTCTTACCAGTTGATACATTTTGTGACGCATCAGAATATTCTTCTGCGGTATAGCTCTGCGTAAATCCAAATACCTATATTTTAACCTGGTTTCTTCGTTCGTGTCAATCTTGTCTTTAATGGGAAATGGCGGAGTGATGGCTTCGTTTAGAATAATAAGTTTATTTGCCATTATGTCGATATGCCCGGTTGGAATTGATGGGTTATCGGTTTCTGGAGGTCTTTTTCTCACCGTACCTTCAATCGAAATAACAAATTCGTTTCTTAAATTTTTTGCATATTCGTGAGCTTCTTTATCATAATTCGGCTCGAATACAATCTGTGTAATTCCATATCTATCTCTCAGATCGATAAAGATTAAACCGCCAAGGTCTCTTCTAGTATCTACCCATCCATTGAGAACTGTATTCTCACCAATATTTTTCTCTCTTAATTCTCCGCATGTATGTGTTCTTTTCCTGAATTCCATTCTTCAGAATTTCTCCTATAACTAGATTTATTTTTGAGAATTACAAATATACTAAGGCTTAACAAATATATCATTAAATTGAAAAGATTTTCAGCATAATGGATAAATAATGAATAATTATAAAAGCCCAATACGATAAGGAATATAAAGCACCTTTAAAACACACGACCAGGAAAATGCAAATAACAGAAAGATTTGGTCTGTGATTTAGTGAACTTGCCGTCATGTTAACTTTTGTTATTTTTTGTGAAAAATAGGAGTACATAATGAAAACTTTGGCTTTTGTGTTAACAACTATTCTTTTTATAAGTATAGCAGTTTTTCCACAAAATAAGGAAATGACTACTTCAAAAGATCCGCTAGCATTAAAAGTTGCGGACGCTTACGGATTGAGTTCGTTTTCAAAAGTTAAGTCTATTGAATTTACGTTCAATGTGGACTTTGG
>JBJKPP010000125.1:0-2035 GCA_046706145.1 Ignavibacteriaceae bacterium | reverse complement strand
ATCGCAATGTTTTTTTTCATTTATAAGCTTCTGGCTTAAAAGAATTAGGGAGTTTTGAGATGAAAAATTTCCTAAATTATGTGTTTGCCGATAACTTCTGCAATTTTCCTTGCCTGCGTCATTAGGTCAACAAATTGCTCAGGGAGTAACGCCTGTGGGCCATCGGACAATGCATTGTCAGGGTCATTATGAACTTCTACCATTAATCCGTTAGCACCAGCAGCAATAGCTGCCCTTGCCATAGGAATAACTTTGTCTCTCAGACCAGTGGCATGTGAAGGGTCAGCAATTACAGGCAAGTGGCTTCTTTTCTGTACAACTGGTATGGCAGACAAATCAAAAGTATTACGCGTATATGTTTCGAATGTTCTTATTCCTCTTTCGCAGAGCATCACGTTCATATTTCCATTGGACAAAATATATTCCGCAGACATCAACCAGTCCTCTACAGTTGCGGCCAATCCTCTTTTGAGCATAACAGGTTTGCTTGCTCTCCCCATCTCGATAAGCAACGGAAAATTCTGCATGTTCCTGGCGCCAATTTGGAAAATGTCAGTGTATTGTTCAATCAAAGGAATCTGTCCAATTTCCATTACTTCAGTAATTACCAAAAGTTTATATTCATCCGCCGCTTTTCTTAATAATTTTAAACCTTCTTCGCCGAGTCCCTGAAATGAATAAGGCGAAGTTCTAGGTTTAAATGCACCACCTCTCAAAATTTTTGCTCCAGCTTTTGCAACAATCTCAGCAATGGTAAAAATCTGTTTTTCACTTTCTACAGAGCATGGTCCAGCCATCACTACAACATCGTCACCTCCAAAACTCACATCCTTAACCCTAATTATGGTATCATTGTTTTTGAAAGTTCGGCTTGCGAGTTTAAATGGTTCCGTAATCCGGTAAACTTCCGCAACTCCATCTAGAATTTTAACCTTGCGGGTATCGAAATCTGGTTTAACACCAATTGCTCCAAGAATAATTTGCTGCACACCAGTTGATTTATGAACGGCAAAACCGAAATCTTCCAGGTGCCTTACGATGTTTTCTAATTTTTTATCAGGAATATTTTTTTCTAAAACTACAACCAAGTTTTCTCCAGGTTTTATGTAAAAATAGCTAAAGGTTTCTAATTATGAAATTTCTTCTCACCTGCATCTATTTCCTCATCTATATGGTCATCTTTTGTTGGTATAGCACACGAATATTTCGAACTATAAGAACAATAAGGATTGTAAGCTAAATTAAAATCTATAGTGTAAATAAAATTAGAATCAGGGTTCAAGTCAAAGTCAATATAACGACCCACTCCATAAGTTTCATTTCCCGTTGTGCGGTCTGTAAACCAAATGGAATAATATTTCTGTCCATTCTTACCAAAGCCTTCATATACATTCACATTTTTCTCCCCATCTTTGAAATTAATTTTAACGTAACCATATCTGACTGCTTTTCTTTTCTCTCCTTTAGTTCCAAAAACTATAACCGTATCTTTATTTGCGTATGTATATAGTTTACTCCTAAAAACAAAATCAGGATTTATAGGAAAATATTTCAAATTGCTAAAATGTGCATTTGGGTCTATATTAAAAGGAGAAGCAGGATCATTTTTCATTTCCTTGTTTTTTTCTTCTCGTATCTTTTCAATTTTAGCAATATATTTCTTTTGTTCAGGTGTATTACTTTTCCCGCACGACGAAATTATTAAAGCAAAAATTACTATTGGTAATATTTTTTGAATTTTCATACTTGTTCTAAACTTATCAGTCTATTTTTAGTTTACAAGTAGATAGAATACTAGTTCCTCTTAAACCCTCACACTCAAAAAATTCTTATACGTTTTCTTTTATTTTTTTCTTTAATACATTCAATTTGTTCAAAGCCTCAACAGGTGTAAGTTGGTCACCCTGTATTTCCTTAATTTCGTCCCTCAATTTGTCATCTTTGATTTCGAACAAATTTATTTGATTCTCTTCAGCTTTAACTTTTTTGAGTTTTTCTTTTCTTTGTTCATAAGGAGTTAACTCTTTGCCTTCGA
>JBJKPP010000124.1:0-2813 GCA_046706145.1 Ignavibacteriaceae bacterium | reverse complement strand
TCTCTTAATGGAATTAATTCTTTCTCCATAATTTTGTATAACTTTATTAAAAAATATTATCTCTAACTCTCAGCCAGCCGCTGACACTGAATCTTTCCCTTTTGGTTGGCAGTACTTCGTGATAAACCAACGAACTTTTGAAAGAAACAAAGGAATTGAACTCGGGAAAAATGTCAACATCGCCGCTGGATGCTCTTTCGCTGAAAATCCTCAATTGCCCTCCATCCAGTTCATTCCATGATTTGTTTAGATATAGAAT
The DNA here is from genome assembly GCA_046706145.1 of Ignavibacteriaceae bacterium. Lineage (GTDB taxonomy): Bacteria > Bacteroidota > Ignavibacteria > Ignavibacteriales > Ignavibacteriaceae > JBJKPP01. The sequence goes on along the minus strand of JBJKPP010000124.1, from coordinate 2,554 downwards.
GCAAGTAATCAATCTATTCTGCACACTCTTAAATTGGTCAAGGTGCTTTTTATAAAATGAACCAACCGGGTATACAGCAAGGTGCGCCTCGAACTCAACTAAACTTAAAAAGAATGCTCTATTTAATTCTAATTTGTATTCTTCAATAATATCCCAATAGTATTTCAATGCTTTAGAAAGCTGATTGGGATTAAGCCACAGGGTTTTGTCTGTTCTAATTTCCGAACGAACACCGAAATCATTCCCCCTTCCAACTCCAGCCTTCTTGAAGTCATCTTCTTTCCATTTACATTTAATTTCTTCAAGAATATCTTCAGCAATAGCAGCAGGTAAGAAGTTATCTTGCTTTGCCCAATTATCTTTGGCGATTCCTTCGATTAACTGTTGGATTTTGATTTCTTCCATGACTTAGATAATAAAAACTTACGGTTTGCAAAAAGTATAATTTGTCATTTCGACCCCGATTTATCGGGGGAGAAATCCCATGTACAATTCATTTAAGGAGATTTCTCACCACTCACTCCATTCGGGTTCGAAATGACATATAGGCTATCCGGTTTACTCCTAATAGATTATTTAATCACTAATTTTTCCAAAGTTACTCTATCCAAATAATCTTCGTCTATCTCAATCCCCAAACCCTTGCCATCAGGAACATTGATTGTACTTTCTTTATTTAGTACAAATGGATGATGAATGATATCTCTAATGAAATATCTGCTGCTTGCGCTAATATCTGAAGGAAACTTAAATCCGGAAAGACTTGCAAGAGCAAGGTTTACGGCGCGGCCAATTCCTGTTTCCAGCATGCCGCCGCACCACAAAGAAATTTTATTTTTAACTGCAAAATCGTGAATCTTTTTTGCTTGACTTAATCCTCCTACTCTTGCAGGTTTTATATTAATAATTTTACACGCGTTTATTTTTTTAGCAAGCTTAGTATCCTCCAAAGAGACTATACTTTCATCAAGGCAAACTTTCGTTTTTATTTTCTTTTGAAACAAAGAATGATCAAGTAGATCATCAGCGGCAAAAGGCTGTTCAATCATTAAAAGATTAAATTCATCAAGTCTTTGCAATTTTTTCACATCCTTTGGTCTATAAGCACAATTGGCATCTACCTGCAGCATTATTTGTCCGAAATCTCTCCTAATTTTTTTTAGAGGAACCAAATCCCAACCCGGTTTAATTTTTATTTTAATTCTTTTATATCCTTGAGAAATAAAATCTTCTACTTGACTTTGAAGCAACTTCAAATCATCCATAACTCCGATACTCACACCTACGGATATTTTCTTCTTTTTTCCTCCGAGCAATTCTGACAAAGACTTATTTTCAAGTTTTCCGTACAAATCCCATAGAGCAAATTCTAATCCTGATTTAGCAAAATTGTTTAATCTTACTTTCGAAAGTAATTTTTCAACTTCTGTCGGATGAGATATTCTATTTTCCAAAATAAGGGGGACCAAAAACTCATTTTGAATATTCCAAACAGTAGAAGTAGTTTCTTCAACATAATATGGAAAATTATTTACGGGAGATTCTCCCCACCCAAATTGTCCTTCTGAAAAAACCTTTACTATTACACTGCAATTTCCATTTTGAACCCACCCGCTTGTCTCGAAAGGTTTTCTAAAAGGAAGAAGAATTTTCCTTAACTCAACCCTATCTATTTTCATCAAAGTGTTTTCAAAAAAATTATTTTTACTTATCTTTTTACAGTTCTAACTAAAACCAAGACATAATAAATTAATGAAAATAAAACTCACTTTTATCGCAATTTTCACACTTTCTATTTCCTATCCGGTTTTTTCGCAGGTAAACACAGAAAAATATAGGACTTTGCTTGACACTGTTGAAACATTCAGAGTTTTTCACGTCGACGGTTCTTTTCAAACCGGTAATACTGATTTACAGGAGCTAAACTCAGAGTTTCAGTACGATATAAAAATGAAGAATCATTTAATAATGTTTATAGCAACCGGCAACTATGGATGGAAAGACGGGAGCAGATTTTCTGATGGTGCCCTCGGCCAAATTAGGTATGTTAGAAATCTTAAAGAAATGTTGAGAACCGAATTTTTCGCGCAAGTGAATTACGACAACACACGTTTGTTAAAATTTAGATATTTGTTTGGCGGTGGATTAAGAATCGGTTTGTTCAAAACTAAAAGCTCTCAATTGTGGCTTGGCACTGCATATATGTTTGAACACGAGAGACTAGGAAACCTAAAATTATAATTAACAAGACTTTAACTAATGTAAGCCGGTGGAGCAATTATCTTTCATTTCTTCTGACAATAAATGACAAAGTTAATTTCTCTTATGTAATTTACTATCAGCCAAGATTTGATATGTTTAAAGATTTTAGAATTCTTTCGGAAGGCAATCTAACCGTTGGCATCTCAAAAAGATTTGCGCTTACTGTTGGTTTCCATCTTCTCTATGACAGATACCCTCCTCAAACCGTGAAAAACACTGACACAAATACCACCGTTGGTTTGGATTTTATGTTTTAGTAGTATATTTAAATTTGATATCAAAGTATTTTAGA